>NC_019676.1:207500-542500 GCF_000316625.1 Nostoc sp. PCC 7107 | reverse complement strand
TTTTACGACTCTTGTCGCCCCCTCAACATAGCATTATAAAATTCGATTAATTTAAGGATTGTATGTCAGGTTCAGTTGATCACACTGCTCCAATACTCGAAGTCAACAATGTCCATGCTGGTTACATCCAAGATGTAGATATCCTGCAAGGTGTGAATTTTCGTGTAGACGCAGGAGAATTGGTAACAGTCATTGGCCCTAACGGCGCGGGGAAATCCACCTTGGCAAAAACTATTTTTGGGCTATTAACACCGCATACAGGCACAATTACCTTTAAAGGCGAGAATATTTCTGGACTGAAATCAAATCAAATTGTCAAGAAAGGCTTGTCCTACGTACCACAAATTGCCAATGTTTTTCCTTCTTTGAGTGTGGAAGAAAATTTAGAAATGGGGGCTTTTGTGAGTAATGCGCCTCTCAAACCCGTCAAAGATAAAATATTTGCCATGTTTCCCAAATTGAGCGATCGCCGTCGTCAACGGGCTGGTACACTTTCTGGTGGGGAACGGCAAATGCTGGCGATGGGTAAAGCATTAATGTTAGAACCTAGTTTGTTGCTGTTAGATGAACCATCGGCGGCTTTATCGCCGATTTTGGTGACTCAGGTATTTGCCCAAATTAAACAAATTAACCAGAGTGGTACTGCGATCGTACTTGTAGAACAAAATGCTCGGAAAGCCCTAGAAATGGCTCATCGCGGTTATGTTTTGGAGTCTGGAAGGGATGCGATTTCTGGCCCTGGTCAAGAATTATTAACAGACCCGAAAGTGGGTGAATTATATTTAGGTGCAGGTAAGGGTCATTAACAAAGACTTCCGAATTCATTAGTAAGAGATTGTTTATAGATTCTTCAGCTATTGCATCAATTTGAGCAAACTGGAGTTTATGATTTGGTGTGCATACTAAAAACAAATATAAATAAATGCAAATAGCTCAAAAATGGTTGACTAGCAAAGCTAATCAATCAGTGCTTATTTTACTGGTCGGAGGATTATTATTTCGAGCCATCATTGCTTTTTGGCTTTACCCTACTTTTGATGAAGCTTACTACTATCTATATAGTTTGCATCTCAACTGGAGCTATTTTGATCATCCGGCGATAGTTGCTTTCACCACTGGTTTTGGGACTTGGTTAACAGGAGACGTATCACAATTTACTATTCGTTTAGGTGCAATACTTTGTCATACAGGTAGTTTGATATTTTTATATCTAACTAGTCAGAAAATATTTTCTCCCAAAGCTGCTTACTTTACCTTGGCAATTGCTACTATCTGTCCGATTTTTCAAATTGGCTTTGGTATCCTCAGTTTACCTGATAGTCCACTGATGTTTTTTTGGTCGGCTAGTTTATATTGTGCAGTGACGGAATTTCTGCGTCAGCCGTTGCAAGATGAATCTTACTCCTCTAATTCATATACCCCCAGTTACCGTTTAGCTATTCTGGGAATTTTGGTTGGATTAGCCTGTAATAGCAAATATCACGGGTTTATTTTGGGGCTAGGGTTACTTGGGTTTTGTTTAACTAGTCCAGCGCACCGAGTTGTTGTGCGATCGCCTTGGGCATGGTTTAGTTTAGGATTATTTATCATTACCATTTCCCCGATTGTGTTTTGGAATATGCAGCATAATTGGGTATCGTTTAGTTTTCAATCAGCACGAGCCGTACCGAAAACTGGCTACAACTTACTGAATGTTTTATTAGTTTATTTAGCTCAGGTAGCTTATTTGTTTCCAACCCTTGGTTTTCCTCTATGGCGTGTAAGTTTGCAACCAATACTCAGAAAAATCAAGCAAATTTTTACTCAAAAACCAATTACTTACAAAGATAATTTAAAGACGGAAAAACTCTTAATTTTATGGGTTTCTCTTCCTTTAATTTTAGGCTTTACTTTTATTGGCGGATATCGGCAAATCTTACCAGCTTGGACAATGCCAGGATTTTGGGGAATCACTTTATTATTAGGACAACAAGCTGTAATTTGGGAACAAAAATCGCGGCTTTGGGTGCGGCGATGGCTATTAGGTTCGGGAATTATGGTTGCGAGTATCGTCATCATTTTACTGTTGCAATTAACTTTAGGAATTTTCCAAAAGCCAAGTCAATATGCTGTATTGGGAGGCTTTTTACCTGTTCAGAATGACCCTTCTACAGAACTAATCGATATTCAACAACTGCGACGTACTTTTAGTGAATCGCCAATTCTTAAAACAGCGCTACAAAATTCTAGCTTTATCTTTACCAATCGCTATTATTTAGGCGGCCCCATTGCTATGTCTTTGGAACCTGTAGCGCAAATTCCTATCACTTGCTTTGATATTGGTAATGATAACCGTGGCTTTGCTTTTTGGTCTAGGGCTGAACAATGGTTAGGAAAAGATGCACTATATATTACTATTGCACCTTTTAACTTGCGAGAAGATTTAATGGCTAGTTATCGAAATCATTTTCGCAGTGTGGAAGAGATTGAACAAATAGTAATTCGCCGTGGTGGTGTGGCGGTGAATATTGTTTATGTCTATCAGGCGAAAACACTGCTTAAACCCTATCCGCGTTCTTACGGAGTTTAAGCCTTTGCATTTATCTGCACAGTAGCAATTATGAGGCAAATACCAACTAGTAAAAAGGCTAACCCACAAAACAGCGCACTAATAACAGGTGTCATTTTTGGAACTTGGGGAAATAACCAACCGAATAAACTCATGGCTAAAGCAAACCCACCAAAGTAAGTTCCTATCCCTAAACCTGCCCATTTTGGAGATATTAAGCCCAAAGCTAGGGGAATTGCGCCGTTGATGATGGTACTAAAGCCGGCTACTAACAAGACTATCAGCGGTAAGATTGCACCAGTAAAAGCGATCGCCAATATTGAGATAATTGTTGTACCTACGCCCAGTAACATTGCCTGACAATTACCAATTTTGGTAGCTAAAACTCCGGCGGGTAAGGTAGAGATGGCGATCGCCAACCCAATGTACACTAGCAACATATCAATATTATTGGTATGAAATTGCACCTTGAGCAACTGGGTTAAGCTATTCATCATGAGTCGCGTACCCCAAGCCACACCTAAACCAGTGGCGAACATTAAACTCAATTCTGGATAGGGAAATTTCCCTACTTTGGTGTCATGCTGAAAATTGGGTGTTTCGGGAGGATTAACCCAACGCAAAATCCCCGCCGCGGCCAGCATCACAAAAGAAGCGACAGCAAAGGCAAAAATTGCCCCGAAGCTGAGAATATACTGATTAGCAATTGGTCGAAAAGCCCCAATCATTCCCCCGACACAAGTCACAACACTGACTGCTGATGGTAACTGGGGAGGTGTGGCGTATTTCCCTAATAAAACCATTGCTGGACTGCGAAATATTGTCATAGCTAAAGCCCAGGCTACCAGAGTTATCGGTAAAAGCGATCGCCAAATTACTGTGGGCTGGACAAAAGTTACAATACATGGTATTGCAATAAACAGAGTTGATGAAAGAATGACACCCACAGAGATGAAGGGAAAGCGACTTCCTACCCAACGCTGAGATTTATCAGAAAGTCCACCCATCACGGGTTCTAAGACTGCACTCAAGGCATTCTCAATGACTAACAAACCAGCTGCTAAAGAGGCAGAAAAACCAAACTGTGTGAGAAGTTGGGGCAAGTATAAATTGTAAATTAACCAAGCCAGACTAATTGACCCTTGGACGGCTGCTAACGCGAATACTTGCAACCATAAAACCTGTGAAGGCGATCGCGCAATACTCATAATAGAGAAAAGGAAGGTAACTTATATTACCTCCCCTCTGATTTCCACTACTGGAAATGTGGATAATTATTAACGCAATGTGTGACCTATTTTGATAACCGTGTTGATTAATATTCCGGAACCGAAGGATCAACTTCTCGACTCCATGCGGTAATCCCGCCTTTAACATTTGTCCCCGTAATCCCTGCATCTTTGAGGATACTGAGGGCTTTGGCAGAACGACCACCCATCTTACAATGAGCAATTAAACGGTGTCCGTTGAGTACTTCTTTCACCTTAGCTACACCATTACCATTTTCAATATCTGGTAATGGGACTAAAACAGAACCAGGAATGTTCGCAATGTCGTACTCATGAGGGTTCCGCACATCCAACAGGACAAAATCTTTTGCACCGCTATCTAGCAACGCCTTTAACTCTGTCACAGTCATTTCGGCAATTTCTTGCTGTTGTTTTGCTTCTTCAGCTTTAGCTTGGGTGATACCACAGAATTGTTCGTAGTCTATCAGCTTTTCAATTACGGGGCGAATCGGGTTAGGACGCAATTTCAATTCCCGGAATTTCATCTCTAAGGCATTGTACAGTAACAGCCTGCCACTTAAAGTATTGCCATTACCGAGAATAATTTTCACAGTTTCCGTGGCTTGGATGACACCAATCATTCCCGGTAAAATCCCCAAAACGCCGCCTTCTGCACAGGAAGGAACCATTCCTGGTGGTGGTGGTTCTGGATATAAATCGCGGTAGTTCGGCCCACCTTCGTAGTTAAATACCGTTGCTTGGCCTTCAAACCGGAAAATTGAACCGTAAACATTTGGCTTGTTTAGCAACACACAAGCATCGTTGACTAGATATCTGGTGGGGAAATTATCAGTCCCATCCACAACGATATCGTAAGGACGAATAATATCGAGGGCGTTTTCGGAACTCAAGCGAGTTTCGTATAAATCAACCTGACAATGGGGGTTAATTTCGTGAATGCGGTTTTTGGCTGATTCAATTTTGGGTTTACCTACCCAGGACGTACCGTGAATAACTTGACGTTGCAGGTTAGAAGTATCAACAACATCAAAATCCACAATACCAATGCGTCCGACACCTGCTGCGGCTAAATATAACAGCAGTGGCGCACCTAAACCACCTGTACCAATACACAGTACACTGGCAGATTTTAAGCGTTTTTGTCCGTCTACCCCGACTTCTGGCAAAATTAGGTGGCGGGAGTAACGTTCGTAGTCGTCTTTAGTCAGCTGGATTTCTTCCAGGTTGGGATTTAACATAGCAATTTTGCTGTGGACGAGCGAATTATTAATGGTATCGAAAAACGATGTCGTTATTTAACTTAAGTAGCTAAATTTATAGGATAAATTGTCTCTGGTTGAAACTGATGTTGGTTGTCAAGACTCCAACTGAGGAGTTCATTAGCTGTGCCATTTTGGACGGAAACTATTATATACGAGTATGCAGGCCAAGCATACTGGCGATCGCATTCGGAAGGAATCGCTGGATTGTCAGGATGGGAATGATAAATCCCAATAATATTTAACGATTTATCCCGTGCTGTTTTTTGTACTTGTAACATAACTTGGGGTGCGATCGCATATCTTCGTCTTTCGCTGTATTCTGTTTCGTTATGAGCGAAGTTGTTTGACTCAGTACTCCAGGCGTTAGCGGTGGGGATAATCTCGACTACTGTTTTGGTTTGATTATTTATATAGCCAAGAATAATTCCGCAGCATTCTTCGGGGTAGGTGCTTTCGGCGTGGCTGCGAATAATTTGGATGTGTTGTGGGAGGATATTAATAACTGCTGTATTCAAAAGTTCCGACTCTGCTTGTCAATTAGTTCTTAAGAGTTAATTATTAATTGCACCGCGGACTAATATAACTGTACTTTCTACACCAGAGGCGATCGCTTCGGGAATATTACCTTGAATTGCTTGTTGCAATAATCCTTCGCGGGTAGCACCTAAAATTACAACATCAAACCCTTGCTTTTTAACTAAGTTAATCACACCTTCAGCAACGGAATCTGCCTGTACTGGGGTAGCCAGAAAGATAGTACCAGATAATTGGCGGTGGCGCGTCAATTGATGGATGGCTTGGTCTAAAATCTGCATATCCGGGTTCAACTCAGATGGTTTGAATACTTGCGTTAAGTGAATTTCTGGATTATTCCCCAAGGTCAATAATGCAGGTAACAATTTCATGGCAAATTTAGCATTAGGGCCGCCAGCCGTGGGGATTAACCAACGGTTGAATTGGGGAGTAAGAGTGATTTCTGACAATTGACTCTTGACAATTGACTCTTGACTATTGCTCAGTTTTACTAGGAGG
Organism: Nostoc sp. PCC 7107; assembly: GCF_000316625.1. Lineage (GTDB taxonomy): Bacteria > Cyanobacteriota > Cyanobacteriia > Cyanobacteriales > Nostocaceae > Nostoc_B. The sequence goes on along the minus strand of NC_019676.1, from coordinate 536,408 downwards.
ACTTCACAGGTGGCTTGACGAATGATGGTGTCAACAACATTGCCAAAAATTCTACCTGGGGTGGAAGTATTGCCTTTCCAACCCATTAAAATCATGTCTATGTGGCATTCTTTGATAGTTTCTAAGATAGCTTGGGCGGGATCATGGGCGACGCGAATTTGTGTATGTAAGGGAATACCCCACTTTTTAGCTAAAACTTCTGCGTGTCGCAGTAAGCGCCGACTTTTGGCAGTTCTCACAGGGGTTTCGCATGGAGAACTGTGACGTGATACTAACATGATCTGGACGCACTCTATTTCATAGTGGCGATCACGGGCAATAGCTGTGGCTATTTGTAGTAGAGTCGCCGCAGTTTCCGGGTTAGCTATTGGTACTAACAATCTACCTCTGCCAATACTCGGCGATCGCGTTTGGTAAACTATGTAAGAAGGTTCTGCTTGGGGTGTTGGGGTAACATTTCCCCCGTTGAGATGGTCAGCTTCAGCGCGAATAATATCTGCACGGGTAATAATCCCAATTAATTTTCGCCTATCTATTACTGGTAAACGACTGATTTGATAGCGGTCAAGTAAATACAGTACATTACTTAGGTTATGTAAGGGTGTGACCGTTATCGGTGCCGGGTTCATAATTTCTTTTAACAGAGTATCATTTGGCAAGTTGCGATTCGGCGTTTTGGTCAAATCTGATTGGGTGACAATTCCCACTAACTTGCTATTTTTGACTACAGGGAAACCCCGATGATGAGAACTAGAAAATGCCTGTTTTGTTTCTTCTAAAGTCATGTCTGCATCTAGAGTTTCTACCTGCTGCTGCATTACATCTTTAGCGGTTAATGTTGTTAAGATAGCTTCTGCTGAGGCGACTTTTGTAATGCTAATACCTTTCAATTGCAAAAGCGTATCATAAAGCGAACCTGGCATCACCTTATCTGCAACTAGGTAAGCAACTACAGCCACAATCATTAAAGGTAAAACCAAATTGAAGTCGGTGGTCATTTCAAAGATAATCACAATAGCGGTGATGGGAACTTTAGAAACAGCACTAAAAAATCCCCCCATTCCTGCTAAAGCATAGGTAGGTAGAGAACCTATACCTAATAAATGAGATTCCCAAACACCAACAACGTGTCCTAAGCAAGAACCTAAGATCAGACTAGGTGCAAATAATCCTCCCGGCGCACCAGAACCAAAGGCGATTAACGTGAGAATAAATTGAGCAATAAATGCGATCGCTGCTACAGAACCACTAGAGTTGCTAGTAATGATATACTCACGCAAGCCCGTATTATTCCGAAAATAATCCGGTAAGATAGCAACGATTATCCCGGAAATAAATCCCGCCAAAGCCACTTTTAGCGGCAAACTAATATGTAAAGTTCGATAGAATTTTATACTAAAAATTAAACCACGATTAAATAACGCACCTAGTAACCCGGCAAAAATCCCCAACAATAAGAAAAAGGGCAGTTCTGGGAGAGAAAACTGACTAGAAGAGTGCATCAATTGTTGATTTAATTGTAGACTGCCTCCGCCTAATAACCGCGATACAACGCCGCCAATAAATGAAGCGATAATGGCGGTTCCTAAAGTTATCCCAGATAAATCTTGCAGTAACTCTTCAACAATAAATATGACACCAGCCAGGGGGGCATTAAACGCAGCTGCTAAACCTGCACCTGCACCTGCGGCGATCATTTGTCGTCGATGATCTGGGGAAGTGGGAACAAAGCGACTCATCCCCGCGGCTAAACTTGCGCCGACTTGCACCGTTGGCCCTTGTCTACCCAAAGTTAAGCCTGAACCAATGACAATCATCGCACTGAGAAGCTTAACAGCTGCTACCCGCCAAGATAATTGCGTTGGCACATTCGCTAGGGTGGCTTTGACTTGGGGAATACCGCTACCAGATGCTTCTGGTGCAAACCTTTGTACCAACCAACCCGCCAGATAGCCAAAAACTAACCCAACTATTGGTAAAGCTAACCATGCAGGGAAAACATGGGAAGTATGCACACGCCATGCTCCCAACCATCCCGATCCAACTTTTAACAATACCGCAGATAAAGCCGCTACAATCCCAATTATAGAAGCTTCAGCGATCGCTAAACCTTTTCGAGGCTGCCACCAACGAAGCAAGCGCTGACTCAGCACAGGAAGCGACATAAGATAAATTTGGCAATTTATTGATAATTTCTGTTCATAGTTATAACTTGAAATCGGGGATAGAGATGAGCAGCTAGGCAGTTTGTGGCTGAAACTCTTGGAAATACACCAACCAACTCGCTAGATAGCCAAACACTAAACCAACTATTGGCTGTTTAAGGATTTCTGCTAGTAGTAGATAGTCCTTCAACTATTAAAGATGGAGTATAACAAGAACCATTCCAATCTGCATCATTACCCAATTCTACGACGTGCTTTAAGGCTGTGTAGACATTACCTGCAACCATTGTGTCTTTTACGCGGCCAATTACTTGACCATTTTTGACGCAGTAGCCTAAATCAATGTTGATGGAAAAGTCTCCCGAAATACCACCACTACCACCTAACATTTGATCTACAACTAGGCCGTTATCTAATTGCCGAATTAAATCTCGCAGTGGTACGGAACCAGGCTGAATCAAGAAATTAAACAATCCTGGAGTAGGATAGCTACCTAATCCAGGGCGAAAACCATTACCAGTGGAACCTACACCAAGTTGACGGCCTGTAGTGCGATCGCCATAAAAATGCTGTAATATGCCATCTTTGACAAATACTAAAGCCGTGGTCGGCGTTCCTTCATCATCAAAAGGGCAACTATAAGGGCCAGCCTCTGGGTCTTGATACAATGTCAAACTAGGAGCAACAATTTGTTTATTCACCCTTTCTCCCCAAGGAGAAGCAGCTTCTAAGACACGTTTGCCGTTTAAAGCTGCTTGGGCAGTTCCCCACAGCATATCGGCTGCTTTAGAAGTAAATAAAACGGGTATACGACCGTTAGGGGGCGCAACATTTTCTTTAGCCCAGACTAACCTTTGTAAAATCTGATAAGCTAACTTTTCTGGGTCGAGGATATTGCGTTGAGTTTGACCATCAGAAACACTCAAAAAATCATCACCCCTCACCCATTCGGCCGACATATAACAGCTGAGGGTGGTATCTGTGTAGTAACAATCTAGACCTTGACTATTTACAAGTCTAGTAGTTTCCACATCACATTCCCAGTCACTATTGCATAGCACATCTGGGTAAGTATCGCGGATAATTGAGATCGCTTCTTTACCCCAGTTGACTAAAACTTCTATGGGTACACTTTCCCCCAAGTCTGGGTAATCTGGCTTGGAGTTACTCACCAACTCGATTGTTTCCGGCGGATTTAGTTCACTCAAAGCTAAAGCCCGTTCCACCATCGCCTGGGGTGAAACATCACCATAAGCCACAGTCAATCCTGGACGACCATTGCGCCATAATCGCAGCGTTGTACCTTCAGATTGGCTGGTTTCTAGCTGTTTCAGGCGGTTAGCCTCAAAAAAGACTGGACGAGAAAGCGAGTGCGACTGATACACCTCAGCGGCTTCGGCTCCCGATTTGATGGCTAGTTCCAGCAGCTGTTCTGCTAGTGTATCGTGTGAGAAATTTTCAGAACCCATGACCCTTGGTGAATTGTGGATTTCGGATTTTGAACTGCAAGCAAACGCAGATAATTATCCCAAATCATTGGTGCCTATCCGCGCAAATCAGCAATTTGCTTTTGACAACGGAGATGGACGCAGATAATTATCCCAAATCATGGACATCTATCAGCGTTCCATCAATGCAGAGAATTCCCCAAAAATCATCGATATGTATCACTATGTACCGATTACGTACCTAAAAGATGGAGGCAGAAGGATGAAATTTCACATTTTCATACTTTATACTTCACACTTCATATTTTTCTCAGCACTCTCAAGGCAAAATCACCTCTTGCAACAACCAAAACCCCGCAAAAGATTCTGCTTGGGGACTTGACTGTACACCAATAAAATGCACTCCATTAGCTTGTTGTTTCGATTCGGCGAAACCTTTAGCTTCTACTAAAAGTTGGGGATTTTTGATATTTGCCACAATCCAACTTTCTGTAGCACCAGTCTCCAGAATTAACCTTGTACCAACACTCTGATCAACTCTTAAAAAAGCTAACTCTAAACCAGACATCCAACCAGCTAAGGGTAAAGCCCTTGGGGAGAAAATCAAAACTCCTGGAATGCGAGCCTCTGGCGACAATTGCGCCATTTCTAAGGGGAAAGCTTCACCAAAGCCAATATCCCACTCTGGCATTTCTGCCAATTCCCCTGCTGATAAGCTGACAAATACCCATTGCTGTCCTTCTAACGCATCAGGTAAACGCTGCGGTAAAGGACTGTCTAAACGCACTGAAGGGTTATTTCCGCCTTGATAGCCCGGTTCTTGAGGATAAACTTCCTCCATCCGCTGTTGTAGCCATTGGTTCAGCAACAAAGTACGGCGACTAGGTTGAGCCGGAATCCCCAAATCTTGGCAAGCTTTAGTAATCATATTGTTCATTTGGCGGCGGAAAAAGCGAACTTTAATGGGCGCTTCTCCGGCTTTGTCAATGGCTTCCTGCAATGCTGTCCGCAACCAACCCGAATTGACTTCGGTGCTAGGACAATATTGAGCATAGCGAAATAACGAATCTGTCTGCGCTCGAATATCCAACGGACTTTCGCAGACTACAACTTCCCAAACTTTTTTTTGATTTTCATCCAAAATCGGACGAGAGTAAAAATCGATTTCCCAAATACTGCCCATGTTATGCCGTGAAAATCTGGCGACTTTATATTTTGCTGATATCTTGATCATACGAGGCTTAGGGCAGCAGGGAAACTACAAACTTTGATGCACAATAGTTCAAAAGTGTGGCGCTTCAATTATGTCAGGTAGATAATTGAGAACAAATCATTACTAACGGCGAGTAGCAATTTTATGAGCAAAATGGGTTGCACTTGTGGTCACAGCATTATTGATCGGACGGATAAAATACCATACAAAGGCCATCTGATTAAAGATCAAGATAAAGACGTTATCTTTGAGGGGATTGCGTCTGATGTCAGTTTATACATTGAATCACTGCTTACAGAAAATCAAGAAGAGTGGCTTAAACGTTTTCCCTGGCTGCAAGGTAAAGACCATCGTGCAGTAGTTTGGGGAATTATTACTCAGTATTATTTGAAGTATATTCCTCATATCTATGAGTGTGAAAACTGTGGACGCTTACTTATTCAGGAGAATGCCAAGTCTCAAAAGTTTCTCTGTTATCTACCTAGCAATCCAGAAATTAAAGGAGTATTGCGGTCTGATCAGTTGAGCTAAGAAGATGAGGTTAAAGCGATCGCTATTCTTTCGTTTTCCTATGAAAATTTTGGACTTTTGTATACACCGCAGCTTTTTAAGGGGGCTAGAGAATATCAACAAGTGCTAAAAGACACAGAGAAATACTTTTAAAACAACCTCTAAGAGGGTGTTTGAAAAGTTTTGAGGGGTCAAATTTTATGCCAATCGCCTCACCATGATCCGGATCATAGCAAGGTAGATAAACGTCTCTGATGTTTCTGGCAATAACTCATAGTCTCTGACCAATCGCCGACACCCCATGACCCAACCGAAAGTGCGCTCCACCACCCAACGTTTTTTGAGCAAGACAAAGCCCTTGGTTTGCTCTGGGCGCAACACCACCTGCACAATCCAACGGCAAAAATTCATCACCCACTGCATAAACGGCTCACCGTCAAAGCCGCCATCCACCCAGAGGGTTGTCAAACGAGATACCTGCTTTTGAGACTGTTTTACCCGTTTGAGAACTAGTTTACCTCCCTCGCGTTCACCCACATTGGCAGCCGTGACTAAGACCCGCAAGACTAATCCCAAGGTATCGACCGTCATAAATCGCTTGCGTCCTTTAATTTTCTTACCTGCATCAAAACCCACAGATTGACTTACCATCGCTGCACTCTTGACGCTTTGACTATCGATGATCGCTTCCGATGGGCTTCGATGCCGTTCCTCTTCAATCCGTGTCCACTGCCGCAGGCTATCGTGAATTTTCAACCACGTTCCGTCTTTGCGCCATTTACGAAAATAGCTATATACCGTCTGCCATACAGGAAAGTCACCTGGTAGCGTAGGCGTAGCCCGCCGTAGGCATCGCCATCTAACTCCTTCTACCAGCACATAAAAAATTCCGTTAAGGACTTCCCATATATCAACTTCACGCTTGCGACCCCCAGGTTTTGGTTCTGGAATCATGTCACTCAGAAATTCATATTGAACACGGGTCAGATTGCTGGGGTATGCTTTACTCATGTTGCTCTCTCAGTGCTGTCTACTATCTATTCACAGCGTATACTGAGAGGGCTTTTTTACCATCTCTCCGACTTTTCAAACAGCCTCTTAGATTTACTTTATAAATAACCTCTAAGTTAGGGTTAAAGTCTTGGCAATCGCGCAAACCATCACTACCTTCAAAAACCAGCTATACAATTAGTTTTGCAGATTGCATTGTTGATAGACAGATAATAAAGTACATTCCCAAACTAAGCGCGGTTGAGCATAAACTAAAAGAGCTTTACGTGCCTGTTCTAACTGATGAACAATTCCCGATTGATGCCACTGTTGCCAATAAGAATGTTGAAGATAATCAATTAACCACAGTTGTGCTTCTGTATCTAAATCTTTGTCAATTTTTTTAGCTAATTCTAAAGCATGACGAGAAGATTTTGGGGCTGAGGTTAAATTTGTGAGCAACTCAGGGGGAATTGCTTGTAATTGTTCGTAAGAGGCGATCGCATTTCCCGGACTGCCAGCTGCTATATTTAATACCGCCGGGTGCTGCAAAACTTCTTGATGATTTGTTTGCAGCAATACCTGAGCTAAAGATGCTGTATCTAAGCGATAAAAAGGAATTTTTTGACAGCGCGAAACCAAAGTTGGCAACACCGACTCAGGAGAAGGTGCAATTAAAATGATGGTTGCTTGCCCTGGTTCTTCTAAAGTTTTGAGTAGCGCATTTGCGGCTGGTTCTGCCATTGTTTGCGCTTCTTCTAGCACTACGACATTTTTCGATGCTTCTAAAGGCGGACGGCTGAGAAATTGTGTAATTTCTCGAATTTGTTCTAACCGAATTAACGGTGGTGCTTTACGCTTGAGTTTTTTCTCGGCGGCTTCGGCGGCTGTTAATCTTTGCCCTTGATATTGATATGTTGGCTGTACCCATAACAAATCAGGATGGTTCCCTTGACGCACCCGATTCTGCACAGATGCAACCAACCGCGTCTCGACAGTACTAGAAAATAATAATTCTACAAAACACCTAGCAGCTAAACTCCTGCCTACACCATCTGTCCCAACAAACAAATAAGCTGGTGCAACTCGATTTTGCCTGACAGCCTCAGTCAGTAATTCTATGGCTTGCTGTTGTCCAACAAGTTGTGCAAATAAATTAGTACTCATAAGTCAATTTTAAATTGACTCATCTCTTCAGGGAGGTAATAACCACCTTGCCTACTGCTATGAAATAAAAACCGCCAGCGAGGGGCGGTCTTTTAACTCAGCACTTTTTAATTCCGTGTAGCTTCGAGTAAGCGGGAGTAATAGAAGCGAGTTTTAGTCATTTCTTGACGCTGAACTGTAAAGCCATTTTTTTCGATTATCTTCACCACATCAGCTTCCCGGTGCAGATAAGCACGAGTAGTCTTGCTGGCACCTGGAAAGAAACCGCCAATCTTTTTGAGGAGACTGAGAGCGCAAGTTTTGGGGGCAAAACTGAGAATTATCCGTGATTCTGCCAAAGAACAAAGATGAGAAATCATCTCATCGGCTTTGTCTTGGGGGTAGTGAATGAGAACATCTAAGCAAATCACAGTGTGGTACTTGCCACTCAAAGATTCTAAGTCCTGCACTGCAAAACTAGGGTTGGTGGAATTTCCCAAAGCTTCTAAAGCTCTTTGTTTGCCTTCTTCCACCATTTTTTCGGAAATATCGCTGGCATAAACCTTAGCACCTTCCGTAGCTAAAGGAATGCTCAGACTACCTACACCGCAGCCAGCATCGCAGATTGATAGCGTAGATAAATTGCCATCATTTTTTAGCCAGCCGATAACTTTATCCACGGTTTGTTGATGACCATAGCGAATATCTAGCTGAACTTTATTGACTTCGCCATCACCATAAATTCGCTTCCAGCGGTCAAACCCTGTGGAATTGAAATACTCACGAACAATCGTTTTATCGTCGGCTGCGTTCATAAACTTCGATTTTTAGGGGTTCCCAATCCTTAAAATTATCATTGTTGGCAACCAGAGCGATCGCTTTGCTCAGAAAAACTCTATTATCCGTAAGTCCTGACTTTCTTTCTCCTCGCCACAATTTTGCTTACTGTTGACTTTTGCCTAAAAAATAATCCAAAATCCAAAGTCCGCGTATCTGAAGAGCGATTTACCCGATATCTGGAAATCTTCTTTAATCTCTAGCCGATTAAGTCGCTGAACAGCCTATGCTAACGGTTAGGTTAATCCACTGGATTTTATGCGCTCAACACTAAGAACGCACTCGAACAAAGGACAAAGCACAGATGAGTAACATTGTAGATACAGCCATAGAGGCGATTGTGGCACGGGAAATTCTCGATTCACGAGGTAGACCGACAGTTGAAGCCGAGGTGCATTTGCTAAATGGTGCTGTGGGACTAGCGCAGGTTCCCAGTGGAGCCTCTACAGGAACTTTTGAAGCCCACGAACTGCGGGACGATGATAAAAGCCGTTACGGTGGTAAAGGCGTTCTCAAGGCAGTGCAGAACGTCAAAGAAGTGCTGACCCCAAAATTGTTAAACTTGGATGCCCTGAACCAGGAATTAATTGACCGGACAATGATTGCGGTTGATGGTTCGGCAAACAAATCTAATTTAGGGGCAAATGCGATTTTGGCTGTTTCCCTAGCGGCGGCGAAAGCTGGTGCTGAATCTTTGGGGATTCCCCTTTATCGCTATTTGGGCGGGCCTTTGGCAAATTTGTTACCAGTCCCATTGATGAATGTGATTAATGGTGGCGCACACGCAGCCAACAATGTGGATTTTCAAGAGTTTATGATTGTCCCTGTTGGTGCATCTTCTTTTAAAGAGGCTTTACGTTGGGGTGCAGAAGTATTTGCTACTCTCAGCAAAGTCTTGGATGAAAAGGGTTTGCTGACTGGTGTAGGCGATGAAGGTGGTTTTGCCCCTAACCTGGAATCTAACCAAGTAGCTTTAGAATTGCTGGTAGCGGCGATTAAAAAAGCAGGTTACAAACCTGGAGAAGAAGTCGCTTTAGCTTTAGATGTGGCAGCTAGTGAGTTTTACAAAAATGGTCAGTATGTTTACGATGGTAAACCTCACTCTCCCGCTGAGTTCATCGATTATTTAGGTCAATTAGTTGATCAGTACCCAATTGTTTCCATTGAAGATGGTTTGCATGAAGAAGATTGGTCTAACTGGCAACTGCTGACCCAGAAATTAGGCTCACGGGTGCAATTGGTGGGGGATGATTTGTATGTGACTAATGCTACCCGTTTGCGGAAAGGCATTGATGAAAAAGCTGGTAACGCCATTTTGATTAAACTCAATCAAATTGGTTCTCTCACCGAAACCCTAGAAACAATTGACTTGGCAACACGCAACAGTTTTCGGTCAGTGATTAGTCATCGTTCTGGTGAAACCGAAGATACAACAATTGCTGATTTGGCAGTGGCTACCCGTGCAGGTCAAATTAAAACAGGCTCTTTGTGTCGTAGCGAACGTGTCGCTAAATACAACCGCTTACTCCGCATTGAGGATGAATTAGGCGATCGCGCCATTTATGCTGGTGCTGTTGGTTTAGGGGCGAAATAAAGTCTGAAGTCAAAAGTGTGAAGTGTGAAATTTATTATTTCATACTTCACACTTTTGACTTCAAGGATAAAATCCCAACTTGGGCAAACCCAAGGTTTCTTCCCAGCCCAGCATCAAGTTCATACACTGAATTGCTTGACCCGCTTGCCCTTTAATCAAGTTGTCGATTGCTGACATCACAATTACACGACCTGTGCGCGGGTCAACTTCAACACCAATAAAGCAAAGATTGCTACCGCACGCCCATTTTGTTTGCGGGTAAACACCACTGCCACAAACCTTTACCCAAGGCGAGTTACGGTAGAAAGCGTTGTAAATTGTAATTAAATCATCTCTAGCCAAGCCGGGATCGCGTAGTGTGGCGTAGACAGTTGCCAAAATCCCGCGCACCATTGGGATGAGGTGGGGTGTAAATTGTACAGTCACTTCATGACCCGCTAATTCGCTACAAATCTGCTCAATTTCTGGGGTGTGGCGGTGACGAACGACTCCATAAGCAGCCAGGGAGTTATCAGCTTCAGCAAGTAATAAGTTAACTTTGGCTTGCCGTCCACCGCCAGATGTGCCAGACTTGGCATCGATAATGGCGGTTTCTGGCACAATCAAGCCTTGCTTTAACAGTGGTGATAATGCTAACAAGCTGGCAGTAGGATAACACCCAGGACAGCCCACTAATTGGGCTTCGCTAATGCGATCGCGGTATAGTTCCGGTAAACCATAAACTGCTGTAGCCGCCGCAGTGCGATCGCTTCTTTCTTGTCCATACCAACTGGTGTAAGTTGCCAGATTACTAAACCGATAATCTGCACTCAAATCCAGTACTTTACATCCTTTTTCTAATAATTGCGGTGTAATTTGGCAAGCCAGGCCATTTGGAAGAGATAAAAACACCACTTCGCAGCGGTGAGCCATAACTTCTGGATCTACCGCCTCTATTGGCAAATTAACTAGATGAGCCAATTGCGGGTAAAGATCCCCAAACGATTTCCCCGCACTGCTCTCACCGCCCAAATAAACTAGTTCCACCTCTGGATGTTCCATAAGTAGTCGAACTAGCTGCACTCCACCATAGCCTGACGCGCCAACAATCCCAACGGGTACGCGCCTAAAATTACCCATGATTCTGAAATCCTTATCCGCTTTTGATTAATTTATCAGTCAATGGTCAAGAGTCAATGGTCAATGGTTATTTGTCATTTGTTACCTCAACACTCAGCACTACTTGGACTTACGCATAAAAACTAAAAATCAAGGGTTTGGGGATGGTATAAGGGGGATTTAGAGGTGTATGTAGCTAAAACCCTTACGCCCAGTCTCCACAGACAATCTCTGTGCGTAAGTCCTAACTATGACTGTTTAACTATGATTTTACTTTTGTACTAAACCCCAATTTTAACGATAAAGACTAGACCATGTTATCGAATCATTGCTAGTGTATTCTCCGTCGTATAAAGGAGTTACAATCAAAATATAGAAATTGTTAAAAAAAATTTACTATCACTAACTGGAAGTCTTTTGTGTCAACGCCTAAACCTACACGGCAGTCTTATGGCACTCCGGCTGAGAGCGGAAACTCGCAAATGAGTGTAGCTCCTCAAGCAGGAGAAACCACTGACCATGCTGCTGCTAACCCAACTTTTAAATTTGATTCGATTGATGCTGCTTTAGCAGATCTCAAAGCAGGTCGCGTCATTGTGGTGGTTGATGACGAAAATCGGGAAAATGAAGGTGATTTGATCTGTGCTGCTCAATTCGCCACCCCTGACATGATTAATTTCATGGCGGTGCAAGCCAGAGGGCTAATTTGTCTGGCGATGACAGGCGATCGCCTAGACGAGCTAGACTTGCCTTTGATGGTGACTAACATTACGGACACTAACCAAACTGCTTTCACGGTTAGTATCGATGCTGGCCCCCATTTAGGTGTTAGCACAGGCATTTCCGCCGAAGATCGCGCTCGGACTATTCAAGTTGCCCTCAACCCCGCCACCACACCTTTAGATTTACGTCGTCCTGGGCATATCTTCCCCATTCGCGCCAAAGCTGGCGGTGTCCTCAAACGTGCCGGACATACAGAAGCAGCTGTGGATTTATCTCGATTGGCTGGGCTTTACCCCGCGGGGGTGATTTGCGAAATTCAAAACCCCGATGGTTCAATGGCGCGGCTACCCCAGCTAATTGAGTACGCGAGAAACTACAATTTAAAAATTATCAGTATTGCGGACTTAATCAGTTATCGTCTGCAACACGATCGCCTCGTGATCCGCGAAAGTATTGCCGAGTTACCCACACAATTCGGTCATTTCAAAATTTACGCTTACCGCCACACCCTCGACAATTGCGAACACGTTGCTATTGTTAAAGGCGACCCCGCAACTTTCAAAGATGAACCAGTTATGGTGCGGATGCACTCAGAATGTTTAACTGGTGATGCTTTGGGGTCTTTGCGTTGTGACTGTCGAATGCAGTTACAAGCCGCTTTAAACATGATTGAAAGTGCTGGTCAAGGTGTCGTTGTTTACCTGCGTCAAGAAGGTCGGGGTATTGGCTTAATTAATAAGCTGAAAGCCTACTCCTTACAAGACATGGGCTTAGATACAGTAGAAGCCAACGAGCGTTTAGGATTTCCCGCTGACCTGCGCGACTACGGTATGGGAGCGCAAATGCTCATGGATTTAGGCGTAAAAAATATCCGTTTAATTACCAATAATCCGCGGAAAATAGCTGGTGTGAAAGGCTATGGCTTGGAAGTTGTAGACCGCGTACCCTTATTAATTGAGTCCAACGACTACAATTCCTATTACCTCGCAACCAAGGCGAAAAAGTTAGGTCACATGCTGTTGCAGACCTATCTAGTTACCATCGCCATTCATTGGCAAGATGACCCCCAATCAGTCACGAAACGTTATGAACGATTGGAAAAATTGCGCCATTTCGCTAAGACGAATGATTTATTGTTGCAAGAAGAAGCGCGTCCTTTGGCGATCGCTTTATTTGATGAACCATCTTTAACAGTACACTTAGGTTTCGACCAAGCAAAAGTAGCTAGTTGTGATTGGTACAAGCAAACTGGTCATCCTTATTTGCAAGCAGTCTTCCAAGTTTTGGATAATCTCGCCACCTTACCCTATATTCAGAAACTAGAATTTCTGATTTCTTCTGGTTGTGACCCCCTGACTAATTTGCAAATTCAACTTGATCGCCAGATTTTCTCATTAGATACTCTGCCTTCATCGGTTAGTCATAGCCTGGAAAAACAGAAAATTTATAGCTTTACGAAAAAATCTGAATATAGCATTTCCTAATCTACTGAAGTACTAAATACATTGCTAATAAAATTAGGCAACCCCACCGAAGTTTGCTTGGAGGGTTTCCCTCCTGGCAACTTCTCTCTGCGTCGGCAGTCGCTCATAGGGGAAACCCCCAAGATCGCGCTGCCTCAACTTTGCGCTTGACTCTGCACCCTTCTGCGTTCAAAAACATTAGTTCTTCTGTACATCACTCGACCGGAAATCGCCATAACGCTATTTTCTGCTTATTTAAAGCCTATAGCGTTTCCTCGTCTGCTGAGGTATTTAATCTGTTTCCATCCGCGTCCAAGCTTGCGGGAAGCTGCAAAGCGTCTACTGCGGTTGGGAATGAAACAGCCCTGCTTAAAAAGATGGGTATCAAGAAGTGCTGATCATCACAATCAACCATTTTTCACACAACCTCTTAAGGTGAGCTTGGAGATTTGCGTAATTCCCAAAGTGAGTAATACTCATTTCGATAAACAAGATTTATTGGGGATTGGTATTGAGTTGATAATTGCTGTCGCCAAGTGTGAGAAATATTCAAGAAAAAAACCTGAGTATAGGTATCAGAAATATTTGGAATAATTTGATTGTTGACTAATTTAAACCGGACTCGTGGCTCTACAAGATAACTTAAAGAAAAAACATTGCCATAATTAATACCTTCAACATTACTAATTAACAATGGACGTGCAGAGCGACTAATAATTTGAGCAGCTTGGAGATTATTGTAACTCACCCCTTTATGCCACCAAGTTTCAGCTTGATAATATACCCGCGAAGAAACTAGTCCACCAATAATTAAGAGCGCTATAATTGTTTGCCAGATTCTTCGTCTTGTTAGACTGCCATTATAAAGTTGTGTAGCTAATAAATAAGTAACAGCAATCTGCATACCTAAATAAGATGGCAAAAAATATGGCTCAGAACCTAGCTTAATTTCACCAGACATTAAGGCGGGTAAGATTAATGGTAGTGATGGCACTACAATCAAAATCACAATAAATAGCCAAACTTTATAGTTCGTAGTACGACAAAGTAAATAAATCGCGCATCCTACTAAAATTACCAAAAATGCACAGATTAAATAATTTAAATTGTTATCTAATACCAAATCTAAATCAAAAAAGATTCGGGTGATTTGCTTCAGTAAAAATGGTAGTAAAGGTATTGGTAGTAACTCTGTTTGCCTACCTTGATTTGACAGCAAAAATTGCAAAAACTTAGCTAATCCAATAATCATCCAAGGAATAAAAGCAAAAAAGGCAACAATGGATGCTAATAGATAAGCTCTAACAGTTTTATTTAGCTGAAATCTGGCAATTGTGATGACATAAGTACTATGTGCGATCGCTAAAAATCCACTCCATAAACTGGTATAGAGACTTAATACTAAAGTGACTGTATACAGGCTCCAAATAGTAAACTGGTCTGGAGGTAGTTTACCTGGAAATTTTGATTCTAAACGTAAGGCTCGCAGGAGTGCAGCACTGCTGATGATAATAGTGACTAACCAAAGAATATATTCTTGGGCTTCTGTGGCATATATTAAGTAAATTGGAGAAACAGCGGTAATTGCGATCGCTAACCAAGGTAATGATAATGGGACAACAAATAATTCCCGACATAACCAATAAATACCAGGAAATACTAACAAACTAATACAAGCAGATAAACTTCTAATGGCTGTAACTGAATTGCCAAATATGCCTAACCAAAATCGGGCGATCGCATAATAAAGTGGTGGATGCTGAGGGTCTTCTTTTGCTAAGGACATAATTGTGTCACTCAGTCCCTTTTGTTGATTAACACCTTGGAATTTAGCAAAACTTTCGGGAGTAATTACATGACCATTAAATAATTGCTGTTTAACTTCCGCAACTGTATAACCAGAAATTCGCAATGATGTATATGTTTCATCATGGGAATAAATTTTGCTATCTAGGTTAAAAAAGCGAAACAATACAGCCATCACCAGCAAAACAATAATTAAAAACCGCACCCAACTGTGAATGATTGTGTTCTGCTGCATAGTTAGATGAATTATGGATATATTAGGGCGATCGCAACTCAACTTCCGGTAAAAGTTTTTTTGCTCAAGGCAAATTAGGTTTCTTCGCAAAACATTTCGGCAAATGCCATCTTGTAAAGTTTTCTAGATTAGAAATTGTTAAAAAATCAATTGTTTTAAACTGCCGATCAATTGCAGGTAGACTACATATTTTAGCCCCAATACTTAAATAAGCCTTGACAATTTTAGGAATGTCTACTTCATATTTATCTAAACAATATTGGTCAATTTTTAACCCATATTGCGAATTGGGATAAACTAAAATACTTGAATGTATGAAATTATTTTTTTGAAAAAAATGATATGTACAAGCGGCGTCTCTCGGAGATTGTGTCATTAACGAAGCACAGCCAAAAAAATATTTATTTTGACTCCAAATCAGATAATTGGCTAATCCTTCCCACAGTAATAATAGCGCTTGACTGTTGCGAAATTCTTTAGCAATACACGCACGTCCAACTTCCACAGATGCTTGTAGTACATTATCAGGAATTGTGCTGAGATTAAACACATCAGCAGCATCAAAACCCAACCCTTGAGATGCCATTTGATAAGTTTGCATCCGATAAGTGCCAATTGTTTGACCAGTCTGTTTAGAAATCAGCATCAAATGATGACAAACTTCATCAAATTTATCTCTATCCATCTGGGTGAGGCTAGAACTAGAAAATCCTAAACCTAGTTCCCGATTAAAGACTTCAAACCGCAAGTGGAAGATAGATTCTAATTCTTCTTCAGTTGAGGCCAGCCGCAAAATATACTTATCGGTTTGCAGGACTGGAAAATCTGCTAAAGAAGAAGAATTGAGTGAATAATTGATGTTGCGGTAAGAAATTTCCATCTGTCTTCCAACTTAGATGTGCGGAGATATCCTAGTAAATTCACACGCTTGATCAAAAACATTCGATGCACTAATATACCCAAGCGTTACAGACGCGATTGTCTAGGATATATTTCCAGAAAGGTTTTCTGATAAATCTTGACTTGGTAGCGTGTCAGGTTTATCTGATAATTCTTGCCAAACCTCTTCTGAAAACAGTGTTGATTTTTCCCATTTCATCAACAATTCCTCTACCTGTAATGATTTGAGAAGTTAGCAGAGTCACCAGAGTGAGAAATAGGTGCTTTTATTATGCCTTTGGCTGAGGAAAAAATCTGGCAATAAGATACAATTTTTACGAATACATAGATTAATTTTGTTGTCAATAGACAATTTTGGAGATAGAGCAGGGGACAGTAATATCAAGTTTGCATAAATAGCAAAACTCCCCACCTGCGCTACATCAATCAAATTGAGGATAATCATTCCATAAAGTTGTGATTTCGCGTAAACTTTGGTGATTTCCATTACCTAAAATTACGTGATCTAGCAAGGGAATGCCTAATAACTGCGCTCCTGCTAATAATTGACGAGTCAATTCTATATCTTCTTGACTAGGTTCAATGTTCCCAGAAGGATGGTTGTGGGCGACTATTGCTCGTGTTGCACCTTGGCGAATTATTTCCCGAAAAATTTCTCTTGGGGAAGCTAGGGTTTCGGTAGCGGTACCAATGCTAATGATTTGTGTACCTAACAAACGGTTTTTAACATCTAATAACAACACGGCAAAACGTTCTTGGGTTTGCCACATTAAATCTTGACTAAGCGCTGCTGCCGCCGCCATTGGACTATCAATTGCAGTGCCATCTGAAGGACGGGAGAGAAACGCACGTTTGCCTAGTTCTACCGCAGCTAAAATACTTGTGGCTTTTGCTGGGCCGATACCAGGAACTTGCATTAATTCCGCTGGGGTAACTTCTCGCAAAACTGCTAATGGGTCACGTTGGTGTTTGCTTAATTCTTGCAAAAGATATTGTCCCAAACCCACTGCTGAGAGTTTTCCTGGGCCTTGACCAGTGCCTAAAAGAATTGCAATTAACTCCGCTGTTGCTAAAATTTTGGGGCCATGAGTCATCAAACGTTCACGCGGACGTTCATTTGTGGGGATGTCGGCAATTCTCAGACAATAGGTCATAGAAGCATTCAATAAATAGTTACCGATATGGAACTATTTTTATTTATCCCTTGTTTGCGCTCAAAATTATCTTAATTCGAGAAAATCTTTAATTTTGGCTAGTCTTACTGCAATGTATATCCCGCCGCGAAATTTATTCCCAGGCGGGATAAGGCGCTCTTTAGACTCCTTCTACAGCAGCAACCACAGCAAAAATCAGAAATA
Organism: Nostoc sp. PCC 7107; assembly: GCF_000316625.1. Classification (GTDB taxonomy): domain Bacteria; phylum Cyanobacteriota; class Cyanobacteriia; order Cyanobacteriales; family Nostocaceae; genus Nostoc_B. The sequence continues at coordinate 518,922 of NC_019676.1, read as the reverse complement.
AGCATCCACCAATAAAGGTGAGTTGGCGTTCAGAAATGCGTCCGGCGATAAGTTTACCACCGATAACTGCGATCGCGGCACAAATACTATGTCCTAAAATTGCGCCAATCGTTACCCCAATTGGATTATTACCCGCCGCTAAAGCAATAGTAGCAATTTGTGTGCGATCGCCCCACTCTGCCATAAATGTTAATAAGAAGGCTTCTGTTAAAATTGCCCAAGGGGTTTTGCGTTTTGGTAGCTGTGCATCTGCTTTTTTCACCGCGGCTTCTGCTTCTTCGACAACATCTGCATCACAACTCGCCGCAGCCATTTTACTCGCGTCATACAACAGCTTAATACCGAAGGTAAAAAACAAAGCGATTTCTGCATAATGAACGTAAATTTTGGGGAGTAAAGATGCTGCTTGCCCAAATATTACTGAGAGGATAGTCATTGCAGCTAAGGCGGCTGTGACTCCAATAAACACCAAGCGCCGCGAATGGTGCATTGCCAAAATTACAGCGATAAAAAAAGTTTTATCACCAAGCTCAGAAACGGTAATTAATAATAAACCTGCGGTAAAAGCTGTTAACACTCTGTCAAGCTCCTGAAAAATTTGTAGCGATGTGAGCTTGAAGAGAGCCAAAAGACCTCACCAAGCTCACATCTTGTTTGTGAACTTAGTGAAGGTCTCGCTTTCAAATACTAAGCATTTGACATCTGAACCAGGCTTATCACCAGTATGTTGACTCAGATGAACTGGCTTCTAACTTCAAAAGTTATGCCAGTAGCTACTCCCCTTCTATTAACCTAAATGTTACATCTATCTATAGTTAGAGTCAATCATTAAATTTTCATGATTGTCAGCAACTAAGATCATCTTAGCAGTTGATCCGGCGACAAGAGACTGTTAAATACAAAAAATGTGACTACAGAAGTTTTTTCAACAATCAAATATGAGTTAAGTAGAACGGTGCAAATAAACAGAAGTATGTAACAAAAAGTAAAGTTATCTAAAACTCTCTTCCCTTCTGCCTCCTGCCTTGTCATAACTACAATTTTTAACATCGACCTACTTATGCCTATACTCGTTGGAGAGCAAAAGCCAGAGTTAAAAACTTACAAGCTAAATATCCCCGATTTTTTGCGAAAATTCTCCACAAAACGAACACTAGACTTGATATAGCAGTCCGAAATTATTCATGAGTGATTCATGAATAATGTAAAGCATAGAGCATTCCGCAGACAGTCTCATGGTAAATTACTAAAGCTTAGAGTTGGGAAACTCCGGTGAAATTCCGGGACTGTGCCGCAGCTGTGAAGGGAAATCCCAAGTCAGAATGCCAACTCCGGGGTGTCTAAAAGACACAGTGATGATCTAATCTCTGCGTCGCACAGAGAAGGAGTTGCAACTTTGCTTTCGGGATTTACTGCCTGTCCAGGCTTATTTTACGCTACATCGGCTCAAGATGGCATTTTGTCTCGCCTGAGAATACCTGGTGGGATACTTAATAGTCAACAATGTCAGGCGATCGCAGAGATCGCAGATAATTACGGTGGTGGCTATGTTGATGTCACAAATCGCGCTAACCTGCAAATCAGAGAAATTAATCAAGGTATCAACAGCGAAGTTCTCCAACAGCTACAAAGTTTGGGGTTGGGTTCGCCTAATTCGGCTGTAGACCACATCCGCAATATTATGACTAGTCCCACCGCAGGTATTGACCCAGCAGAATTAATCGATACTCGCCCTTTGGTTCAAAAATGGGATAACTACATAGCAGCGCATCCTGAACTAGTCGGACTATCAGCGAAGTTTAGCGTTTGCTTTGATGGCGGTGGAAAAGTTGCGGTAAGCGATCGCCTCAATGATATCTTATTGACTGCTGAATTAATCAACACTCAAGTTTACTTCCGTTTACATCTGGGTTTAATCAAAAGCAAACCACCCACAGATACAGGAATTATCTTGTTGCCAGAACAATGTTTGTCTATTTTGGCAGCTTTAGCAGATGTTTATTTACATCATATTGATATTAATAGTAAACGCAAGCCACGTTTGCGAGAAGTAGTAAACAGTTTGGGATGGGAAAATTATCTTCAGCAAGTTGAATGGCGGTTAAATTTTTCTGTGCGGCGTTGTGAGCATTTTATCAAAAAACCTTCCCAAGCAAAAAAGGAAGAATGTTTCAGCCATATTGGTGTTCATCCCCAACGACAGGAAAATTTATTTTATATCGGTGTAGTTTTGCCTTTGGGTAGGCTTGAAAGTCAGCAAATGTGGCGTTTAGGGGATTTAGCAGCACAATATGGTAGCGGGACTATCAGACTCACACCTTGGCAAAATTTGCTCATCACTGATATTACCCAGAAATGGGTTGTTGATGTTCAAAATGAAATAGCTGAATTAGGATTAGATTTCAAAGTTACAAATATTAAAAGTTCATTAATTGCTTGTTCTGGTAAACGGGGTTGTGCTGCTTCTGCAACAGATACTAAAGGTCATGCTTTGGCATTAGCCGATTACCTAGAAACTCATGTTAAACTAGATCGCCCAATTAATATTCACTTTAGCGGCTGTGCAAAATCTTGCGCCCAACATCACAACAGTGACATCACCTTACTAGGTGTGAGCGATGGGCTGCGCCCCACCGTAGGCAATCGCGATATGGAAAGTTATCACGTTTATGTTGGGGATAGGGAAAATCACGAAAAATTCGGACTAAAAATCTATGAATACGTCAGTTTTGCAGAACTACCTGCACTGATAGAACAAATGCTCAAAGTGTATAAAATTCATCGCTTTAATCATGACGAATCTTTTCAGGAATTTGTCAATCGTTATAGTATTACCCAACTGAAAGATTTATTTGAGAGTCTCAAAATCTGCGTTCATCTGCATTTATCTGCGGTTTGTAATTGAAAATGTCCGAATATATCCGAAACCCTAACGAAATCTACCGTAATTCTTTCTCTATCATTCGGTCAGAAGCTAACTTAGATGTGCTGCCGACAGATGTAGCAAAAGTTGCTGTGCGTCTGATTCATGCCTGTGGCATGACGGATATTGTGACTGACTTGGGATATTCACCCACAGCAGTCCAATCAGCACGCGCCGCACTGATATCTGGTGCGCCTATTTTATGTGATTGTCGGATGGTAGCCGAAGGAGTCACCAGGCGGCGACTACCAGCCAATAACGAAGTTATTTGCACCCTGAATTATCCCGAAGTCCCAGAACTCGCCCAAAAACTGGGTAATACAAGGTCAGCCGCAGCATTAGAATTATGGCGATCGCACTTAGAAAACTCAGTCGTTGCCATTGGTAATGCACCCACCGCCCTATTTAGGTTACTCGAAATGTTAGACCAAGGAGCGCCGAAACCTGCGGTAATTTTAGGTTTCCCGGTCGGATTTGTCGGTGCAGCCGAATCAAAAGCCGCCCTAGCAGCAGACAGTCGGAATGTACCATTTATGACATTACATGGTCGGCGGGGTGGAAGTGCGATCGCCGCCGCAGCAGTTAACGCCTTGGCCACGGAGGAGGAATAATCATGACAACCAAAGGCCGTTTGTATGGAGTTGGTGTCGGCCCTGGCGACCCCGAACTATTGACAGTCAAAGCACTGCGGTTATTGCAGGCTGCACCTGTAATTGCCTATCAATCAGCCACAGATAAAGAGAGTATAGCGCGGGCGATCGTGTCTCAATATTTGACAGGCGAACAAATCGAAGTCCCCTTTCACTTACCCCGCGCCTTAGAACCAGAAAAAGCCAAAGCTATATATGACCAAGAAGTTGAACCAATTGCTCAACACCTCGCCGCTGGACGCGATGTCGTAGTTGTGTGTGAAGGAGACCCGTTTTTCTACGGTTCCTTCATGTATGTATTTACACGCTTGTCTCAGCATTACCATACCGAAGTAGTGCCTGGTGTTTCCTCACTCATGGCTTGTCCAGTCGCTTTAGGTGTACCCTTCACCTACTACAACGATATTCTCACCATTTTACCCGCCCCACTACCAGCCGAAGAACTGATCACACAACTGTTAAATACAGATGCAGCCGCAATTATGAAACTAGGCCGCCATTTTACAAAAGTGCGGGATATTTTGGAGCAGTTAGGATTAGCATCACGGGCATTGTATATTGAACGGGCAACAATGTCACAGCAGCGAATTGTCCCCTTGAGTGAAGTTGACCCGGCTGAAGTACCTTATTTTGCCATGATTGTTATACCCAGTAAAAATCGCTTATAAACAACTACAAAAATTTTCGGAAATATACGCAATGCTAAAATATTAGTACTAAAAATCAACAATTGTATGGTTACACTGCGATTCAGGCAAATTCGAGTTACGCCAGGTCAGCGCGTGATATTGGAAGATGTAATTTGGCAAGAATTTGAGGCGATTCTTGATGAATTAGGAGAACATCGTAACAGCCGCATCGCCTACAACCAAGGCATACTAGAAATTATGGTTCCACTCCCAGAGCATGAGAAAATTAAAGTCATTATTGGGGACTTGGTAAAAATCCTCCTTGATGAACTTGATTTGTACTGGGAATCTCTTGGTTCAACAACCTTCAAGCGTGAAGATATGGCTGCGGGGATCGAACCAGACGATTGCTTTTACATTCAAAATTACCAATTGATGATAGGTAAAGAACGCATTGACTTAAGCGTTGACCCTCCACCTGATTTAGCAATTGAAATCGATATCACTTCAAAAACTAAAGCAAGTGCCTATCAAGCATTAAAAGTACCAGAAATTTGGCGGTACTTTCAAGGCAAGTTAGAAATCAATTTACTTCAAGGGGATAAATATGTTAAGTCTGATACAAGTTTAATTTTTCCCAATTTTGGAGTTATTGAAGAAATTCCCCGATTTATAGAAATGGCAAAAACTACAGGAACTACGCTAACGCTGAGAGCATTTCGTCAGTGGGTAAGAAAATATATCATTACTCACGAACCTTAAGAATGTGGGGAATAAATTAGGATTTTATTTAATACTATTGTAGCTTTGACAAGACATTTTGATAGTATCTAGCAGCCATTTCTTCGGCTTTTTCATACACAATCAATGGGTCTTTTAGCATATCACCTGGTTCAGTTTCCAAATCGCTAGTTGATAGCGACACTCGCCCTCTTTCAACATCCATTGAGATAATTATTGCTCTAATCCAGTCACCAATTTGAAAGACCTTTTCTGGATGTTCAACAGGTTGTTGAGAAATTGCGGAAATATGTAGTAGTGCGTAATATCCTCCAATATCAACGAAGACACCATACGGCTTAATTTTAATGATACTGCCATCTATAATTTGACCAAGCTTAAGTGTTTCTAGTCTTGCCTTTGCTAAACGGCTACGATTATGAATTGTTCGTCTGGTGATGGAGTTCTCACGTAGTTCATATTGTTGATATAACTCAATTTTCCGTTGCTCATACCAACTCGCATCCAATTCACCTAATGCAATATCTATTGGTAAATTTTTGTATAAACTGACAACTGCGTAGACTTCTCTAATTTGACCGTTAGCTGCTAAATTTGCTATCCATAAAAGTACATCATGTAAAGTTACCAACCATTGTTGTTTTAGGGTTAGTTGATTCCATACTGTTTCACGTCCGGTTTCGGGAACCCTGCTATGTCCTCCTCCATACATTGCTAAACGTGTTTGCCAATTTTGACCAGAACTATTATTTGGCTGGAGCAAAGCACCCCAATTTGTATTACTCAGATTATCAATGTACGACCATTGTGATGGTTGATATTCATCTTGAATAAACTTGATAATTCCATCGTGAAAGGCCTTGAGCAATTCGCAACGTTCAACCGTAATATTAAGGCGTGTTGTAGTATTTCTAGCAGACATCCACGGCTCAACCCGAAATTGCACAAGTAAATCGCTTAAACTCTCAGCTATCAGCTCTACTTCACGACCTTCTTTATCTATGATCATTTTTGCAGGTAGTTGCAAATCTCGAATTTGCCCCAACCAAATGTACAATTCTTGGTATGGATCGAATATATATGATGTCCAAGTTTCAGTACAAATATCATCAGTTTCTATACGGAGTAAAATCCATCCTCTCAGAATTTGATTATTCAAGGATTGGGTAAAAGTCACTCTCATTTTTACAACCAAGCTATTATCTTGGCATTTTCTGGTAACTTAGCATTTTTCTGCCCAGCCATCCGAGCTTGGATGACAAATACAGTAATAGGAGTATTTAATAAATCTACAAGATTGGCTTTACCTGCGATCGCCTTCACTGTATTTTTCGGTACTTCCTTAAATATCCAGCGTAATAACCGATTTCCACATTCGGGAAGTGTCAATTCTGGCATCAGTTCTATCCCATGTAATTCATGCAAATAGCGATTTGAACGTCCATAGCGTCGCCATTGACTCGCCAGTTCTTTAAGTGTGGTACGGTGGCGGTGCTGTACAGTCGCTTGGGGTGCAAACTCTAAACGCCCAAGATTGTGCCGCAAAATTCGCCAGCAGATATCTGCATCACCACCAGTTGTTAAATAAGGCCGAAATAAGCCGACTTTTTCTAAAGCAGTGCGGCGAATTGCTAAATTAGCAGTCTGCCCATAGGCGCAAAAAGGATGAGCTAATGTATGCTTTTGCGATAAAATATCCTGAAGTTCAGCGTATTGTTCTAGTAAAGTATTCCCTGGAAGTGCTGTAATTTCCCCAGCAACAATCACCACCTCGGAATTAACAAAAGGTTGGATGAGTGATTCTAGCCATTGGGGTTGGGGATGGCAATCAGCATCAGTAAAAGCGATAATTTCTCCAGTAGCAGCGCGAATTCCTGTGTTCCTTGCAGCGTAAGAACTTTGAATTTGATTTTCGCTCAAAGCTCGAATTGTAATTGCCGAATTTGCAGCAGCTTCTTGGAGTAAAGTGAGAGTGCGATCGCTACTGTTATTATCTACCAACAAGTATTCTACACGGTCTTTTGGGTAGGTTTGCGACGACAAACAAGCAATCAACGCCGATAAATCTGCTTCAGCATTATAAATAGGAACAACCACCGACACCATTGGTAAAAATCTGGCGGCGGTGGTTGTGTTAACTGGCTGATAATTCATAAGATTAGGGATTTTGGCAATGGGATTACTCATTATTATTCCCAATCCCCAAATCCTATAAAGGTTTAATCAGGCAGTTTTTTTCACTCCAGCAATTGAGTTCACAAATCCTCATACATGAACCTTTAGGAACTAGAACTTCAAGGTTTCAGCACTAGCACTCACAGGTGGAATGTTTTGAATCACAGAAGACCGAGCAAAACTATTACTAGATAAAGCTGCGATCGCTCCAGCATACTGCGGATCGCTGGGAGTACCAATTAAATTAGGGTTAGATGCTAACTGACGCTCTTGAGCTTCTGTCAAATCTATCTTGATATCTGGCGCTATTCCCTTATGGTTAATATCAGTTCCCAGTGGGGTGTAGTAGTGGGCGATAGTGACAGCCAAACCAGAACCATCTGATAATTCATGCACTGACTGTACTAAAGCTTTACCAAAGGTTTGACTACCAATAACTACTGCGCGTTTATTATCTTTGAGCGCACCTGTTAAAATTTCGCTGGCACTAGCAGAATTACCATCCACCAGTATAGCCAAAGGGAGTTTTGTCAAAGAAGTACGATTAGCTTTGGTTTGTTCACTACTACCTTGACGGTCAACTGTGCGGACGATCGCACCATTATCCATCCACATCCGGGCAATTTCGATACTAGCCTGCAATAAACCACCAGGGTTCCCACGCAGATCTAAGACAAAAGCATCAACTTTCTTACCATTCAAATCTCTAATTGCTCGACGCATTTGATCTGCGGCGTGGCCACTAAACTCTCTTAAGCGGATGTAACCTACACGACGATTACCTTCTTGCTTGAGAGTGTAACTAACTGTTGGCACTTCAATTGTTGCCCGTGTTAGTTTCAAGTCAAACGCACCCTGTCCGCTTCTTTCCAAACGTAATGTGATTGGAGTACCTGCTTGACCACGAATTAGTTTGGAAGCATCATCCACCTTTAGTTTCAAAGTGGGTTTCCCATCAATTGCTAATATCTCGTCCCCAGCTTTAATCCCTGCTTTCAATGCTGGAGAATTATCTATGGCTTCCACAACCGTCAGGCGCTGAGTTTTTTCGTTTAGTTCCATCCGAATACCAATACCTGAGACTTCCCCAGATGTTTGATTGGTAAGAGCCTCATACTGTTTAGGATCCATAAATCTGGTATACGGATCACCCAATTTTTGTAAAGCTTCGCGGATGGCTATATATGCTTCTTGTTTAGAAGAATAATCTTTACTTAATAGGCTCTGCCTAGTTGCTTGCCAATTTTGTTGATTAAAAGTTCCATCAACATACTCACGATTTACCAGTTGCCATACCTGGTCAACTAAGGTTTTAGGGCTATCTTGTAAGGCGGCACGAACGCAGCGAGTCCAAGCAGGGCCAAATACGGATATAGCGGCGGTTGTGGCGATCGCTCCACCAATCATGGCTAGTTGGAGCGGCGAGTAATGTTTCGCAGATTGGTTCATGTATATTAGCTGGAATGGTTGTTTTGTTGAAAGTTTAGCAATCAGACTTTTCAGAGACTTTTAAGTTTTTATAATTTATTTTCAGTTAAGCTTTCTTCATTATTTTCCCCTCGGAATTACCCTAAAAATTTTGCCTTACTTACAATTAGTGTTGTAATCATACATCTGCTAAATAAATTAGCAGTCTAATCTCGCCCTATACAAGTATTGTGACACTTTTAACGGTGTCATATTTACACCCTATATTAATTTTATAAGATAGCATTTTGTTGGCTGGACTGCTGGCATTTTCTATATTCTTTAACTCAGCTTTTTTCAGCTATGACATGAGACATAAATTTACTCAAAATTCATCAATTTCTGACAAGAGAAAATTAAATAAAACGTTGCAATTGCTACAAAAAATTTTACGTGGTTTATGCCTAATTTTGGGCTGCTGGCTAATTTTCACAACTATAACCTTAGTTTCTGCATCTTCCAAGCCTGTTGATGCTTTGTTTGTACTGGGGGGCAGTATTCGCCGCGAAATCTACGTTGCCCAACAAGCAAGACAAAATCCCCAAATTCCAATTTTAATTTCTCGCGGTTCTTTAGACCCCTGTATATGGCTGATTTTTCAAAGAGAGGCAGCAGATTTACAAAACGTTTGGTTAGAAAACTGCGCTGATTCTACTTTTGATAATTTCTACTACGGAATTCCGATTCTGAAACGTTGGGGAGTACATAAAGTAAAGTTAATTAGCTCTCCCAGTCATTTCCCCAGAGCTAAATGGATGGCTCAAATTCTTTTAGGAGCGCAAGGAATTTGGGTAGAACCAGAGGTAGTTCAAGAAAAAGGTCGTCCGGCTAATCAGGAATATTGGTGGAAAACAGCATTTGACATCACACGAAGTTCATTCTGGGCAGTGATCAGTCAATTTATCCAACCACAATGCTCATCTGTTACCCAACTGACTGATGTGGATATGGAACGTTGGGAACGTCAAGGTTTTGTCTGTGAACGACAAGGAGGATTGGGGAGCAAGGGAGGAAGAGGACAGGGAGGCAAGGGTGTGGGAGAGTAAGGGTATAAGAGAAAAACTAAAAACCATTGACTATTTTCCCAATAGATTGGGGATACCTTCGCAACCACCGGGAATGGTGGCTCTAGTTGTTTCTCCACCCCAAGCACAGCAGTAGTAACGGTTCGTCTCAGACATCCTTTGAACATTTGTGAAATCAGCATTTTCTATTACAGCCCCTGTATGTTCACCAGTTTCATAGTTTGGAGGTTCTGTACGACTACGGGGCGAAGCTTTCTCAACAGACCCATAAAATAAACGCACTCCATTCATATCAGCACTATTGAGATTGGTATGATATAAAATAGTGCGGGAGAGGTTTGCTTTTACCAAGTCGCAAGCACTGAGATTAGCACGAACAAGATTAGCTTCACTCAAGTCAGTCCAACGCAAATCTGTGCTAGAAAGGTCTGCGGTGGCTAACATTACACCTAAGTCAATGACGCGTACACCTTCTAAACGGTCTTCTGCATAACCACCCATACCATTGAGAATTGCTCGACCTAAGCGCCGATCGCGTTTTAAGGGTGTGAGTAATTTGGAACGGGAGAGAAAGCGGAGAATTTTGGCTTTACCACTGCCATCAACGCTACTAAAAATTGCGGCTGTGCGACCTTCGGCGATCGCTCTTTCTTGGGGCCAGTCTTCTAATAAGCCTTCTTCATCTAGCACCAAGTCCGAAATGCCTTGGAAATAAGAATCTATTGTTTGCTGCTGAGTGATAATATTTTGTTGAACTGTCAGCAAATTTTGTTGAATTGTCAGGTCTTTGGAAATAACGTATTGTCGCCACGCTACATAAACGGCAATGATGGCGATTAAAATTTGCCCTAATGCGCCAAACCATTCTGCTAAAGTTCCAGAGGCTTCCCAGTTAATTCTCCGCCCTAATATGAGAAGGCGATCGCCAATCCCAGAAAATTTGATGAAGCCCACAATGGCTGCTATTAGTCCCAAAAAGCCGACAAATAAGGTTCTGTCTTCCGGTGTAAACCATTCTTTGAGAACATATTGCAACCAAGGCAATAGCATGGCTAGAGATAACACCAAAGTGAGCAAGGTTCCCACCATTCCCACAACCCAGTTATTGAGGATGGCTCCTAACAACGTGAAAGCGATCGCTGCTATAGTCAGCATTAATGCCCTGGGCTTAACCGTGAATTGCTGGGTAGGGCGTTGCTGCATACTAGAACGAGCTTGCTGCATCACGGCGGCATTGTGTGATGATTGCAAAGATGAAATCGCGGCTAGTGCTTGTTGGGCTGTTAGTGCTTCTGGACTTAAATGATTATCCCTAGAGTCACCATCGAAATCATCTGGCTCCTGTTCGGGTAAAGGTTCTGGGCTTGGTGGATTGGGAGAGTTAGATTCAATTGCCATGCTTTCTATTTTGCCCCAGTAGACTCAGTTCAACAGCTGTTTTATGTTAACTGCTAAGAGGTAGGATTCGGCACAGAGCGATCGCTGTGATAAATACTAAAAATTTGCTTAAAAGAGAACAGATAATAGGAAACAGGCAACGGTTTGAGACCTCACAACCCATAAATCCATACATTTATTTAATTAAGAATTTGCTGCTATTTAAATAGGTGCGATGCCTAACCAAATTGCCTCTACCAGACTCTGAACAAATGAAAACACAACTTTTGGTTGATGTTCTAAATCAAAGTCCTTGACAGGTTCAATTGTAAAACTAGTTTGAGAGCATGGTTTCTGCTCAAAAAGAACATAATTCATCAGGGTTCCTACTAAAATATGAGCAACTATTTTGGCATTCACAGGACGTAATCTACTGAGGCTAATTTCTCGCTCTAGAAAAGAAGTCAGTACTTTAACATCTTGCATTAATCCCTGTTCTTTTCTGGTAAAAGGTTCGGGAAAGGCACTACCACGGGAACGCAGCATCATAAAGCGAGGCAGTACTTCACTATAAAATTCTAAAATCTGAAGACATACCTGGATTAGATTTTCTTTGAGATTACCTGTACCACATAAGTTTTCCAGTTCTTTTATCCACAAAGGTCTTTCTGGAAGACCCATAGCGGCAAAAAACAATTCTTCTTTCGTAGAAAAGCGCTTGAAAATTGAAGCCTCAGAAATACCAGCTAGTTGAGCAATTTCTATAGTTGAACCACCAAAACCTTGCTGAAGGAAAACTTCGCGGGCAGCTTCTAAAATTTGCTGATTAGTAATTTTAGGTTTACGAGCCATAAATTAGTAACTACACACTGATGAATTTATTATTGGTTAATGCTCATGTCAAGACTTGTGACAAAGGGAGTGGGGAATAGGAAATTCTGCATGACTCAGCACGGGCTGAACGCTCCGCTACCGCTAACAGCACTTTCCATGCAATTAAGCTAAGGTTATGAATACAGCCAGTGCTAACGACTGTAAACTTTACCTTTCGACTAAAGTAGAGATCGTTTAAGCTATCTGACAGATGATTGATTTGTGGGTAAGAGGCGGTAGTGTGCCTAAACACGTTCATTTGATTTCATTTCTGGTTGCCTGTAGTTTGTTGAGTATACCCAAAGTTGCTCATGCACAGGCACTAATTCCCCATACGCTGCAATTAGATCCAGCAAAGTTGGAGAAACAAGGGCTGACTTTAGCACAAGAGGCAGCGCAACTAGCTCAATTTCAGCAGATTGATTTAGCTTTACCGCGAGCGCGGTTGGCCAGCCAACTGGCTCCCAAAAATGATAAAGTTTGGCTGCTGTTGGGTGGTTTGCATTTACAAAATCGGGAATTTGATCCGGCGCTGGCTGCTTTGAAAAAGGCGCAAGCGCTCAATCCCAAAAATGCAGACGTTTTTTTTGCTATGGGTTCGGCTAATTTTCAACAGAAAAAGTATGATGCGGCAATTGCTAATTATCAAGCAGGTTTAAAGCTGAAACCAAATGACCCAGAAGCCTTGTTTGATTTAGGTAACGCCTATTATATGCAGGGTAAATTACCAGAAGCGATCGCCCAATACAATCAGGCAGTCGCTCAAGATAAAAAATTCTGGGCAGCAATTAATAACATTGGTTTAATTCAGTACGAACAGGGTAATGCTGATGCCGCTATTAAGCAATGGCAAACGGCTGTATCTATCGATAAACAAGCGGCTGAACCTTTACTGGCCTTAGCCGTGGCACTATATACTAAAGGCGATCGTCAGCAAAGCCTGACATTAGGAGCAACTGCTTTACGCATCGATCAGCGCTATGCTGATGTGGATTTTCTGAAGGAAAATCTTTGGGGTGAACGTCTATTATCTGATACAAAGAAATTTTTAGAACTGCCAACTATTCAAGCAGCTCTACAGCAACAGCCTGCACCACAGTAAAGTCAAAAGCGCAAAGTTGAGCCAGTCACGTGTGGGGGTTCCCCCCGTTGAATGAACTGGCGTGGCGGGGACGGAAACCGACACCGCCTAACTTTGTAAGAAGGAAAAAGCAAAAGGTAAAAGAATTTTGACTTTTCACTTTTTACTTTTGCCTTCTTTAACTACTTGCGGAAAACAGTATCTTATAGTACATCTATACTAGACAAAGATCAAATATTCCCCCAAAAATGTTTTTGGGGGAATATTCCTCAGCGGGTCTAGTTAATTTTTAGTAGTGATTAATGGGGAAGAAGTGCCATGATTTGGTCAACAAATTGTTGGTGGTCAACAACAGGCTTGGAGATGTAACCATCAGCACCACTTTGCTTAAGAAAGTTTTCGCGATCGCCTTCCATCGCGTGTGCAGTCACCAAAATAATCGGTAAATTGGCTGTTTGTGGATCAGACTTCAACATTTGGGTAATTTTGATGCCATCAACAGACTTACCTTGATAAACACTTCTAGACAAAGAAACATCCATTAAAATTAGATCTGCTTTCCCCGATTGAGCAATTTGAATCACTTCTTCGACATTTTCGGTATGTGTTACATCTAAGCCACCGCGTTTAGTCAAAATTTTGGAAAAAACGCGAGCATTAATTAGATCGTCTTCAACAATTAAAACGGTTTTCATGAGAATTTTATTAATAGAGGTGAAGGGGAGAACGCACTGAGCAGCAAAGTTGTCTAGCTCTTTTTTAATCACTAATGTATGTCCCCGTCATCAAGGATAATACTACTGCCGTTTATCTGGTGACTAACAAGATTGTGTTAGGAATCCCTTTTCATCCGTTATGCTGTGTTTGCTGCATTGTTCAGTTATAGAGATTTTTGTGTAGTTAACTTTCAGGGAAAAAACTCATGGCAAAACAGTTAAACCTTCTCTCAACGGGACAGGTAATTACAACAGCCCTGCACACCGAGATGCAACGGTCTTATCTAGAATATGCCATGAGTGTGATTGTTGGGCGAGCATTACCCGATGTGCGTGATGGCTTAAAACCTGTTCATCGCCGCATTTTGTATGCTATGCACGAACTAGGTTTAACACCAGATCGGCCTTATCGTAAATGTGCGCGTGTGGTTGGGGATGTACTGGGTAAATACCACCCCCACGGTGATCAAGCCGTTTATGATGCTTTAGTTAGGCTGGTGCAGGACTTTTCTAGTCGCTATCCCTTATTAGCAGGACATGGCAACTTTGGTAGTGTTGATAATGACCCCCCAGCAGCAATGCGCTACACCGAAACTCGTTTAGCATCCATTAGTCATGAGGGAATGCTGACAGAAATCGGTGAAGAAACAGTGGAATTTGTCGGTAACTTTGATAATTCCCAACAAGAACCCACGGTATTACCTGCACAGTTACCCTTTTTGTTACTCAATGGTTGTGCAGGGATTGCTGTGGGGATGGCAACAAATATTCCACCACACAATTTGGGAGAAATTGTTGATGGCTTAATTGCCTTAATTGACCAGCCAGATTTATCTGATGAAAAGTTATTAGAGTTAATTCCTGGGCCAGACTTTCCCACTGGGGGCGAAATCGTAGGTGATACCGGTATTCGCGAAGCTTACAGCACAGGGAAAGGTGGAATTGTCTTGCGCGGAGTTGCCCAAATCGAAGAAGTTGCTGGTGGTAAAGGAAGCAAGCGCCGGACAGCAATTGTGATTACGGAATTGCCTTATCAAGTGAATAAGGCAGGCTGGATTGAAAAGATAGCAGAATTAGTTAATCAAGGTCGCTTGCAAGGAATTTCAGATATTCGAGATGAAAGCGATCGCGAAGGTATGCGGGTAGTCATTGAACTCAAACGCGATACTAACCCCCAAGAAGTGCTGCAACATTTGTATCATCAGACTGCTTTGCAAACTAATTTTGGGGCAATTCTGCTGGCAATTGTCGAAGGACAACCCCGACAATTAAGCTTGCGGCAATTATTACAAGAGTTTCTAAATTTCCGAGAAGCAACCTTAAATCGTCGCTATGGTTACGAGTTAGGTAAAGCTGAAAGTCGCTTACATATAGTGGAAGGGTTGCTAAAAGCCTTATCTCAAGTAGATGAAGTGATTAGCATTTTGCGCCAAGCGGCTGACGGTAGCACAGCCAAAGTTAACTTGAGTAGCCAACTGAATTTGAGTGAATCACAAGCAGATGCAATTTTAGCAATGCCTTTGCGCCGTCTGACTGGTTTAGAACAACAGAATTTACAGCAGGAATTTGAGCAACTAACTACACAAATTGCCCTGTTGCAAAACTTACTGAACGATCGCCGCGAATTATTAAAGTCGCTGAAAAAAGATTTGCGATCGCTCAAGCGCAAATATGGTGATCCTCGACGAACCAAATTACTCCCCGGTATTACCGAGGAATTGAAAAGCAAAGCCGCAGAAGGTTCCAAAAATCGCAAGACAGAAGAAGTCGAAGAAAATTCCCCGATTGAACAGCCAGCGGAAGAAGCAATACTAGAGTTTACCCAACGGGGTTATGTACGCCGCCTTTCAACCTCTGGGAAAAAACCAAAAGCGGAAAATGCTCTCCCCGATAATGATTTCTTGATTCAAACTGAATTAACCGATACCAACAAAGATTTACTCATCCTTACCAGTGGTGGCAAAGTCTACCCTGTGCGCGTGGGGGATATTCCCTTAACTACTGGCCGTTCTCCACGAGGAACTCCATTAATCACCACACTCACAACTACTGCTCAAGGTAGTCAAGAACCTGTGGTCAGTCGCTTTTTATTACCAGAAGATTTAGACTTCAAGCAAATGATTCTCCTGACAAAACAAGGCAGAATCAAGCGCTTATCTTTCGCAGAATTTACCAACCTGACTCGTCGCGGGATTACGATTGTCAAGCTCAAAGACGATGACGAATTGTTATTTACCCAGTCCATCAACCCAGGTGAGCATTTAATTTTGGCTAGTTCTGGTGGACGTTTATTGCGGTTTGCCGTCAATGACGAACAACTACCCGTTATGGGTCGAACAGCTATGGGTTTACAAGCTTTTCGACTGTTGAGAAATCAACAAATGGTTGGCTGTGCAACTGTAGGCAAAGATGACCATTTGCTATTAGTTACTCAACAAGGATATGCCAAGCGCATTGCTGCAAGTCAATTAAGAGCAGCTAATCGAGGTGATTTAGGCACGCAAGCACTGAAATTTGCCGCTAAAACTGACAACTTAGCCAGTATGGTAAAGGCGACTACTCCAGAAGTGGCGCTGGTGACAAATAAAGAGCGTGTAGTCCGGATAGATGTAGACACAGTACCTATTTTGGGTAGAGATGCTACAGGTGAAATTATCCTGCAACTCAACCGGGATGAAAAAATTATTGCTGTTGCTGAAGTACGTTAGTGCAGATGCTCCGAAAAATTGCAAATTTTTGGTTGCGACACATATATCCTAGTCTAGCTCCCTTAATTGCCACATTTGGCCTTTTTGGACTGGCTAGTTGTCTATTTATTCTTTTTGTTTTAGCAGAGCTTTTTGAAGAGTGCATTGGCCTACAGATGTCATTGCAGGTTACGAAGTTGGGTTTCTCTGGCTAACAATGTGCATCACAATGCTGAAACTGCAACAACTGAGACAATACTAGTGTTAATTTTTTAATTATTTCTAACTTTAATAATAAAAGTTTGATTTAACGTTACATTTTTTAAAGTTAGTTGTTATATTAGTTTACATAAGGCAATAAACCTTAGTAAATCCTATCTGGAGTTTAAAAGAATGACTAACACAACCACAAAAATCACTGCTCCCGTAGTTGAAGATCGTAACGCTTGGCGTTGGGGTTTTACTCCTCAAGCAGAAATTTGGAATGGTCGTTTGGCAATGATTGGCTTTTTATCTGCTGCATTGATTGAACTGTTCTCTGGTCAAGGATTCCTGCATTTCTGGGGTATTCTTTAAGTAACGTTAATTATCTAAGAATATGAAAAATAAAAACCTGGTAGCGTTGAAAAACTACCAGGTTATTTATTTTTGGTCATTTGTCATTGGTGAGCCAGCGCGGTCTTGGGGGTTTCCCTCATGAGCGACTGGCTCACCCCGAAGGGGTCAATAGTCATTTGTCAGTAATTTATGACTATTAACTATTAACTACCGAATATATTCTTTGAGGACGCTGTTACGGTTGGGGTGACGTAATTTGCGGAGGGCTTTAGCTTCAATTTGGCGAATGCGTTCGCGGGTAACGTTGAAGATTTGACCAATTTCCTCAAGGGTTTTCATCCGACCATCATCCAAGCCGTAGCGCAATCTCAGCACATCGCGTTCACGAGGGCTAAGGCTATCGAGGACTTTTTCTAAATCTTCACGCAATAGATTTTTAGAAACTTGATCTTCTGGGGTTTCACCATCAGATTCAATAAAATCACCCAATCGAGAATCTTCTTCTTTACCAATGGGTGTTTCTAATGAGATGGGTAGCTGTGCAGATTTAGCAATAAACCGCAGTTTCTCAATGGTCATTTCCATGCGAGTAGCGATTTCTTCCTCAGTAGGTTTGCGACCCATTTCTTGAGAAAGTAGCTTGGTGGTTTTCTTGATGCGGGAGATAGTTTCGTAAAGGTGAACGGGTAGGCGGATAGTCCGAGACTGATCGGCGATCGCTCTGGTGATGGCCTGACGAATCCACCATGTAGCGTAGGTGGAAAATTTATATCCCTTTTCGTGGTCGAACTTCTCCGCCGCACGAATCAAACCAAGACTACCTTCTTGAATTAAGTCTTGGAATGATAAACCGCGATTCATGTATTTCTTCGCAATAGAAACCACTAGTCGTAGGTTGGACTGCACCATTTTATCTTTTGCCCTACGACCAACGTGTAAACGATAACGAAAAGCAGGCAATGGTAATTGTACTGCTTCTGCCCATTCGCTATCACGAGGATCGCGGTCTAACTGTTCTGAGAGTCTTTCTCGGACTCTTTCCAATTCCAATAAATCTGCGATTTTCCGCGCTAATTCGATTTCTTCGTCTGCCCGCAACAAGCGAATTCGCCCTATTTCTTGCAAGTAAAGACGAATTGAATCTTCGGTGTAGTGCTTTTTCTTGCTTTGTGTGCGACGACGCGATTTAGCGGCTTTTCCAGACTTTGCGTCGTCCTCATCAGACTGAGGCTCTAAAAATTCATCCATTTCGCCATCATCAACAAGAAGTAAGTCATCCTCTTCTTCAATTAAGAGGTCTTCTAACTCCTCGAAATCAGGCTGATTTATTATTTCTAGGTCAGGCTGATAATTGCTTTCGAGTACGTTGTTAGCCTGGTTCATGCCGCGTTCCTCATGCTCCTTGCAGAATCAATTACTTCAATTACTCAAGATGTATTTAGCGCTCTTTTTATGAGGGCTAGTTAACAACCGAAAATCGGGTTTTAGGCTGTTTTCCCTGAAAGTCTTTCGGCAGTTTTACTCCATTGTGGAGTAGTTATTTATTGAAGCGTGAAAAGTCGCATTTACTGCTGACTTACTCACTGTATTAACAGTCGCGTGTTGCTGTTGCACACAACTTTTAACTTCTTTGTTTAAAACAGGACTTATCTTTATCTTGATCAAAAATTAACCACTTCATATAAACAACTATGAGCGTTGGCATATTTTCTGACAAAGACTGTTCCGATTGTAGCCTGTTTCACAAAAATTGCACTCTTTTTGTGTGTTAATCATGAAGTCATTAAGTAAGTTGAAGCCACCATATATCAAAAAGATATTAAAAAGGGTAGGTGTTCCCTTAAATTTTTTATAAACCTTTTTGGAATTATAGTGGACTCATCTTTACATTCAAAGGAAATTACTTCTACCTTTACACAATTTTAGGTATTAACTACAACATTAATTACCTAGAATCCTCGTGTTTTATATTAACTTAGGTGAGAAGTATTGAGAGGCATACTTTTACATTTCCTTTACAAATGACTCATCCCAAACAGTTATGCAGCAAGTCTCGCTAGGTAGAGCAGCAAGAGTGATACTGCTTGTTTAAACACACTTAACTTTCGTTGATCCCATTCGCCTTAACTGAGGAGTTGAGGTTGTGACAGAATCTGCCAGATGGACTTCAATGAAGTGTTAACTGAGTTGGTCTTATTCACACATTAGCGCACAGACGAGATTTCAACCCTATGAATCTTGACAAACTGCTCCTATTGTATACAAAGATATTTTAATCAATTTATAAAGAATTTGACAGTTGATAATTTAGATATTTATCTGATTAAGGCAAAAGTTTATTAGATACAGACAAATTGGCAATTCTAGCTAAGGCAACATAAAGATGTTTGGATATTTGTCTCCCACAAATTTCTGCCGCTAGTAACTAGTAAGTTGCACATGACGAAGTTATAGCATTAGTCGAGAATGTGTTAGTTAATTCTGATTACGTACGAATATGTTAAATATACTACTGGTTTTATGCAGAAAATTGTTGCTTGGTGTAATCTTCAACATCCTCAAATATTTAACCAACTTTGTAGGTAGACAATATTCAGCTTGGCACCTCAAGGATAACAAATGCTTTTCTAGCTTGGATGAAATTTGAATACACAAATTATTGATTTGGAATTATCAACTCTGAAAAACACCAACTCCAATGATATTCATTGATTCAACCCAAATTTATCTAGAGCTTGACAAAAAGAAGCTCTTATGCACTAATCGAAAATACAGCTAATCACCTTAGTAATTAATAATTAAGTATTTTATCAAACAACTTACTGATGAAGGAAATAATACTTAGAAAAAATTTTCTTGATGTTTCTAACTAGAAACAATGCAGTTAATAGCCGATCGCCTAAAAAGAAAAAAGGTAATGAGCGATCGCCCATTACCCACCATTACTGCACATCAGGATAATTGATATTAGCTTGATATTATATATCAAGCTCGGCAAAATTGAGTTTAGAACCGTAGGTTTCGATAAATTCACGTCGGGGCGCAACGCGATCGCCCATTAAAATAGTGAAAATGCGATCAGCTTCGGCAGCATCTTCAATTTCGACTTGTTTCAGGGTGCGAGTTTCTGGATTCATTGTAGTTGTCCAGAGTTGTGCCGGCATCATTTCACCCAAACCTTTGAAACGTTGGATAGTGTAGTTAGCATTAGCCGGGAACTTGGCAATTGCTTGTTGTAGTTCTCTATCGCTATAACAATACTCATGATTCTTGCCGCGTTCTACTTTATATAAAGGAGGACAAGCGATATAAATAAATCCTTGTTCAATGAGCGATCGCTGATATCTGTAGAAAAATGTTAACAGCAATGTGCGGATATGCGCTCCATCTACGTCAGCGTCAGTCATAATGATGATGCGATGATAGCGCAGTTGGGTAGAGTCGAATTCTTCACCTTTGACTCCTAAACCCAAGGCTGTGATTAACGCCTGAATTTCGTTATTTTTGTAGATTTTGGAATCGTCAGTTTTTTCGATGTTAAGGATTTTACCACGTAAGGGGAGGATGGCTTGAGTGCGGCGATCGCGTCCTTGTTTGGCGCTACCACCCGCTGAGTCACCTTCCACAATATAAATTTCTGATTCGCTAGGATCGCGAGAACTACAATCTGCTAATTTCCCTGGTAATGGCGAAGATTCCAGGACAGATTTACGCCGGACTAACTCCCTGGCGTGACGTGCGGCTTCAGCAGCTTTGAATGCTTGGATAGCTTTATCGAGAATTGAATCAGCGATTCCTGGATGAAATTCCAGGTACTCCGTGAGAACTTCCCCTACCAGAGAATCAACGATTCCCCGCACCTCAGTGTTACCGAGTTTAGTTTTGGTTTGTCCTTCAAATTCAGGATCGGGGACTTTGACGGAAATGACTGCGGTTAAACCTTCTCGGACGTGTTCACCGCTGAGGTTAGGTTCATTTTCTTTTATTTTATTGCGCTTACGGGCGATCGCATTTAATGTCCGAGTTAGTACCGCCTTTAAACCTTCTAAGTGCGTACCGCCATCAACAGTACGGATATTATTCGCAAAACCCAACACGTTGTCTGTATAAGCGTCAGTACACCACTGCAACGCAACTTCTATCTGAACGTTGCTACGTTCTCCCTGCACATAAATAATTTCTTCATGTAGCGGCTGCTTATCGCGGTTCATGTAGGCGATATATTCTTTGATACCACCTCGATATTCGTAGGTTTCGATCTTGGGTGTATCGCTTTTCAGGAGTTCTAAACGGTTGTCTGTGAAAGTAATTTTCACCCCAGCGTTGAGATAAGCCAATTCTCGCAAACGGCCTGCTAGGGTGATGAAATCAAACTCAATCCCAGTAGTAAAGATTTGTGTATCTGGTTTGAAAGTTACGGAAGTACCCGTTCTAGCTTCTTTATATGGCTTCGCTACCAATTCAGTAACGGGAACACCTCGTTCATAGCGTTGGGTATGAACCTTTTTATCTCGCCAAACTGTAACTTCGACAACTTCTGACAAAGCATTAACTACAGAAATCCCAACCCCGTGTAATCCTCCAGAAACTTTGTAGCCGCCGCCGCCAAATTTACCCCCAGCGTGCAGCACTGTCATTACAGTTTCCAACGCCGATTTCCCAGTCCGCGAATGAGTATCGGTGGGAATACCTCGACCGTCATCTGTTACAGTCACAGAACCATCTGCATTAATATCTATTTCTATATGGGTGCAGTATCCTGCTAATGCTTCATCAACAGAGTTATCTACCACCTCATAAACTAAATGGTGGAGTCCTCGCGGCCCGGTAGAACCAATGTACATCCCCGGTCGTTTGCGGACGGCTTCCAGACCTTCCAGAACTTGAATCTGATCGGCACTGTAACTGCTCGTCATGAAAATTCTCCTGATGCGTGGGTTTAAAATCGCCCAAAGGCTGAAAAAGCAAAAACACACCGAGATTCTAACACAAAAGCCTTAGTGACGACTGTAGGGCAATTTTATGAGAAGTTTATCTAGGGGCTGTATCCCCATAAGTTTTCCCGATAGTTCATCTAAATTTTTTCTGAAATCACTTTTTTCAGCACCAATGGACGCAGAGCATTTCTCAGAATGACTTTGTTAAGCCTCAATCAAAATACTTCTTTGAGAGATTAACATGGTTCTCATCTATGGAAAATGTAGTACAAAAATACTAGACAGCTATTTTCACACAAAGGCGTTGGGGAGATGAACTTATTGACTCTTGAGCATTGACAATTGAACGAAAAATTTTAGATTTTGGATGGGGAATTTTCGGTACAAGCCCCACCCCTTCAGGGCGGAATTAATCCAAAATACTGGCTGCGCTGCGTACGCTTCTCTAACGCCAATCTAAAATCCGACGCTCGACGACTCGCTAATGCTGCGCTATCAAGCTCGACACTTTAAGGTGGAGTCAATTCAAAATCTAAAATCGTAAATCCAAAATTGATTGACCATTATCTAATGACCAAATTAATTGTTATTTGTGGGGCAACTGCAACAGGTAAGTCTGGTTTAGGGCTAAGTTTAGCTACCAGGTTGGGTTCTGTAATTTTCAGTGCAGATTCCCGTCAAGTTTACCGTGAGTTTAATATTGGCACAGCTAAACCAACCGTAGCGGAACAAAAATTAGTGCCACATTATTTAATAGATATCTGTGAGCCAACAGAAACTATGACGGTAGCAGATTATCAAGAACAGGCACAAGCTTTAATTGAGTCGGTTGGTGTTGAGCCAATTTTATTAGTAGGTGGAACTGGTTTATATATACGTTCCATAGTTCAAGGGATGAAAATTCCCAGAGTTGCGCCTGATAATGAATTGCGATCGCAATTAGCATCTCTCGGACAAAATCAACTGTATGGTATGTTGCAACAAGTTGATCCTGTTGCAGCAAATAAAATTCATCCCAATGATCCCGTGCGGACTTTACGCGCGTTGGAGGTATTTTACATAACTGGAATTCCTATCTCTGATCAACAAGGCGAAAACCCACCTGATTATCCAATTTTACAGATTGGCTTAGATTGTGATGTTGATAAATTAGATGTACGCATTCACAAGCGAACTGAGCAAATGATTGCTGATGGTTTAGTATCTGAAGTGGAATATCTTTGTCAAAAATATGGGGCTGATTTATCGTTGTTAAACACTTTGGGATATCAGGAAATTAAGCAATATTTGGCTGGTAAGATTACTTTAAATACAGCCAAAGAATTAACAGTTTTACATACACGACAATTTGCCAAACGACAACGCACTTGGTTTAGAGCATATCCGCAAATTGAGTGGTTTAATGCAGATAATGCTGATTTGATAGAGCAAGTTTGGCAGCGTGTAACTGAGTTTATTAATTAAACTTTACTCCTTCCTTCCTATTCCTGGCAGTATTTCATAAATACTATAGGCACTCTAAACAGCTGTTTAGCAAATTGAGAAATGCCAAATTTATGCTTGAGAGATGACGGAATATTTTCAAAAGCAACTGTGACAAAACCAAAGCGACTATAAAACTGTGATAAATTTTCGCCCAAACATTCTAGATATAGTGGTTCTGTTGCTTGACTTATGAGATGCTGCGTGAGCAAACTACCTAAACCACGTCCTCTCCAAGTTGGTTTAACAACTAAACTACCCATTTCTTGTACACCAACAAAATTACGTAGTTGTCCACAGGCAATTAAATTACCTTCGTATTCAACAACAAAGAACTGTTGCCAACGTAATTGGGTAGGGTCAAGTTTAGCTGAAAATACTAATGAACGAATTGACCACTTATCAGCCGACGTTGCCTGACGTAAAATACATCCAGATGGTAATGATAAATTGTTTGAATACATTCAATATACTAGGGCTGTTTGTGTTTAAATGCTGACGACTAGCTCCTGAATTATGTTCTAATAGTACTTCCGACATAGTAAAAATTAATTCAGAACTATATTTTAGATAGATAACTGTATACTCTTCATTTCTCTACAATAAAGCCAAGAATAAAACGTAGGAGTTTATAGTTATGGCTGAAGAACAAAAACAAAAGTCTTCTAACAATCAAGATACCACCCCTACTGCTTCTGGTGGCTATCAGACCCCTTTACAAGAAGACATTCGCAAAACTGGTGATGCTTCTCAATCTGATGCGAGAAAGACTGCTAGACCAGAAGCACCTGGAGAAGATGATGTAGCAGGTAGCCCTAATCAAGGTACTGAATCACGTTAAGTGTAATTCAGATGTGTAGAGCATAAATAGTCTGGTAAAAATTCTTTAATGATTTTTAGTCAGTAAAAGTTGAGTGGGTGATGCAAGCAAAAGCATGATTACCCACTCAATCTTTATATTTGATAGTAACTTGTAATTAATAATAATTAAAAAAATGATTGCTAATTGTGTCATCTATCAATAGACATATATTTATTATCTAAAATATTAGATCATCCAAGAAATGACATAAGTTTTGTAAATTGTTGCTTTTGGTAAATCTTGATAATCGAAGCGGTTATCGATATTTAATTGGTAACGCTATCAAGTTTCGCCACAAAGATTTGCCACCACAAATTCATATTAATGCAGTGAGCAAAAGGAGAGTAGGGGTGTAGGGACAGAAGATTTTACTCAGTATTATGTTTGGTTGTCCTCAGTCCAAGATAATGGTATTGGCATTAAATCTCAGTATCTTGACCGGATTTTTGAAATTTTCCGTCGCCTACATACCCGTCGAGAATTTCCGGGTACAGGTATTGGTTGGGCTATTTGTAAAAAAATTGTTGAACGCCATAATGGTCACATCTGGGCTGAATCTCAGGCAAGAGTGGGTACAACATTCTACTTTACTCTTGATGAATTAGTTACTTGAAAAATTTTGGATAAAGACATGTAATATATGGTTAATAACAGTATTGAAAATAGTCAGGTATGTCGGTGTGTGGAAATTTTGCTAGTTGAAGATTCTCCTAGTGACGCTAATCTCACAATGAAAGGCTTTGTCAATGCCAAAATTGCCAATAACTTGCACTGGGTTGAAGATGGTGAAACAGCAATGAATTATCTCCGCCAGCAAGGAGAGTTCGCTGATGCTCCTCGTCCAGATTTAGTTTTACTCGACTTGAATTTACCAGGGATGGATGGACGGGAAGTACTGACAGAAGTAAAATATGACCCCAGCCTAAAACGTATTCAGGTTGTTGTGCTGACTACCTCAACAGATGAACAAGACATACTACATTCTTATAATCTCCATGCTAATTGCCATATCACAAAACCCATTGATATCTACCAGTTTATTGAAGCTGTGCAGTTAATTAAAGATTTTTGGTTAACAGCAGTCACGCTTCCATCAGATTCATCAATTTAATAATGTCTTTTTCTATTTGTCCAATATGAATTATGATTGAGCATTGTTTTCACAATGAAAAAATCAAATGATTATTGGGCAAATTTATATAAATATATTTTATGCAAAAAATGATGATTCAAGTTCTATTGGTAGAAGATAGTCCTAGTGATGCTAAACTACTGCATCAACTATTTTTACATGCCTATCAGCAGGAATTAAAAATATTGCATGTTGAAAGATTGTCTGAAGCAATAGAGTTAAGTTTAGTAGATGAGAAGCACTTAGGAGATGGTTGGGAAATTGCAAATCTTAAACAAGATAAATTTGATGTTGTCTTGTTAGATTTAGAATTACCTGATTCTGTGGGAATAGATACTTTAAAAGAATATCGAGCCGTAGTAACAGATATTCCTGTGGTGGTTTTAACGGGGCTTGATGATGAAGAATTAGCCATGCAAGCATTAGCAGAAGGCGCTCAAGATTATTTAGTGAAAGACCAAACTACCATCCAGCGATTAGTACGTGCTATTCGCTATGCTATTGAACGGGAAGAAATTCTGAATAAGTTAAGAGAGAGTGAAGAAATTAGCCGCCAAGCATTAGCTAAAGAACAACAACTCAATGAGCTAAAGTCTAATTTTGTGGCAATGGTTTCTCATGAGTTTCGTAACCCGATGACTACAATTAGGACTGCTATGGATATACTGCAACATC
Source organism: Nostoc sp. PCC 7107 (assembly GCF_000316625.1). Taxonomy (GTDB): domain Bacteria; phylum Cyanobacteriota; class Cyanobacteriia; order Cyanobacteriales; family Nostocaceae; genus Nostoc_B. Next base: position 492,932 of record NC_019676.1, on the reverse strand, counting down.
AACATAACTTGAATGAGGAGCGAAAAAATTTCTATTTTGAACGTGTGCAAGATTCAATTAATCACATGCTTCAGTTACTTGATGAAGTGTTATTTTTGAGCCGAAGTGAGGCTGCTAAATTAGAATATAAGCCTGCGCCTTTAGATTTAATAAGCTTTTGTGAGGAAATCACAGATGTCCTACAAATGAAGGCAGTTGGTCAGCAGAATATTATCTTTAACCATGCAGGAAAATACAATATCAGCTACATGGATGATGAATTACTCTATTGTATTTTAACTAATTTAATTTCCAATGCTGTTAAATATTCTCCGCCACAAAGTAATGTTTGGTTTAATTTAAGTTGTGGAGATGATATGGCAATTTTTCAGGTTAGAGATGAAGGAATAGGTATCCCTGAAAAAGACCAAATAAATCTATTTCAAACTTTCTATAGAGCTAGTAATGCGCGGCGAATTCAAGGAACAGGCTTAGGGCTGGCTATGGTGAAAAAGTGTGTAGATTTACATGGGGGTGAAATTAGTATAGAAAGTAAGCAGAATATGGGAACTACGGTAATAGTACGATTGCCGTTAAATTATCATGGCGATAGTAAATAGTGGGCTACAAATAAAGTTAAGTATTTAAGGTTGTTATTTGTCATAGTTAAATAATTTAGGAATCAAAAAATATTAATATTTATTAGCTAGAGCTTGATAAATAAGCAGACAAGGTAATTGTAAATATACTCCCTTCACCTAAACGCGATCGCACCGTTACATTTCCATTCATCCCCTCAACTAAAGTTTTTACAATGGATAGTCCTAAACCACAGCCACCAGTGGAACTAGTACGGGCTTCATCTATACGATAAAATCGCTCAAAAATTCGTGATTGATGTTGTAAAGGAATACCATAACCTTGATCACAAACTTGAATGATAGCTTGGTCTGCTTGTTGATAAAACTTAATAGTGACAGCAGTTGTTGGATCAGAATACTTAAAGGCATTATCGATTAAATTGAGTAAAACTTGTTTGAGGCGATTGTAGTCAGCTTTAGCCTCAATGGGCTGGTTAGTTGATTCAATTGTAATCTGGCGATCGCTATAAGTCTTCGCCATGACTACAATTTCTGAGATTAAATCATTTAACAAACAACGTTCTAGGCGAAATAGTAAATTACCACTATCAGCCCTGGCTAAATCGAGTAAGTCTTGTAACAGCCGAATGGTACGTTCGGCTTCAGCTGCGGCTGTGGCTAAAGCTTCTTGTTGAACTTCTGTTAAGTTATTCTGCCGCCGTAAGACGCTTTGCAAATAGCCATGTACGATAGTTAGGGGTGTGCGTAATTCATGAGATACATTACTAACAAATTGTCGCTCTTGCTCCCAAGATTGGAACAGCCGCGATAACATCATGTTGTAAGTTTGAGTTAATTCTCTAACTTCGCTGGGTGCTTTATCTAAATAAAGTTGAGCTTGTCCTAAGTCTGCAATGGAAATGACTTCTGTCATTTGACTTAACTGGCGTAGAGGTTGCAAAGAACGTTTGATGTAAAATGCGATCGCTACAGAAATAATTGTAATAGTGACAATACTGCCAATCCCCAAACTCTTCACAATCACTAAAAACATGCTTTGTTCTTGGGTGACATCCTGCACGACAAGTAATGTTCCCACACTTTGACCTTGTAATCTCAAAGTACTCCCACACATCACAAAGTAGCTTTTACCCATTTCTTGGGCTATGGGTTTAATTGATGTCTGAGTTAAATCCATTAACTCAGATACTTTTTTTGGCGGTAATTTATTTAAGTTATCTGATTGGGCTATTATTTGATTCTGGGAATTTTTGACCCACAAATATGTATTTGCTGTACTTAAATTATTAATTGCCTTTTGCAGCCCATTTTCTTCAGGTAAAACTTCTGTATAAAGCTCTACATAATAAGGCAAATGTTCGGTAATTTGTTGAATATTATTTTTATAATTATTAATTAAAAATTGCTGCATTTTCCAGCTTGTCCAGATAGCTAGGCTACCTAATCCTAAAGCCGAAACCGCAGCAATTCCAATTGTAAGTCGAACGCGTAGTGAAAAAGGATCAATTGCGCGAAAAATTTTCTGAATTTGATTCACTTCGGTGGTTGAGGGGTTGGTGTTGGACAAGTTTTGTTAACATAATCACACTGATAAATATAAGGTTCCTGCCAACTCAAAGGAATTTGTAATAAATCTCTTGTACCTGTTAATCCTTGTCCAATAAACAGTAAAAGAGCTACGCAGTTTAAAACTGTATGAATTACCCGCCAGCGATGAGACTTATAAATATCTTGCACAATTGCCAAGGAAAATACCATCAGTAGAGATGCTGTAATGCCAATATAGTAGTGTGACCAATACCACTCACTAGTCAAGCGATAAACACCATCTTGACAGCCTAAAACTACTAAACCAATCCCAGTTAGAGTAGCAAAAATAGCTCGCCATAACTTTTGTTTTGCTTGATAAAGTAATACTAAAGAAGCGATTGTCGCCACAAACATTAATATGATAAAAATTACTTGAAAATTAGCAGTATTCCATAATTGCTTTTTGATAATATTTTTACCAATGGGATAGGCTAACCCGACCAATGTTAAGCCAACAACGGCACTGGTTAACCAATCACCTAACTGTTTATGTTCTTTCCCAACTACGGGGGGAATTTTACTTTTAGCTTCAGTTAAATTTTGCAAACGACGTTGACGTGTTTGCCAAGCAAAATTAACAACAGTCCCAATCAAAGGAAAGACAAAAACAACTGCGATCGCCGGATGTAAAAGCCCAAGAAAATCTGCTATTTCCATAATTTTTTTGTATTATAACTATCAAAATAGAATATATACATCAGTAGCCAGAATTCAGAATTAAATTTTCTTGTAAGTAATGAATTGCCCAATAATGTAGCGGTGGCGACTCAATGAGCATAGTGATTCTCATTTCTGAATTCTGACTTATTCTACAATTAACCACCTAAACTCGCATAACCAAAAGTCGCATTAAATTTGCGACACCAGACTGCTACTGATCTATATCCAGACAATTGGAGATTTCTTGGTATAACGTAGCTTTGACTACCATTAAATCGTCTCAATCGACCAATTAAAACATAATCTTTTCTTTTTAAACCATAGATTTGAGGTGCAGCCGAGCGGTGTAAAATCACGTATACATCAGGGCCGCTACTGGTGCTAAAATTGCGATCAAATTGCAAATATCTGGTGTTATTTCTTGTGACAATGCTGACTTTTCCTTTCGTTGCATGTTCTCCACGGCGAAAGTAAGCAGACTGACCTACAGCAGCAGCCAGTTGAGTAATTGCAGTTTGAGCAACAGGTATTGAAGCAGGTGTCTGATATGCAGTTACTTCTTTAATAGAGCCTAAGCTAACACTTGCAATCATACCAAAGATAGCTAAACTATTAAATTTCATAGTGTTTAGATCCTCATATCTATATGAGGAAAATTTATAGCTGTCTGTGATGATGAATATTAAATTAAGCTGAGAATTAGTTAAAAATTTAGTTCAGCTATTTTTATCAGAATTTAATCTCGTTAATTTTAAACTTATTTATCCAGAAAATAGCCATAAAATTTATTTTTTCATCTAATATTTAAAGGTGAGCATAGTCAATAGACTATATAATATTTTCATCTAAATACGTTAAAAACTTTAGTTATTTAGGAGATTAATCAAGTGCAAAAACGTAAAATTGCCAGACTTAATCTTTTGAATCAGAGAGATATATATTCTGAACATCTTGTTAATCAAAGAGTTTTTATTTTTCGCCTAGTGGCACTGATGCTGTTGAGCATTGTGATATTATCTGGCTTGCTTGTAGTAGGTTGGTTTGCTGGTGAGATGACAATTGATGGTTTTTTCGCTCAAATTTATGTTTGGCAAATGAACCCGCCAATGTGGTTAGAAGCGCCAATGGTAAATAATAAATATTTACTTTCATTAACCCTGGTATTGCTAATCACAATGTTTGTCGTGATGAAACTTTCACCCCAGCCTCGTGTTTGGTCGCAGCGGTTAGTAGTTGGCATATTAATTATCTTAACTTTGCGGTATTTATTATGGCGATCGCTTTCTACCCTGAACCTTGCAGATCCATTAAATGGTGCAATTAGTTTGGGGCTATTTGCTTTAGAGATTTTGATGATTTCTAGCAGCTTAATTGAACTATTTTTAATGTTAAATATTAAAGAGCGTCACCGGGAAGCGGATGAAAAATCTATTGCGGTGATTAATGGTGATTTTATACCATCTGTAGATATTTTGATTCCTACATACAATGAACCAGCATTTATTGTGCGGCGTACGATTATTGGTTGTCAAGCCCTAGAATATCCCCAAAAAAACATCTATCTTTTGGATGATAATCAGCGCACCCAAATGCAAGAACTAGCAGCAGAACTTGGCTGTCACTACATTAGCCGAGCAAATAATCAACACGCTAAAGCCGGAAACTTAAATAATGCACTCACCCAAACTAATAGTCAACTAATTGCTGTTTTTGATGCAGATTTTGTTCCTACTAAAAACTTTCTGACTCGCACAGTGGGTTTTTTTCAGGATGAAACTATAGCCATAATTCAAACACCACAAAGCTTTTATAATGTTGATCCCATAGCCAGAAATCTAGGCTTAGAAAATATTCTTACTCCCGATGACGAAATATTCCATCGACATATTCAGTCGATGCGAGATAGTGCAGAAAGCGCCATTTGTGCGGGTACTTCTTTTGTTGTGCGCCGCACTGCGTTAGAAAAAACTGGTGGTTTTGTCACCGAATCTTTATCAGAAGATTATTTTACAGGAGTTAATTTAACTACTTACGGTTATCGGATTATTTATTTAAATGAATTACTCAGTGCTGGTTTAGCCGCCGAAAATATAGCTGCTTATGCAACGCAACGCCTGCGTTGGGCGCAAGGTACACTTCAAGGTTTGTTTATTCAGTCTAATCCGCTCATCGTTCCGGGATTTAGTTTGATGCAAAGATTAGCTCATTTGGGAGGATTTTTGAGTTGGTTTGCCACTATTTCCCGAATTTCCTTTCTTTTGATACCCTTGGCTTATTCATTTTTGGATGTTACTCCGATTCGGGCAAAATTACCAGAATTAATTTATTTTTGGTTGCCTGTTTACTTAGTTAATCTCTCCGTATTTGCCTGGTTGAATAAGTATTCTCGTTCGGCATTTCTATCAGATATTTATTTCTTAGTATTATGTTTTCCTGTGGCTTGGACAGTAATTAACTCTCTGCTGCGTCCCTTCTCTACAGGATTTAAAGTCACACCCAAAGGAATCAGTAGCGATCGCTATACTTTCAACTGGAAATTAGCCTTACCTTTAATTCTATTATTTATTGCTACAGCTATTAGTTTGTGGCAAACCATCTGTATGTGCATACTTAAACAATCTATGGCTACAGAAGTACCAGCAATGGCTGAACAAACTGTAGGTATGGGCGTAGGTTGGGTGTGGAGTATCTATAATTTACTCATGATTGGTTCGGCAATTTTAGTTTTGCTAGATGCACCCAAAACAGATAAATTTGAATGGTTTGATCTACGGCGAGTTGTTGAATTAAAAATTGGGAAGGAAAGTTTTTGGGGTGTTACCACAATGATGTCGGAAATTGGTGCAGAGATAGCTCTAACTCAGCAACTACCCACAAATTTATGTGTAAATCAACAATTGGTAATCAAAATTGCGGAAGAAAATTTACACCTAAGTGCAGAGATGGTCAGTACTGGATTTGCTAATGAATTTCCCATTATCCGCGTTTATTTTGAATCAGTCAGCCTGAATCAACATCGTCGTTTAGTAGAAATGTTATTTTGTCGTCCCGGACAATGGAAACGTCAAAATGCACCAGGAGAGTTAAGTTCTTTATTCTTACTATTGAGAATCTTGCTGAAACCCCGCTTTATTTTTGATAGAAAAATCGATGTTAGCCCAGTTGTCGTGACTAAGGTCTAACAGCTGAAGGGGTGACAAAGCGGCTGAAGCCAAGAAAATAGAGGAGCGTGACCGTTTTGGGGTAAAAAAAGATAGGTCAGGTATTCTCAACAAGACCTATCAAATGATAATGTTACCTAAATTCTACCAAAACTGCTTTCAAAATGTACTGACACCCGCACAGTACAAGATGCTAGAAATCTTACTAATGCTATTGCAATTTCATAAAACTGTGACAATTGAGAAACTAGCAACAGTATTTCCACAACCGATAAAATTTGAAAGTCGGAGGCGGAGTATACAAAGATTTTTACTACTACCTCAGTTGTCGATTCCATATCTGTGGTTTCCCCTGCTCAAACGATGGGTGAAAAATAGTCTGAAAAGAGGAGAGAAACGGCTAATATTTGCGATTGATAGAACACAATGGCGTTCACAAAATGTATTTGTAATTAGTTTAATAGAACAAAAAAGAGCAATACCTGTGTACTGGCTATTGTTACCTAAAAAAGGATGTAGCAATTTGGGAGAGCAGAAAAAATTAATTCGTCCACTATTGCAGTTATTTAAGGGATATCAAATGCTGGTACTGGGAGATAGAGAATTCCACAGTATAAAACTAGCAAATTGGTTACATAGCAAGGGCATTGACTTTGTATTGCGTCAGAAACAAGGTACTTATATTCGGCAAGAAAACCAATCACACCAACGCTTACAATCTTTGGGATTAACTCCTGGCATCTCGTTTTTTTTGACAGGGATTCAAGCAACTAAACAGAAAGGGTTTGCCAATTTTAATCTCGCCGGATATTACAAGCGCAAATATCGTGGAGTTGTTGAGCCTGCTGGCTGGTTTTTATTAACTAACCTTGATAGTCTCAAAGATGCCATTAAAGCATTTAAGTTGCGGAGTGGTATCGAAGCCATGTTTAAAGATTGTAAAACTGGGGGGTATAATCTCGAATCTACTTATGCTGATGGTCAACGTTTGATAGCACTGATTTTATTAATTGCTATTGCCTATACTTGTGCTATTTTAGTTGGTCGTAATTCTCGCTCCTCTGGACTACAAAAATATGTTGGTCGTCTGAAGGAGTTACAACGATTGCACCGCCGACATAGTGCTTTTTGGATTGGTTTGTATGGTCAGTTATGGGTAGGGGCAATGGAATTTTGGGCTGATTTAGCTCATGAATTGATGCGCCTCAAGCCCAGTAAACTGCCATATTTTCAACAAGGTCTACGGGCTATGACTCTTATCCAGTCTGCTTTATAACTTTTTTGTCACCCCTTCAGGTCTAACAGGTTGTTTGAAAAGTGGTCGGCTGTCATATTGCTTATGAGTAAATAAAAACCACAGATGGATATCCATCTGTGGTTTAATTTTGCAAAATATCTGGCTTTATTTGATGTTGTGATATCTTCCTAAAGCAATTAACGGGAAATACTGCTGATACAGATGATATTTGAGATAAAAATGGCAGGGGAAACCAGTACCAGTAAAATCGGCTTCAAACCAAGTACCGTCTGGTTTTTGTGTTGATACGAGATAATTAATCCCGCGTTCAATTGCTGACATGGCAAATTTACCAGTCGCTTCACCTGCGGCTATTAGCCCAATTAACGCCCAAGCAGTTTGCGATGCTGTACTGCGTCCTTGTCCTTTGAGGCTAGGATCGTTGTAAGTGCGACAAGTTTCACCCCAACCGCCATCAGAATTTTGACATCCAACTAACCAAGCTGCGCCTTTGTCTATATTGGGCTGATACTTTTGTGGGTTAATTAAAGCCAAAGCTGAGAGAACACCACTGGTTCCGTAGATGTAATTTACGCCCCAACGCCCAAACCAACAACCTTCCGGTTCTTGTTCTGCTAGGAGGTAAGAAAGGGCGCGTTCTAGGTTGCGAGAATCAATGGAAAGGTCACAAGCACCCAGCATTTCTATGACTCTGGCGGTGACATCAGCGGTGTTGGGGTCAATCATCGCTTTTAAGTCGCCGTAGGGGATGGAATTCAGCCATTCTTGATCATTATCTAAATCAAACGCAGCCCAACCACCAGGACGACACTGCATAGATGCAACCCAATTTAAAGCACGGGCGATCGCAGCTTGTTTTAAACTTTCATTAGGCAGTTTGGCTGGGTGCAAAGCCATCACCACTACGGCTGTATCATCCACATCGGGATAAAAGCGATTGTCAAATTCAAACGCCCAAGCACCGGGTTTACCTTGGCGATTTTTTACCGTCCAATCACCATAATCCAGGATTTGCTTTTGTAGTAACCATTCTCCCGCTTTGACAATCGCCGGATCATCAGGTGCAAAACCAGAATCTATCAAAGCCCTTATTACCCAAGCCGTATCCCACACCGGAGATATGCAAGGTTGAATACAGTAGTTTTCTTCAGTTTCTATGGCAAAGTTATCAATGGCTTGAAATCCGCGTTCGACAATGGGGTCGTTTTGGCTATAACCCAAGCACTTCAACGCCAGCATAGAATTAAGCATCGCCGGAATAATCCCGCCCCAGTCGCCTGTAGCTTCTTGGCGTTCTAAAATCCACTTTTCGGCGGCTTTAATTCCTTCTTGGCGGAAAGGTACTAAATTCAGACTTTCGGCTAATTTAAAACCTTGATCTAATGTCAAGAATAAATCAGTCCAATCACCTTGGCGGGGTAATTCATACTGGACTTGATTTAAACCTTCGGCGTATAACTCATCTAAATTAATTGCTTGGTCAAGTTGATAAATAGGTTTGCTGTCACACACAATTAACAGCGGTACAGTGCTAGAACGCGCCCAGCTAGACATTTCGTAAATGTTGACGGGGAAAGCTGGCGGTAACAGCATAATCCACGGCGGGAGAGAAGGAATACCACGCCAGCTGTAACAGCCAATCAAGGCTAGATGTAATTTGGTAAAAATGCGGGTTTTACTGATACCGCCCCGTTGGAGAATAAAATCCCGCGCCCTTATCAAAGCTGGGTCGGTTGCGGGTACACCCAACAGCCGTAGCGCCATATATGCTTCTACAGAAGTGCTGATTTCGCCACCATCATCATAAAAGAGTTCCCAACCGCCATGCTGCCGTTGCTGAGAACGCAAGTAGTTCTCCATTTTATGTAATGGACGAGTTTTATCTGTTCCCCAAATTTTATGCAGTAGAACAACTTCCGCCGTAATGGTGACATTAGATTCTAACTCCGCCCACCAATAGCCTGCGGGATATTGCATCGACAGCAGATATGCTTGGCTGGCTGCGATCGCATCTGCAACTTGATTGACTTGTACCCTGTCTTGTGTTTGCATTAAATCCTACTCAAACTCAACACCACTCAACATTTAGTTTTGAATACGGCAATACGGAGAAAAATTTTTTTCCCATAATCAGCAGACATAGTATTCTGTCTGAGACACTGAGAATTTGCAAGAGGTTATGGTGGCAATTGTACTAGGGTTGATGGTCTTATCCTTAATAATTTGGTTAGGATTACTGAGTTTACGGGGACAGTTTTGGCGCTTAGACCAGCAGTTAGAACTCACAACTCCTCAGCTAAAATCTTTACCAAAAGTGTGTGCGGTGATTCCCGCCCGGAATGAAGCGGATGTTTTGCCTATTAGTTTGCGATCGCTCTTACTACAAAATTATGATGATACTTTGAATATATTTTTAGTAGATGATCGCAGTACTGATGGCACATTTGGCTGTGCGGAAGGAGTCGCCCACGCTGTAGCTAAACCCCAGCAATTGCAAATTATCTCTGGTGAACCCTTACCTGTTGGGTGGTCTGGTAAACTCTGGGCTGTTGAACAAGGTATTCAACAAGCAAAAACACTCGCCCCTGATTATTTTTTACTTACCGATGCAGATATTGAACATGATGTCAATAATCTACGGCGACTTGTTGCCAAAGCTGAACAAGAAAATTTAGACTTGGTTTCTGTGATGGTGCGGTTGCGCTGTGATAGTCCTTGGGAAAAATTGTTAATTCCCGCCTTCGTCTTCTTCTTCCAAAAACTCTATCCTTTCCGCTGGGTGAATCATCCCCAAAATCCCACGGCGGCGGCGGCTGGCGGGAGTATTTTAATTCGGCGCACAGCCTTAGAACGAATCGGCGGTATTTCCAGTATTCGCCAAGCTTTAATTGATGATTGTTCTTTAGCTAAGGCCGTGAAATCAACTCAAGGACGTATATGGTTAGGGTTGAGTAGCTTAACTCGCAGTTTGCGTCCTTACAATTCCCTAGAAACAATTTGGGGTATGGTGGCGCGGACTGCTTATACTCAATTAAATTATTCACCTGTGTTACTACTGGGAACAGTGGTGGCTATGACCTTGATTTACTTGATGCCGCCTTTGGGTGTGATTATTGGTGTAATTTTAGGTAATTGGATAATTGCGCTGATAGGTTTAGCTACATGGTTATTAATGGCATTAGCCTACTTTCCGATTCTGCGGTTTTATCACTGTTCACCTTTATTAGCTTTTAGTTTACCTGCGATCGCCTTTCTCTACACTTTAATGACAATAGATTCAGCTATCCGCCATTGGCAAGGACGCGGTGGTGCGTGGAAAGGACGAGTGTATCCGGGGTGAAACATATTTTGCTAGTACACCACAGCGTAAATAAACATCCTGCCATATAAGCTTTTTGACTTTTGACTTCACTGCTGTACTAGTCTTCCGTTATCAACTCATCCAAACTATCGGGAAATTTCCCTTGTTCAATCATCTCAGTAAATACTTGGTAACAGTCATCTTTTGCTCCTGCTTTACGCGGAAATCCTAACCACAAAATAACAATTGCCTTTAACTGTTCTGTATCAAAAGCCCGAAAAAATAACCGATACCTTTCGGGTAAACCTATCTTTTTTACCCTTCCGTAACGTTTTAATGCTCCTGTTAAAGCAAAATAACTAGCAAAGGGATCGTTAGGAATCTTAGTTTCGATTACCAGATTAATTGCTGCAAATAACTTTACTGTTGTATGGGTTTTATATTCAGGTTCTGGTAATTGCTGTTGCAACTGAGAAACACGTTCAAATAACTCTTGATATTGAGATCCAAATAACTGTGGGTGAAAATAAATTTCCCAGTCATTACTAATAAACTTCGCCATCTTCTAATGAATCATCGTCTAATCCTACATCTGCAATCAGTTGACGAGCGGCTTCTGACATTTCAGTTGTATAAAGTTGTAATTTATTATTTTTTAATGCTTCTGTCATGGCAAAATCAAGAAACAGCTGCATTAATACTGAGTCCTCCTCTTCTTCAGCCGATTCAGGCACAATCCGCAAAATAGCCGTATCTGGTGATAGTACCTCTATCCAACCATCTGCATTGGCAAATTGAGGATGCTCCCGATAAAACTCAGATGGTAGCCTAAATCCTGCACTGTTACCAATTTTAGTACTCCGAATATTGTAGGAATTACTCATAAATGATATGTATATACATACTGTAATTACATAATAACAAACGCGATCGCCTTTCTCTACACTTTAATGACAATAGATTCAGCTATCCACCATTGGCAACGGCTCGGTGGTGCATGGAAAGGACGAGTTTATCCTGGCTAAATGTACAATCTCGTCACTTTCTCTTCGTGTCCTACTCTGGGGGAATGCCTGACAGCGAACGGGAAGCTGCTGACTCATCTATGCGTTTTTGACGACGATATAGGAGCGATTACCCATTAATTGCGATCGCTCTTGCTGGTTGACCAGATGCGTAAATCTCCCACATTGTCAGATAAGCTTGCTCTAAACCTAGCGTGGCAAAACTTACTAGAGAAGAGCGGAAATCCTGTAATCTTGACCTTGTAGCGAAATAATGGTGCAAAAACTTGGCAAGAAAAAGTTTAAAACCAGAGGCAACATCGTTTGAAGTACTCGATTGTGTTCAAAAAAAATGCCCCTCGTGCGGGGAAGCAATGTGGAATGAATACAATAATCCTCGACATATAAGAACATTAAATGGGGTAGTAGAACTACAGCTAAAAATTCGTCGATGTCAAAATAAGTCATGTATGCGGTATAAAAAAGCATATCGACCAGAGCGAGAAGGGTCACTCGCTCTACCACAGAACGAATTTGGTTTGGATGTGATTGCTTATATAGGAGCATTACGCTACCAGGAACATAGAAGTGTTCCCCAAATACACACTCACCTCGAATTAAAGGGTATATGTATAAGTCAACGAACGGTTACGCACCTAATTGACAGATATGACGAATTACTTTCTTTATGGCTAAAAGATCATAAAAGGTTAAAAGCAATAGTGGCTAATCAAGGACGGGTGATATTAGCTATTGATGGAATGCAGCCAGAAATTGGACATGAAGTATTATGGGTAATTCGAGATTGCTTATCAGGAGAAATAATACTTGCTAAAACCTTATTATCATCAAGAAACGAAGATTTAGTGGCGTTATTATTAGAAGTAACTAATACCCTAAATGTACCAATTGATGGCGTTGTTAGTGATGGACAACAATCAATTCGCAAAAGCTGTTAGGTTAGCATTACCTAGTATTGCTCATGGTTTATGTCATTATCATTACCTGAAGGAAGCTATTATTCCCATATATGAGGCGGATCGACATGCAAAAAAGGAATTAAAGAAAAAAGTTAAGAGGATTACGAGACATTGAACGTAGTGTTACCAATGAAGATAAGGATTTGGCAAACATTATTGAAGATTATTGCTCGGCAGTACGTAGTTCTATAACCAATGATGGTCATCCACCGTTAGAAGCATCTGGATTAAAGTTACAAGAAAATTTGACTTTGATAGAACAAAGCTTAGAACGGATGGAAAAAAAGTGCTTTACCACCACCTTTAGTCAACCTAAAACACCTGATAGCTAAAGGTTTATCTGCGACTGCATCTTTATTTTCACCTGTTATAGTTGCATATCAATGGGTTGATAAGGCTAGTAATATTCTCAATAATAAAATAGGTCTTGATGCTGCTGGAGTTAAACAAAGTTATCAGGAACTATTAAGAGAAATGTCCCAACAAAAACAGAAAGCTGGTACACTCAATACCGCAATCGATAACTTTATAAAAACTACCCATAACTACTGGTCTGGACTTTTTCATTGTTACGAAATTGAAGATTTTCCCCGAACTAATAATGACTTAGAAAATGCTTTTGGTATGCTACGTCATTATCAACGTCGTTGTACTGCTCGTAAGGTTGCCCCCTCATCCCTCGTTATTCGTGGTTCTGTCAAACTTGCCTGTGCGTAGGCGTAGCCCGTCGTAGACATCGCTACTAAGCTTCATTCTTTTACCGCATCTGATTTAGCACAAGTTGATATTCATACTTGGCTCGAATTACGCTCTCAATTGCAAAAACACCACAAAGCCAGAATTGAACAATATCGATTTCGCAGAGACCCCAAGGGTTACTTGGCTAATTTAGAGAGTCGTCTTCTCTAGTAAGTTTTGCCACGCTAGCAAAAAAGCTATAAACCCCAAAACTAGCTTGTTATTAAAACTTAAGGGAGTTTTGGGGCAAATAATAACCGCAACAGAAAAATAGTAAAAAGACGCAGTAAAATCAAACAAACTCGTCGGGTTAATAGGTAATCTACCTAACCCGACCAAACATAGCATTCCTATTAAAGACCAAACAACAATATTTTCTATCCATCCTAAAAGGTTATTGACATTCATAAAAAACGTTTATTACTCCCTAAATTTGATAAATACTATTAAAACTAAAACCGATCAATAAAATTGCCTAGCCAATAGATTGCTTAATGAAAACTACATAAACCATCCCATCACTTTGTAAATTTTTTAAATTTAAAAATAAAGTTTTTAAATAAGCTGATTAATTTATAGTAACTGTAAAGATTAAGAAACAGTAAAAAGTAAGTGCTATAAGTATTATTATCAGGGACAATACTAAACCAAACAGTATGTAATATGAAACCTATTAATGTTGTCATCATTGAAAATGAGAACATATCTAGGGTCGGTGCGGCGACGATATTATCTGAAACTGGTAAAATCCAGGTATGTGGCCTTGCTAAAACCGGAAAAGAAGGAATAGAAATTGTTGACCAACAAAAGCCAGATATCGTGGTGATAAATATTGATTTACCTGATATCAATGGCACTGATGTCATAAGTTTAATTAAATGCAAACACACGTCAATTAAAATAGTGGTTATGACTGCAAATAGCAGCCGAGATACCATTAACGCAGCAATTAGTCATGGCGCAGACTGCTACTACTGTAAAAATAATGCCAGAGAAGAAGTAGGAGAAAGATTCATTGAAGCAGTAATGGCTGCATACAATAATGAATCATGGATTGACCCAACTATTAATCGCATTCTGATTGATAATCTGAGGTCAAATGACACAGCCGATAGAAATTCACTAGATTTGTTAAGTGATTTCTCTAATAAAGAAATTACAGTTCTTAAATTAGCGGCTGGTGGCATGAAAAATAATGAAATTGCCAATGTCATGTATGTTTCCGAAGGTACAGTCAGGTCATATTTACATAATTCATTTATCAAGTTAGGAGTCAAAGATAGATTAAACGCTATCCGCGAAGCTATCCGCCTGGGAATCCTCAGCTTTGCAGACATGAAAATCGAAGAAGAAGTTACTCAAGAAACCCACACCAAAGTCAAAACCAACCAAAATAGTCAAAAGGATACAGCTAAAACAAGTAATAAGGGATACAAAGGCTGGGTTGCCTAGAAAATTAATCAACTGCAATTATGCAGCCACCTGAATACTTCTTCTGCTGACGGCAAGTTTTAATGATGGCAGCGTTTCTAACATAAATACTACGTGCTACCTTACCTTCATTAGATTTTGCCCAATCCAGAAGCTTTTTATCTTCGGGTTGTAAAATAACAGTTCCAGAAGCCGCCTGCTGAAAAGTCACACTTTCAGCAATAGTTTTGTATGTAAAAACACCAATTACAGATCCCAAAGCCAGTACAAAACCCAACACTCCCGCTACTTGTGCCAATCGCCAATTACTTACACCCAAGAGAGGCAATGCCCCACCAGCTTGCTTAGTCATCTTAATTAAATCCTTAGCGGCTTGGGTGATCGCACTTTTTTGTTGTTGTATTGCCACCTTAGAAGCACTATTTAACTTATCGTCCACCATGTCAGCCCAACCCACCACAAGCGAGTCAAGCCTACCAGGTAGTTGCTGCAACGCAAATTGGGTTGTACCTAGTTCGGCATATAGATTAAACAAGGGGTCATCAGGTCGAACACCCAATTTAAGTATCCAATCAGTGACCTCTGCTTTCTTTTCTTCAGAATATTCTGCAATAACTTTTTCAACAACTTTTGCAATATTGGTCATAGGTTGTTTAAATAGTTAATTTAAAACCTCACTGTCAATTTGGTAAAGCTAATACTTACCATTCTTCAGATTCAATATCTTCATTTACATCAAAATCGGAAGGATTTTGTTGATTTGTACCTACAGAAGC
This sequence comes from Nostoc sp. PCC 7107, assembly GCF_000316625.1. Lineage (GTDB taxonomy): Bacteria > Cyanobacteriota > Cyanobacteriia > Cyanobacteriales > Nostocaceae > Nostoc_B. The sequence continues at coordinate 477,452 of NC_019676.1, read as the reverse complement.
TAGTTCTGTACAGTTTTTACTTAGCCCTAAATAATTAGAAGCAATCACACTAGAAACAACAGAATTTTTAAAATTCTCCATCCAGTTGAATACTATCGAACGCTGAATAGTATTAAGAGGAGAGTCAGTTTCAATAAGTTGAGCATAGGGTAAACCAGTATCCTCAAGCAACTGGTAAAAGTCGTTATGCAACCCGCCCAAAACTAGCTCCAAGCCATTTAATTTTTTAATATTAGCTTGGAATCTACTACCTTCATAGTATCGAAATTGCTTGCCAAAGTAATAATTTTTGATAACAATATAGTCAACTTGACTACCAAAATGCTGGTATAAATCCTCAAGATAATCTTCAACACAGTCTTTACGATGTGATATCGGGTGCAAGAAAGTAACACGATATCCGAGATGGTTAAGATTTTCTATCAGTGAAACATCTTTATCAAAAAGCTTGAACTCTTGATGATTTTGACCTGGCATATCTGTCAAAACTACATCAATATTTGGAAACATTTCTAAGTCCAGTAATAATTTATCCGAATCGCCCCTAGACAATCCCAAATGGTTTATTTCAAAACATTTTGATTTATACATCGATAGCTTGTTACGATAACCGTGGTAGAAAACACGCGCATTGCATTTACTTTTCAAGTACAATTCCAGCAATAGCCTAGAAACTGTGGACTTACCCACACGAGCATCACCCGATGTAATTACAAAACGCTTTCCAAACATAAAAACCAAGCAACCTATTCAATTAAGCAGCTATATCTTCAGATGGTAAATTTGTATCTTGGTTTTTAGCTTTTTCTTTTTCTTCGTTTTCTCTAAGCTCTTTAGATTTTTCCACAACTGCTGGGTAGTAACAGTCATCTGGTTGTATATCAAAACCCAATAAATTAAATGCTGGCTTAATTTGCGCTTCAAACTCAGCAAGCCAAGATTTAATTCTTGACTTAATTACAATATTTGTCTCTCTATGAGTCTGACCTTCATTAAAGGTTAAAGCATGGCGGTCAAGAAAGTCATAAGACTTGTAGAATAAATCTGGCATTACAAGTTCTATTAGACCTTCTGCAAGCATATTTTGACGTAGAGAAGAGTCATTATATCGCTCAAACTTTTCTTCTTCACCATGAAACAGATTTTTGACAACAGTATAATCTACTTGGTCTTTACAAAGTTCACGAAGTTTTTCTAAAACATTGATAGAGTCAAGAACTCTACTAATGACTGAAACCATTGTCACTCGACAATTAATTTCAGTTTTTAAAACTTCAAAAAATGCAAGCTCTTTGACATAACTTTCAAAGAAACCTCCAGATTGTGCAGGTAAGTCTAATAATGTGATAGGACAATCACTCTCATCTAGATTAATTAATAAATCGTCAGCACCACCTCTATGAAAAATATCAATATAACGTATTATAGGGCGGTAATCTTTTTGAAAATACCTTTCTATCTGAGGATTCCTTAAGTCAGCCTCATAAGCAACACAGGGTAGATTTTTATTAATGTAAAGTTGAAATATTGCTCGTGTAAAGGTACTTTTACCCACGCCACCTTTATCACCTGTTATAATTATCAGTCGCTTTTGAGGTTTACCATTAGTATTGGAGGAAGTATTATTTGACATGGCTTGTTGTTCTTTATTTTTTCGGGTCATAATATTGTTTACAAAGTAACTAAACTTTGTTGTGTTAGGTTAATGTCAATCTAAATTTTTAATTTGTAAACAAAAAATTCATAAATTAAATTAATGCAATAGGTAAATCAGCAACTATATTGCTCAATAAAATTTTCCTAATTTATTTTGAATAAACTACTTTGAGTATGTAACCTATCGATTAAAAAGCCAAGCAACAAAATTCCATATTAAAACAACATTTGTTGATATGTAAATTAGTCATAAATTTTATGTCGTTTAAAGTAACTTGACTTTCAAAAAAGGCATTATGATATTTTGATTTGAAATAATCTATGAGTGAAGTAAGAGCAGATTATGATGGTGCTTGGAAGGAAGGAGTAGAACAATACTTTGAGGCGTTTCTGGCATTCTTTTTTCCAGAGATTCAAGCAGAAATTGACTGGAAACGAGGCTATAATTTTCTCGATCAAGAATTGCAGCAGTTGATGAGAGAATCTGAAATTGGTAAACAATTCGTCGATAAGCTAATCAAAGTTTGGCTAAAAGATGGAAAGGAAACTTGGTTGCTGATTCATCTCGAAATCCAAAGCCAAGTAGATACCAACTTCCCTAACCGGATGTTTTCTTACCACTACAGAATCTTTGACCGTTATAACCAAGAAGTTGTGAGCTTGGCAATTCTGGGGGATAATCAAGCCAATTGGCGACCGCAAGAATATAATTATGGTCGTTGGGGATGTCGCCTTAGTCTTCAATTTCCCATTGTGAAACTACTGGACTATGAATCTCGTTGGTCAGAATTAGAACAAAGTGATAGTCCTTTTGCTGTACTGGTGATGGCGCACCTGCGGACACAAGCCACAACTCAAGATTTAGCAGGCCGATTGCAATGGAAGTTGAGCTTAATTAAACGAATGTATGAGTTAGGCTATAGTAGAGATAAAATCCAGCAAATCTTCCGGTTGCTAGATAGATTAATGACTCTACCACCGGAGTTAGACTTAAATTTTCAAGCCGAATTAGAGCGTTTTGAGGCTGAACAGCAAATGACATACATAACAAGCGTAGAACGCATAGGTATAGCAAAAGCTACCCAGAAATATATTGCTCAAATCCTAACAATTCGATTTAAAGATGTTCCTACTGAATTAGTAGAAAAACTAAATGAATTATATGACATTGAGTTATTGAATCAATTGTTAGAAAAAGCCGTAACTACAAGTTCAATATCTGAGTTTGGGCAACAATTAAGTCAAGAAAATACAAATACATAGTGTTAAAGTTGCACGGAACGCTGGCCGTATAATCATAAATTCTAACTACCAGCTAACTTTTTTTGCTTTCAAATACAAATTAATTCTCCAATCAAATCCGCTGCTCGCTTTCCATATTTTTGCTGAATAGCGTCTCTGTACGGCAAGCAATCTTCACTTAAAAAGTCGCGGATAAATAGAGACAAATTAAATCCTCTTTTCGAGTCCACGTATTCTGCTAATTCAATATTAAACAGTGATTTAAATTCATCCTCTCTTTGTTTGAGTGCTGAATATTTAGTTAAATTGTTGGCTTGGAAGATTGGTTCAACTGCTTGATTAAACAGTTTTTCCATTAAGATATCTTTCATATTTTCTTCTATATTTTTGTACCAAATTTTACTCACAAGTATAATAACTTCTGTAAATCTGAATCACCTCTTTTTGTGCAGTTAAAGTTTAAAATACCAAACATCTTACCGCCTGATGTCCCTCATCTTTGCCAAAATTTTTCTCTCTCTAACTCCAAGGAAAATGGTAAACATCCAGGATTGGCAGTCGCCCAGTCCTTAGCTTCTGCAATTAAAGTTTCGTTACCGGAATCGAGGTAGAATTGCATTTTGGCACGTTGCTCTAAGCGATCGCGTTCTTGAGTGCTGAGAATATGTCCCGTGATTACGCAGTATTGGCGCACCTTAGCCTTAGCTTGGGTTAAAGCCATTAGCCGTAGTTTTGTCGCTCGCTTGAGTTCCTCGATGCGGTAGGAATCATCAGCAGTCTCGTCACCAACAGATGCACCGTGCAAGCCATTGTTGGCGTTTTGGAGTGGTTGTTCTAGTGGAACCGCAGCAGGTATCGAAACTACACCCAGCCCGTTATCCTTCGTATTAGATAAGTTTTGATTATCAACTTTTGACAACGTGCCGGAGCTACAGAGGTATATAAAATCCTGATCAGAACTGAATTCATTTGATTGTAAAATACTTGTATGAACTGAATTCTCTAATTGATTGCTGGTTTTATTTAAATTAATTTCAGCTGTATTGGAAGAATTTATGAATTCAAGATTTTCCGCAGGCTGGACGACAGCTGAGTCTTGCTGAAAAACATCGGGTTGTTCAACTACCTCTGCTGACGCCAGCCCTTGAAGGGCTATAGCAGCAGGAGGTAAACACTTACAAAAAACCTTCATATAAAAGGAATGAACGTAATTACTTATTCCACAAGGATTTTGAGTATCGTGTTTTACAAATGAGCTTTGAAATTCGTAAAATTGCCCGTTCTCTTTTGATTGATAAGGGTTTGAGCTATTTTCTGCCCAAGGGTCTAAAATGTAGCGTGTGGGATGCCACAAATGTAAGTGCTTTTGTAGAGTCTCTTGGGAAATAGTTTTGTTAAAGCGGCGTTTATACTCAGCACGTATAGCTTTTGCCCGTTCAGTAGCCCCTGCTGGTAACCCACTACCCCACTCTATTGCTGTTACTACTATCTGGATGCGTCTTTGGGCTTGTTGACTACGTTCCCAGTTCTGCTGGTGGCGACGGTCAAATAAAATTACGTTATCTTTGGGTTGATCAATCCTACTAACACCTGCTATGGCTTCTGCAAATGTGTTGGCGAATGTACCCAACAGCCGTTCGGGATAACTAACGTAGGCAATCTATTAGGTAACGTTAAATTGTGGGATAAATTCTCTGCTAGATTAACTGCTCACAGCTACCTATGCAGCACGAATATTATCCTTTTTTCTATTTGTAGACATTTCCATTGCTTGCATTTGGCTCTTATAGTCCTCCCAAGTTTTTTCAAATACGTCAGACTCATACATCCGCAATAAAACCTCCTCTTTATCAGTTAAATTTGGGAGTTTTAATAATTCAGCTAAAGATACCTGAACAGGAAAAACATCCCTAAATTTTTCCATTAAGTGAAGAATTCTTGCTCTCTGTTCAGCAGATGGTTCATCTTGCAACTCCGCATCAGTCTGTCGCGGGCGCAGATTCACAATTTCTAGGTTCATATTTACTAAATTCCTCAATCCAAACACAACAAATTCATTAGTTATACCAATAACACGCCCCACGATTTCCAACTCTGGCCGCAGTCTTTCCTTAAATTGATATACTTGACCAATTTGGAAACGCCGAAACGGATTGCGATCGCCATTCCGCATCCAAGCGATACCATCACTTATACTACCTATCTCGTCTGCTTCAATCAGGTCTATCACCTGGTCACAGATATCTTGATTGCAAACGAACTTGTACGCTGCATCAATACTTCGGTTAAATTCCGCCTCCAGTGCAACAACTGCCTTATATTTTTGCAGATCCCTTAATTGAGAAATATATTTAAATACTTTCTTGCCCTTGTGATAACTGCCAACACTTATCCTTAGATTCTCTGAAACCTCCTGAATCACAGGTTTACCCTTATTTAATTGAGTTTTATTCTCATCTATCGAAGTGTTCAAATTTGAATACTTCGATTCATTCAAACGACGGGCGCTTTCCCGTTGTCTTTCTTTCGCTTGGGGACGAAGTACGCTCTCCCAGTACTGCCCTTCGTGAAATTTTTGGTAATGAGTCTTTCCGCCTTCCCGGTGGAGATTAAAGTCAAGCACTAATTTCAAATCTTCTTCAGGCGAACTAGACTCGACAAATTCTACTTTCACAGCAGAAATTCCCAACTGGCGGGCTATCTGCAAACGACACTTGCCTGCTAAAACCACATTTACACCAGTGCGTGCAGATACCTTTAAGGATTCCAAAATCCCTTTTTCTGAGATACTTTTTTCCAAAGCGGGACGATTCTCATTTTCACCGTATATTTCTATCAGCTTCGGATGAACTACCAACTCCGTAGGAGAAATATATACAATTGCCGGACTATGCACCTCAGACATATTGATACTCCGGGTCACAAATTGCCTAAAAAAGATAAGTTCAATTTTGAAAAGCTTAAGCAGAAAGTAGAAAAACTCAAGCAGCAGGACTGATGGCACTTTCTACAGTGAAAGTGATATTTTTAAAAAAATAATTAATTTTTGTAAATGATGAACAATTAATTATCAAACAATCTCCCGAAGAGAATTTTCGCAGTAGAAAACTATTATTATTAACCCATTTAAAACCTAGCGTGGCAAAACTTACTAGAGAAGACGACTCTCTAAATTAGCCAAGTAACCCTTGGGGTCTCTGCGAAATCGATATTGTTCAATTCTGGCTTTGTGGTGTTTTTGCAATTGAGAGCGTAATTCGAGCCAAGTATGAATATCAACTTGTGCTAAATCAGATGCGGTAAAAGAATGAAGCTTAGTAGCGATGTCTACGACGGGCTACGCCTACGCACAGGCAAGTTTGACAGAACCACGAATAACGAGGGATGAGGGGGCAACCTTACGAGCAGTACAACGACGTTGATAATGACGTAGCATACCAAAAGCATTTTCTAAGTCATTATTAGTTCGGGGAAAATCTTCAATTTCGTAACAATGAAAAAGTCCAGACCAGTAGTTATGGGTAGTTTTTATAAAGTTATCGATTGCGGTATTGAGTGTACCAGCTTTCTGTTTTTGTTGGGACATTTCTCTTAATAGTTCCTGATAACTTTGTTTAACTCCAGCAGCATCAAGACCTATTTTATTATTGAGAATATTACTAGCCTTATCAACCCATTGATATGCAACTATAACAGGTGAAAATAAAGATGCAGTCGCAGATAAACCTTTAGCTATCAGGTGTTTTAGGTTGACTAAAGGTGGTGGTAAAGCACTTTTTTTCCATCCGTTCTAAGCTTTGTTCTATCAAAGTCAAATTTTCTTGTAACTTTAATCCAGATGCTTCTAACGGTGGATGACCATCATTGGTTATAGAACTACGTACTGCCGAGCAATAATCTTCAATAATGTTTGCCAAATCCTTATCTTCATTGGTAACACTACGTTCAATGTCTCGTAATCCTCTAACTTTTTTCTTTAATTCCTTTTTTGCATGTCGATCCGCCTCATATATGGGAATAATAGCTTCCTTCAGGTAATGATAATGACATAAACCATGAGCAATACTAGGTAATGCTAACCTAACAGCTTTGCGAATTGATTGTTGTCCATCACTAACAACGCCATCAATTGGTACATTTAGGGTATTAGTTACTTCTAATAATAACGCCACTAAATCTTCGTTTCTTGATGATAATAAGGTTTTAGCAAGTATTATTTCTCCTGATAAGCAATCTCGAATTACCCATAATACTTCATGTCCAATTTCTGGCTGCATTCCATCAATAGCTAATATCACCCGTCCTTGATTAGCCACTATTGCTTTTAACCTTTTATGATCTTTTAGCCATAAAGAAAGTAATTCGTCATATCTGTCAATTAGGTGCGTAACCGTTCGTTGACTTATACATATACCCTTTAATTCGAGGTGAGTGTGTATTTGGGGAACACTTCTATGTTCCTGGTAGCGTAATGCTCCTATATAAGCAATCACATCCAAACCAAATTCGTTCTGTGGTAGAGCGAGTGACCCTTCTCGCTCTGGTCGATATGCTTTTTTATACCGCATACATGACTTATTTTGACATCGACGAATTTTTAGCTGTAGTTCTACTACCCCATTTAATGTTCTTATATGTCGAGGATTATTGTATTCATTCCACATTGCTTCCCCGCACGAGGGGCATTTTTTTTGAACACAATCGAGTACTTCAAACGATGTTGCCTCTGGTTTTAAACTTTTTCTTGCCAAGTTTTTGCACCATTATTTCGCTACAAGGTCAAGATTACAGGATTTCCGCTCTTCTCTAGTAAGTTTTGCCACGCTAGGTTTTCTTTACGTTTTTAGGTGCCAACTCTGACAAGTCTCAGCATGTGCGGATATTAGGTGATAACACTTTTGGTTTTGAAGATTTAGTTGGTGGCGACAATGATTTCAATGATGTCATTGTCAAGATTGGTTTGACTGCTCCAACACCAAACTAGTATCGAATTTACGCACAAAGGTTATTTGTTGAAATTGGATAAGGGTATGAGATGAGGCTGGTTCGGTTTGAGGGAAGTCGCTGGACTTTTTCCTCTTGGGATGGCTTGAGAGACAATTGAAATTGAATTGGGTGCGGCTCTTTATCTTCCTAAAAGAGCCGCACCCAATTAATTTATGCAGAAACTTCTTCTGGGGAGAGAACCCATAACCTTTTCGATAGTGGATAGGGAATTTATCTATGCGTCTAGGTTCTCTGGAATTATTCTTGCTCTCGTAAAAAATATTGCAGCTAATCTCAAGAGGTTTATGGTATGTCTGTAAAGAAACTTGTATTGGTAAACACATACTTAATTCAGTAAAAATGTGTACCAATTCTCTAGCAATTTACGCTTAACGATTATCTCTATAGGGATTAGTGTTCTTAGCGGTTGTTGATTGATGACTGTAACTATTTTGGCAGTACTGATAAATATTTTTTACGTATGGGAATACTAAATCTGAGATTTAAGATTTGGTATTATGCTAAGTATTCCCGGATATCGGTTAGGTAAAGAACTTTACAATGGCTCTAAGACCTTGGTTTATCGGGCTGTTCGAGAAAGTGATTGTTCATCCTTAATTATTAAACTGCTGAAAAATCCTTATCCTAGCTTTAGCGAACTAGTGCAGTTTCGGAATCAATACACCATTGCCAAAAATCTCAACTATCCTGAAATCATCCAAACCTACAGCCTGGAAACCTATCAAAATGGCTATGGGTTAGTGATGGAAGATTTTGGAGGAATTTCTCTGCAAGAATGGAGAGTAGGGGTAAGTGGAGAATTTCTGAGGGAATTTTTACATATAGCGATCGCTATGTGCAATTGCTTAGAGATACTTTACCGAGAGCGAATTATTCATAAAGATATTAAACCCAGCAATATTTTAATTAATCCTGAAACCAAACAAGTTAAATTAATTGACTTTAGTATTGCATCTTTGTTACCGCGAGAAACTCATACTGTTCTGAATCCTAATGTAATAGAAGGTACACTAGCTTATATTTCCCCAGAACAAACAGGGAGAATGAACCGAGGAATTGACTACAGAACTGATTTTTATTCTTTAGGTGTCACTTTTTACGAGTTACTTACAGGAGAGTTACCCTTTCGGTCAGATGATGCAATGGAGTTGTTACATTGTCATATTGCCAAGGTAGCGCCTTTAGTAGATAAAATTAATCCCCAAATCCCGGCTGTATTATCAGAAATCATCAACAAATTGATGGCAAAAAATGCCGAAGACCGCTATCAAAGTTCATTAGGACTCAAAACAGATTTACAAAATTGTTTATATCAACTCAAATCAACAGGTGAAATTCATAGCTTCCTAATTGCCCAAAGAGATGTGTGCGATCGCTTTATTATTCCTGATAAACTCTATGGCAGAGAACTAGAAGTAGAAATTCTGCTCAAAGCATTTGGCAGAGTTAGTGCTGGCGCAACGGAAATGGTCTTGGTTGCTGGATTTTCTGGTATTGGTAAAACCGCTGTTGTCAACGAAGTGCATAAACCGATTGTGCGCCAACGCGGTTATTTTATCAAAGGTAAATATGACCAATTTCAACGGAATATTCCTTTTAGTGCCTTTGTGCAAGCATTTAGAGATTTAATGGGGCAATTGTTAACCGAAAGTGATACACAGATTCAGCAATGGAAAACCCAAATATTAGATGCCGTTGGCGAAAATGGACAAGTAATTATTGAAGTTATCCCTGAATTAGCCAGAATTATTGGAGAACAACCAGCAGCAGTAGAATTATTCGGTACCGCAGCCCAAAATCGTTTTAATTTATTATTTCAAAAATTCACTCAAGTTTTTACCAGTCCAGACCATCCCCTAGTGATATTTTTAGACGATTTGCAATGGGCAGATTCAGCATCATTAAATTTAATGCAAATATTAATGGCTGATACAAATTATCTTTTGTTGATTGGTGCTTATAGAGATAACGAAGTTCATCCAGGGCATCGTTTGATATTAACTCTAAATGAAATCCAAGAAAAACAGATACCAATTAATACAATTACTTTAGCTGCACTGGGTCAGGAAACAATAAATCAATTAGTTGCTGATACTCTAAAATGTGCTGCAAATTTGCCAAAAAATCTTTCTCAATTAATATACCAAAAAACCCAAGGAAACCCATTTTTTACAACCCAATTTCTCAAAGCATTATATCAAGATCATCTAATTAAATTTGATTTGGATTTAGGCTGTTGGCAATGCGACATTACCCAAATCGCCACTCAAGCGATTACAGATGATGTTGTAACTTTTATGAGTTGGCAACTGCGAAAATTACCACAATCAACTCAACAAGTGTTGCAGTTAGCTGCTTGCATTGGTAACTCTTTTGATTTAGCAACCTTGGCAATTGTTTCGCAGCAATCAGAAATTGAGACGGCGGCTGCTTTGTGGAAAGCTTTACAAGAAGGATTGATTCTACCAATTAATAATATTTATAAATTTTATCACCCGGTGTCATTGGTCAACGGTGATTTTTCATCTGTAGACGAACTGCAACAAACAACCAATGACCAAGACCAAATGACCGTTTTTTATAAATTTTTACATGATCGAGTACAGCAAGCAGCCTATTGCCTAATTCCTGATGATCAAAAACAGGCAACTCACTTGCAAATTGGTCAATTACTCCAGGCACAAGTCTCGGAATATGAGCAAGAAGAAAAACTGTTTGATATTGTCGGGCATTTCAATCAAGGAAGAGGATTAATCACCCAAACAAGCGATCGCCAAACCCTCGCCCAACTAAACTTCAAAGCTGGCGAAAAAGCGAAAACAGCTACTGCATACAGCGCCGCCACCATTTATTTACAAATTGCGATCGCCCTTTTAGAGCCAGATTGCTGGCAAACCCAGTATGAATTAACCTCAAACCTATATGTAGCAGCGGCCGAAGCCAGTTATTTAAATGGTGATTTTGATGGGATGGAAAAATTTGCTGCACTGGTATTGCAGCAAGCCAAAACTATTCTTGACAAAGTGAAAATCTATGAAATTCAAATTGCCGCCCAAACATCTAGAAGCCAAATGTTAGCGGCGATCGCAGTCGGTAGAGAGGCTCTAGGGCAGTTGGGCGTAGAATTCCCGACAGAACTAGACGAACTTCATCTTCAAAAAGCCTTAGCAGAGGTGAATCAGCAACTAGATGGCAAAGAAATTGCCAAACTAATTGACTTACCCCAGATGAGTGAATCTACAGCGCAAGCCGCAATGGAACTGTTAGGAATGTTATTTGCACCAGTATTTTTGGGCAATCCGAGTTTACTACCATTGCTAGGCGCAACAATGGTGCGCTTGTCTATCCAGTTTGGTAATGCTCCTGCCTCGACGGTAGGATATGTGACTCAGGGTGTAGTACTGTGTTCCTTTTTGGGCGAGGTTGAAACAGGCTATGAATTTGGTCAATTAGCACTCTCGCTACTAGAGAAGTTGAATGCTCAAAGCCGAAAATGCTGTACTCTCACCCTGTTTAGCTGTTTCATTCAACATCGCCGACAACCACCTTTGCCAATTTTTTCCACTCTAAAAGAAGCCTATAGAACTGGTATGGAAACTGGTGATTTTCTCTATGCTGGCTACAGCATAGTAATTTACGCCTTTACTTCCCTGTTCATGGGTGTAAATCTGGACACATTGGTACTGGAGTTTCCTACTTACAGTCCTGTCTTGGCTCAAGTGAAACAAGATTCAGCGCATATTTATTTAGATATGATGCAGCAAACAGTTGAGCAATTGAGAGAAACAGTCAGTCAACCAGATCGTTTAATTGGTAAGGTCTATGATGAAACTGTGATGCTACCGAAGCACCAAAAAGATAATGATCTCACAGGAATTGCCTTTGTTTACATTTACAAACTGCTGCTTGCCTACTCTTATGGCAATTATGGGAATGCTCTCGACTACATTACCCAAATTCAACCCTATTTAATGGCATTATCTGGATTAATTCATATTCCTATTTTCCATTTCTACACTGCCCTTACCCACTTAGCAATCATTACCACACAACCAGAATCAGAGCAAAGTAAAATTCTCATGGAGGTAGAAACCCATCAAACAACTCTGCACCAATGGGCGCAATCTGCTCCAATGAATCATCTGCATAAATGGCATTTAGTGGAGGCAGAAAAGTGTCGAGTTTGCGGTAAAAAATTAGCAGCAATAGAACATTATGATCGCGCCATTGCTCTTGCCAAAGACAATCAAATTCTCAACGATGAAGCCTTAGCTAATGAACTAGCGGCTAAATTTTATCTTGCTTGGGGCAAACCAAAAATCGCTCAAATTTACATGATTGATGCGTATTACTGTTATGCACGTTGGGGAGCCAAAGCTAAAATAATCGATTTAGAAAGCCGCTATCCCCTACTAATGCTGACAATTCTGCACAAACAGCAAGTATCTTTGAACCCAACAGAAACGATTATTTCCACATCTTTTGAGACATTTGATAATTCCAGTTTTAATCAAGCTAGTATTTCAAACAGCCTCGATTTGTCCAGCATTCTCCAAGTTTCCCAATCGCTATCCAGTGAAATTGAGTTAGAGAAATTACTCTCCACTTTACTTGATGTCATACTCAAAAATGCCGGAGCCGATAAATGTGCATTGCTCATGCCAAAAGGCAATGCCTGGTTCATTGAAGCACTTTGCCAACTAGGACAACCTACCATTGTTTTGCGATCGCTGCCCTTTGAAGATCATCAAACAGTACCCGTTAGCCTGATAAATCAGGTGAAAAATACCCATTTCTTAGCTGTAATTGAGAATGCAGCCACCGAAAAAACCCTAGCGGCTGATCCATATATATTGCAATATTCACCCAAGAGTCTTCTTTGTGCGCCAATTCTCAATCAAGGTAAATTGATTGGCATTTTATATTTAGAAAATAACCTGACAGTGGGAGCATTTACGCGCGATCGCCGAGAAATTTTGCATTTATTAATTTCTCAAACTGCTATCTCCTTGGAAAATGCGCGGTTATACGCTCAATTAGAAGATAGAGTCAAAGAACGTACCCAAGAATTAAACAAAAAAAATGAGCAACTGCAAACAACTTTAAAAGAATTACATCGTACCCAAACACAAATGGTGCAAAGTGAAAAAATGTCAGCGTTGGGACAATTGGTAGCTGGCATTGCCCACGAAATTAACAACCCAATTACCTTTATACATGGCAATCTCAATTACATTCATCAATATACACAAGACCTATTGCAGATATTAAATGCCTATCAATTTCACTATCCCCATCCGCCACAATCTCTGCAAGCAGAAATAGACAATATAGAATTTAACTTCTTAAAAGATGATTTACCTAATATTCTCAAATCAATGAATATGGGTTCTGAGCGCATTCGCCAAATGGTTTTATCTTTACGCAGCTTTTCTCGTTTAGATGAATCAGAATATAAAGCGGTGAATCTGCATGAGGGTATTGATAACACCTTAATCATGTTGCAATATCGACTGCAAGCACAGCCTGAACGTCCGGCCATTAACATCATTAAGGAATATGGGGAGCTACCGTTAGTAGAATGCTACGCCAGAGAAATTAACCAGGTATTTATCAATTTGATTGTAAATGCGATCGATGCCCTAGAACAAAGTAATCAGGATCGCAGTTTACCAGAAATCACCGCCAACCCAAATCAGATTCTAATTCGTACTACGAAAACCGACCAAAACCAAGTAAAAATTATCATCGCCGATAACGGCATCGGTATTCCAGAACAGATCCAATCTCGTCTATTCGATCCTTTTTTCACTACTAAACCTGTAGGGAAAGGTACAGGTTTAGGTTTATCAATTAGCCATCAAGTTATCACTGAGAAACATGGTGGTTCAATTCACCTCAATTCTGTATTAGGTCAAGGAACAGAATTCATCGTTACCTTACCCATTAAAGCCGATTAACATCCTCCCGTTTCGAGATACTTTATCGAGTAAAGCTTTAAATAACTTTAATCCCTAAAATTTTGAGAATTTTATGATTATGGCTGACGGCTATGAGACATAAGTAAATTATTGGTAGATAGAGGCAGATAAAATAATAACTATACAAAAACTTGAGAAAGTTCAGTGTATAGGCGCAAAAATATTTATCAAAATAAATTAGCCCTACTTAAAAAGGTAGGGCTAATGGCTATCTTTTATTTCTTTTCCAGCGTGGTTATTTTAGCTGACTGACAAAATTAGGCGATGTTTAAATCAACGCGAACAATTAGATCGTTGAAATCGCGATCGCCACTTCTTGGTAAATCTTCAAAGCCAAAGATATTACTACCTAACAAAGCAATTTGGTCGGTTTGTCTAGCATTGGCACCTAAGAAGGGGAAGTAAACCGCTGGATTTCTGGGGTTACTATCTAAAATCGCTTCTGGCGTGCCATTAGCAATGATAAATGGTGCATAGATATAACCTCCTTGGAAGGTTGCTTCGTAAGTTGTTCTACCAGTGTTGGCTGTGAGGTCAATCCCTGGAACACGATTTCTGACAGCAGCCTCAGTATAACCAGCTTGTCCAGGTAAGATATCTGCTTGACCATCACCGTTGAGGTCAATACCACCATTCACATCGGTGACTCGGTAGAAACTGGCGTAGTTTCTGTAAGCTGCATCTTTGCTAACTACAAAATCAGCGGTTACTAATTCTGTAACGTTACGTAAGTCAATAAGTTCGGCTTGTGATTGACCTTGCAAAGCTGTACCAATTGGTAAAACCGTGTCGGTAGATTGGATATTTACCACCAAATCTTGGAAAGGCTGACCATTTCCCGGTTGAAATTCCCAAGCGAGAGAGAATGTATCGTTCCCCAAGTTGGTGATTCTTTGGGTGTTGGGATTAGCAAAGATGACGCTGTTGCTGGAGATATTACCAGCGCGGACATCATCACTAGTACCATTGCTGACTACATAGAATCTGATCTGGTCGCCTGAGTCAAATTCTAGTAATCGGGAAACATCAGCAGTATTCAAGCCACGATTCACCGCCGAGAAGATGGTTTTTGCCCTGTCTAAAGCAGCAGCGGTGTAACCTGCTTCACCTGGGGCAATACCGTTGATTCGTCCGGCAGCATCATCTACAGTAAACACACCGATTTCGTTGGTGCGATTGGAACCGCGTCTGGTGAGGTCTACTTGCAGTCTGGTTTTAGCACCACTGCCTTTGATGGTAAAGATATCACTGTTGGGAGTTTGGGTGAGGGGGCGATCGCGATCGGTAATGGTGACGGTGGCTGCTGTGTTGGTTGTACCAAGGTTGTAATTATTACCATCCACCAAAGTCAAAGTCACAGTTTCATTACCTTCGACCAAGTTATCATCAATTGGTGTAACGGCAATATCCACGTAGGTTCTACCAGCAGCGATGGTTGCAGTCCCGGTGAGGCTGTCGTAATCACTACTGTTAGCAGTGCCGCCAACAGTGTAATTAAAGGTCAAGGCAGTATTGGTATTACCGACGCGCGAAATGCGGAAAGTTCCAGGAGTGGAATCACCTTCTACGGCATTAGGTGTAGTGCTGGTAATGCTAACCACACTGGTAGCCAAATTCAGCGGTCTGTCTAACTCCAGAACAATTATTTCGTCGTTGTCGATATCTCCTGGTCTGCCTTGAGAGAAGGGATAGTTATTATCATTGGCAACCAAGATGGTGTTTGCATCTAGTACCAAGACATTTTCAATGGTGACAAAGGGGAAGGTAAATGTTGTGCTACCGTCTTGATTCAAGTCGTTGGGGTCTTGAATATTCAGCAAATCTGCGATTTCTTGTTTTTCAACAAAACCATTAGCATCCCGTTGTGAGAAGTCAACTTTGAAGATTTTTTTGAACTGGGCAGCGCTACCTTGGTTATTATCCCGTTCAATTACCAAATACTCATGGTCGTTGATGACGGTGAAGTCCCCAATAGCATAATTGGGGTTATCTAAACGGTAGTAACCAACCAAACCTTGATATTGCTGGGAGGCGACATCAAATTGATAAATCCGTAGTGAACCAGCTGGATCACCAGCCACAGTCCCTTCTAATAATGGATACAGAGTTTGTCTATCGGGACTGATGGCTAAACCTTCAAAACCTCTCGAACCACCAAGGTTAGCAACGGCTGGTTGTCCAACAAATTGGTCGCGGACTAAATCACCGACACCGGGAAAATCGGTAAAGTAAGCATCCACGCCCAACTCAATGAATTGTCTGTATTCTGCCAGTGGGTCGCCGTTGTAATCAGATGCTAAAAACACACTTTCATTGCGGAAGGTGTAAGGATGTACCTGTAAACCTGCGGCGTGGGCATCTGCGACTAAGGTTGTGGGAGTACCCAAGACTCTATCAGCGTCGGTAATTGAACCATCACCATCGAGGTCATCTGGTCTACCATCACCGTTACGGTCTACTGTTGTAGCGGGGATAATCAAGCGTTTGTTTGGCCCAATCCCGACTGCGTAAGTAGCGATCGCCGCGAGTCCTGTAGGTCTAATTAAGTCACCATAAGTGCGAGTATCACCATTAAATTGGAAGTCGTAAGGTTGACCTGTCGCGCCACCAATTAACTGAATTAAGGGGATATCGATTCCGGCTGCGGGTAAAATATTTTGTCTCAATTCCCGCAGATTACCCACCTCAAAAGATTGAATAAATACGCGGTCGGAATCAGTAAAGTTTTCCGCAACTAAGACATCTACCAGCAATTGTCCCAGACTGGTATTGATGGGTGTGCCGTCGATGCGTCTACCTTCAACAGCAAAGTAAGTGGGGTGTTTGGTTTCGGGATAAATGCCGATTTTCCGCCCAGTTTCGGCTTCGACCTGCTGCACTAAATCAATGATTTCTTCGAGGGTAGGAACTTTCAAGCCATCATTGTTAAATCGAGTTCCCCGCAAGCCCGGTAAGCGTTCGATCGCATTCAGTGTTCTGATTTCTGCCAGGGTGAAATCTTCGGTAAACCAACCTCTGATAGTTCTACCATCAATAACTTTAGTAGTTAGCCGATTAGCAAACTCAGGACGCAGGTAAACATCAGTGCTGGTGTCAGTCAGATTAACTGAACCATCATTGTTGAGAATTGCCAAAGCATTTTCGTGACGGGCGATTAAACGTCCGTCTTTGGTAGCTACTAAGTCAGGTTCGATGAAATCTGCACCTTGAGCGATCGCTAGTGCGTATGCTTCTAAGGTATGTTCAGGACGCAAACCACTCGCGCCACGGTGTCCAATAACTAATGGTGCATCACCACTTAAGGTATTAAACTCGCGCAGGTTGCGGACATCGGGGTTTTGGGGAGACCTAACAAACTGCCCGGTTAATTGGTCACGCACCAAATCACCAGTCCCAGGGAAATCAGTAAAGTAACCATCTACACCCAATTGAATAAACTGGCGAAACTCCGCTTGAGGATCACCGTTATAATCTGATGCGAGATAACGTCCTTCGTTGCGGAATGTGTATGAATGTACTAACAAGCCTGCATCATGGGCATCACTCACCAAAGAAGTTGGTGCAGTTAAGGTTGTATCTGCGTCGTTAACTAATCCATCACCGTTGACATCATCAGCCATTCCATCGCCGTTTGCATCCACACCGCGAACAGATACAATCATCCGCTTCCAAGGGCCGATTCCTTCGGCGTAGGTGGCAATTTCTCGCAAACCTTCGGGTGTTCTCAAATCTGCGTATGTGCGAGTATCGCCACTAACTTCAAAGTCAAAAGGTTGATACTCAATCAGCGAACCATCAACTCTCACATCACGGGCATCTAACAACTGGATTAACGGTAAATCAATTCCAGCCGCAGGTAAAATCACATCATTGAGTTGACGGAGATTACCGACCTCAAAAGATTGAATAAATACTCGCTCAGGGTTAGTAAAATCATTAGCAACCAACAAGTCAACTAATTTTTGACTGATATCTTGATTGATGGGTGTGCCATCCAAACGAGTCCCAACTGATGCAAAGTAAGTAGGATGTTTGGTTTCAGGATAAATGCCGATTTGTTTACCAGTTTCTCTTTCTACCTGCTTGACTAAATCGATGATTTCTTGCAAGGTAGGAATTTCATACAAATCGTTAAAGGCTTGAGTGCGGAAACTCGGTTGGATTCTCGCGCGGAGAGTTTTGATTTCTGCTAGGGTAAAGTCTTCGACAAAGAAACCATCCTCAGCGATACCGTCAATAACTTTTGTTCTGCGGCGATCGGCAAATTCGGGATGATCTAAAACGTTGGTGGTGTTAATAATATTCGGTTCGTGACGGGCAATCAATACACCATCTTTTGTCACCACAACATCCGGTTCGATGAAATCTGCACCCTGTTGAATCGCCAGCATATAAGAACCAAGGGTGTGTTCTGGTAGTTCTCCGCTTGCGCCTCGGTGTCCAATCACAATCGGTGCTTGACCGTTTAAAGTATTGAGATTGGTAATGTTGGGTGTGGGAATGGGTGCATCTAACAGTTTACCGGTTGCATCAAAGTGCAGTAAGTAAGGGCCAAACTCATCCCCAATCCAGAAAGTTCCATCTTCCGCAATCACAAAAGATTCAACATCAAAATCTGCACCAGTGAGCAGGCGATCGCTGGTGTTTTCATTCACAATCTGGAAAGGTACTTTATTATCAGGGTCAGATAGCTGAATAAAGTTCAAAATATTGACGCTACCATTCCCACCCGGTTCTGCACCCCGGAAACTCGGATCAACCCGATAAATCCGCAATAGGTAGTCTGCGCTGTTATTTTGACTGCCAAAACCATTGTCAGATAAAAAGTAGAAGGAATTATCATCCGCCACTTGCACACCACTAAACCCTTGTACTGGTTGGGCGGCGAAGGGGACATTCCGTCCGTTGGTATTCCCGGTAATTGCACTACCAGACCTTGGCCCCTCAGCAAAGGTATCAGCAGGAAGGGAAGCAAAACCTTTGAGGGTGACTCTGGGGACAAACTGGGAAGTATCGGGGTTGCGAGGATTGTAACCTGTGGTGTCGATGGTTAAAGCTTCTGGAAAGGCGTTGGCGATGTTTTCCCAAGGGACAAATTTAAAGTTACTGCTGATGTTTTCGATTTCGCCATCATCTTCTACCAGTACGGCGGGATCATTAGAACCGTCTTGAGTAATGAATACGCCTGATAGGAAGTTAGCACCTAAAGGCACATTGATCACATCTGCGCCATCAGATTCTTGTACGCTATCAATTGATCCGTTATTCCCGACAGCAAAACTACCGATATATTCGTTATTACCTGCACGGTTGTAAGCCACAAAGGTGTTATCGCCTTGGCTGGAAGCTAACAGATAGCCTTGACCATCGCTACCATAGTAGATAGTTAATCCTTCGACATCGTTGGTGAGATTGGTACCACCCAAATCACGGACGCGATCAATCAGTGTACCTGTATTGCTTCCAAAAGGTTCTGCGTCAAATTTCCAAATACCGACATCTTCTTGACCGATGTAGAGATAGCCTGTTTCTTGGTCAACTACCATCCCTTCGGTTTGAGGCGATCGCCCTTCTGTGGTAGGAATAGTAAATTCCCGCACTAGTTCAGCACCAATTTGACCGTTACCTCTGTCAATTAATCTTAGCTGGGCGACATCTCCAGTTTCTCGACGGCTGACAAAGGCATAGTAATCATTAGTTTGGGGGCTGCGGTATAGCGCCAAACCGTAAGCACTGCGTTCGTCGGATGAATAAGGCGGTTCAAAGGGTGCTGCTTGAAAGATAGTACTGATGCTGCTGTCGGTAATGTCTTCTAAATATGCACCGGGAGTTGTGGGGTTAGGATTAATTTTGAAGATTGCTAGTTGATCATTTTCGCGATCGCTGGCTACAGCAATATCAATGGTTTGATTCCCCAATTGAAAGCCATATTGCAAATCAATGTTGTTGTAACGGATATCGCCAGGATTAAAGGTTTGCAACAATTCCCCAGATAAGTTGTAAACCCGCAACCCACCATTTTTCACTGAGGTTAATACTAAGCTGTCGGCGGAATTGGTGGCGTTGACATAAATTGCTGGGTCATCTGCATCGGCATTTTGGATATCATCATCCAATAAAGCAGGGCTGGTTTCAACAGTCGGCGTAACAGTGGGAATTAAATCTGCACCCAAGGTGAGAATTTGGGTGAATTGGGTAGGGCTGAAGTTGTTGTCACTAACTAAAACAATTGATTGGCGACCATCTGGTAAAGTAGGGCCAAATTCTATCCCTTCAACGTTATCTAACCCTGTTGGTAAATCCAAATCATTCAAATTTAAAACCAAGCGTTTTTGGGCTGGTTGAATTGCAGCTAATTGTTCCGCAGTTAAACTATTGAGTGAGTCAATACTGCTGATATCAGTTGCACCTTGGAGAGAGATTTCGTAAATTTTGATTGTATTACCTGTACCAGAAATTCCTGTAGAAAACGAACGTTCTACAGCTAGTATTGTCCCGCGATTATCAATAGCCAGTAAATCTACTAAGCCGTTAGTGCTAAATGCAGTTTCCGGTACAGGTGTTTCTGCTACTGGGTCAGTTACATACAGATATTCTCTTTCTGGCTGTCCGGTAGCTAAGTTGTATTGCAGAATCCGCGAAGGTGTACCAGATGTAACAGAAGCCACTGCCCCATCTTGGAATAAGGCGTTTTCTGTGGCGGTGAATAAAGTTGTTTGGTCTGGGGTGATGGTAAGACTTTCTAAAGCTAAGTTATTCCGCACACCAGAGGTTTGAGTATTACCTGCTGTGATTACTGGTAAGAATTTTGTCGGGATAGTCAAAGAACGCACTTCTTGGCCTGTGCTGAGAGAAAACTCTCTCACAAAGGGATTTGTCACCCGACCAGCACCAGGATTTACTTCTCCTTCGGAAGAAATGAAAACTGTACCGTTGTTAGTTAAGACAATATCTTCTGGGTCTAAACTCAACGCCGCAAACAAGTTTCCATTGCTATCTCGTAGAGGAGTGACATTTGTAAACGTCACATTATTATTAGCAGGATTCCCAGTGAAAGTATAAAAGCGGGCGGGGCCGATTTGAGAGCGATCGTCCGAGATGGCATAATAACGGTTATTAGCAGCATCATAAGCAAGACCAGACAAACCACCCACTTGAGTAGGTGTACCATTGACGATTCCCGCTACACCAGAGGGAATAAAGCCCGTCGCAAAAATTTGCTGTCCTAAAAATCCGACGTTGGTGATAGTTGTACCAGCTTGCATATTTTTGGGTATGGATAAATCAGGATAGGAGAAGGCGATGCCCCTGGCAAGCCGCTTCGCGTCTACGCAAATTTGGCAAGACAATATAAACTGCAAAGATGCACTTTACAGCTTAGGCGATCGCAATTAAATTAATGTTGGATTCAGTGCTTCACGCTATCCCAGCTAGGTTAAGAAATGTCTAGCAAAAGGTTAATTAAAGAAGGCAGGAGTTAAACTCTCGTTTCGATTAAGATTATTTTTAGCTGTATTCTGAAATCTGCAAACATGAGTTTTAGAGACTGGGCAACCAGGGTGCTATTAATTTCTTTAATGTTCACCGCTTTGAGTGTGGCACTCTTGATTGGCAAAATTAACCAATTAAAAACGCATCCCATCACGTCATCAAATCAAGAGATTACTACCAATTGGAGTGAATATCCCCAAACACAATTGCAATCCTCTAAAAATCAACCTACTAAATCTTCAGTTACTACCAGACAAAATGTTGGCAGATATAGAACTACAGAGGCTTTTGCTCAATATCAACCCAGATATCAAATCGCTGCGGTAGATCCAAGTAATTATGGCGATCGCTATACTCAAGATGTTAATGGTGTAAAACTCACCAATCAACCAATTATTGTCATACATGAAACTGGTTATTCTGCCGATAGTGCAATTAATTTTTTTCAGACACCTCATGAAGATGAAAGTGTCCAAGCCAGTTATCATACATTAATTAAACTAGATGGCACAGTTGTTTATTTAGTACCACCAGAAAAGCGAGCTTTTGGGGCGGCTAACTCAGTATTTGAAAGCTTTAATGGCGTTGAAACTGTCCAAACTAATCCTAACTTATCACCATCTGTAAATAATTTTGCCTATCATGTTTCTTTAGAAACACCACCCGATGGACGCGGTGATAATTATATTAAAGCTCATAGCGGCTATACTCAAGAACAATATCATTCTCTAGCTTGGTTAATTGCTCAAAGTCAAATTCCCGAAGACCGCATCACTACCCATCAACAAGTTGATCGTTCTGGTCAAAAAATTGACCCAGTAAGTTTTGATTTTGATCAATTCCTGACTTTACTTAATACCTATCGTCAAATCAGCCCAGTTTATCGAGCGCAGGGGTAATGTAATAGAAGGTAGAAGTCAGGAGTAAAATATTAATTAGTGGTGAGTATGAATCCCTCACTACACTAATTAATTTCAGACTTCATCAAATTCCTAATCGCGCCACAAAGCAATTCCACCTAACAAACCTGTCACATTAGGAACAAGTTTGACATTAAGTGGTAGTTGTAAATTAATTTTCACAGCTTCACCACCACCGATATAAAGATAATCATAATTAAATAAATGCTGTAAAGAGATGATCGCTTTTTCTAAGCGTCTGTTCCATTTTTTCTCGCCATACTTTTGTAAAGCTGCACGTCCTAATTGTTCTTCGTAAGTCTGTTTTTTGCGGAACTGATGGTGTCCCATTTCCATATTTGGCACAAGTTTACCATCAACAAATAAAGCTGAACCAAAGCCAGTCCCCAAGGTAACGACTAACTCTACACCTTTACCAGCGATCGCACCTAAGCCTTGCATATCTGCATCATTAATTACCCGTACTGGCTTATTTAAACGTTGAGACAATACTGTGGCTAAGTCAAAGCCAACCCAATCAGAATGTAAATTTACCGCTGTTTCTGTGACTCCACAGCGCACCACACCAGGAAAACCCACCGAAACGCGATGAAAATCACCTTGGGCGGCGGCTAAAACTGCGATCGCATTAATTACCACTTCCGGTCTTGCTGGGGATGGTGTATCTACCCTCGCCCTTTCTGTGAGGGGAGTTCCAGTAATATCCAAAACCATCGCTTTAACACCGCTACCACCAATATCAACTGATAAAGTGCGAATTGAACCATTTTCATCAACCATTGAATTTTCCTTGTTGTTACTTGTTCTTTGGCTATTATGCGTCTCTACTTCTGGTAATATCCTGATGTATAAGAGAGTCTTCACAAGACTCAAAATTTTAGCAATCATCAAGCCAGTTTAGGAGATGATTGATTACTCAAAGCTTTGAAAACACTGGCACTCAGCACTTTGCTATAAAATGCACAGCTTTATTCCCCCAGAACGGTTTTTTCCCTACCTGACTTGGAATGATATCCAAGATATGCCCAATAAAGAAAATGTGGTAATAATTCAACCAATAGGGGCGATTGAACAACATGGCCCCCATTTACCATTAATTGTGGACGCAGCGATTAGTGTTGGTGTTTTGGGAAAAGCCCTGACTAAGCTAGATGCAAACATCCCTGCATACTCTTTGCCCACTCTCTATTATGGTAAATCCAGCGAACATTGGCACTTTCCTGGCACAATTACCCTCAGTTCTGAAACCCTGACAGCCATAATTATGGAAGTGGGAGAAAGTATTTATCGGGCTGGGTTTAGAAAACTTGTCTTGATGAACTCCCACGGCGGACAACCGCAAATTATGCAAATGGCGGCGCGAGATTTACACGTTAAATATGATGACTTTTTAGTATTTCCGCTGTTTACTTGGCGCGCGCCCAATATTACCAAAGAATTGCTGACTCCTAAAGAAGCCAAACTTGGTATGCACGCTGGAGACGCTGAAACTAGCATTATGTTGGCAATTTTACCAGAACAGGTGAAACTCAAAAAAGCTGTTGCTGAATATCCGCCAGAACAGCCAGAAAGTACTTTAATTAGTTGGGAAGGACAATTACCAGTATCTTGGACGACACGCGATATTAGTAAAAGTGGGGTGATTGGTGATGCGACAACCGCCAGCAAAGAAAAAGGCGATCGCATCCTGGAATCTCTTTCTGATGGTTGGGTACAAGTTATTCAAGATATTTACGCCTTTAGGCTACCACAGAGTTAGTTTTCCAAATAATGTTTGTTAAATGACTTCCACCAGTTTCTGGATTTGTTAATGTAGAATTAGTGCTTGTTAGTAGAACGGGCGATTTATTTTTATCAATAGTAAATCAGAGATAGTAACTATGGCGGCATTTGAACCTAATAATCACCGTTCTTATAGTCAAGAAGATGTCCAACGCATTCTTCAATTGGCGATCGCCCGTCAAGCTGATGACCAAGATAAAGAATTTTCTTATGAATTATTATTAGAAATCGCTGGTGAGTTAGATATATCACCAGAGTCTTTACAATTAGCTGAAACAGACTGGCGATCGCAACAAAGCGAAATTCAACAACGTCAGGCTTTCGATACTTACCGTCTCTCAAAGTTTAAAAAACGTTTGGGTAATTTTGTTATTGTCAATAGTTTTTTAATATTAGTTAATTTTTTTCTGATTGTTCCTAGTATTCATTGGTCACTAGGTATTTGCCTATTTTGGGGCTTGACTGTTGGGCTAGACTTTTGGAATAACTTTTACGCTAAGGGTGAAGCCTATGAAATCGCTTTTCAAAAATGGCATCGTCAACATCAGTTAAAGCAAAACTTCAATACAGCAATGAAAACTGCCAATACCCTTGTTAATAAATGGCTGAAATCATTGCAGGTTTAGGCAATATTAAATTAAAGCAACAATTGTTTTATATTATGAAATCTGATCTAAAAATTTCATAATCTTATACCAATTTAATATGAAGCTGCATAGAAAAGAGCTTCTAAAATAAAGTTATAAGAAGAGATAGAAATCACCTGTTGAGATGTTAATTGCTCGAACAATTGCTGTAGGCGAGTGCGTAAGTCTTGCAAGTCAGAAAACAGTTCATTCTTGAGAGATTTTTTGAGAAACTGCCATAGCCTTTCAATGGGATTAAGCTCAGGAGCATGAGGTGGTTGCAGCAGGGGAATAATATTTTCAGGCCAATTAATCGCACTACTGATATGAGCAGGAGCTTGGTCTATTTGTAAAATTGCATAATCTGAACCTAATTGTTGCGATAAGCAGTCTAAAAACTGTTGAAAATACTCACCATTGAGATGCGGGTATTCTTGCTGAAAATGTTGTCCTGTTAATGGTTCAATTGCACCATAAATCCAAAAATTTTCTCTTTCCCATTTCACTGCTACAGTTGGTTTGACTCCAGCGGCCGTAATTACTTTTCCCGTTAAAGTTTTTAATCCCACCCTGGTTTCATCCTGACACAGATAATGAATACACTTTCCTGGTGCTAGATGTTTTTCTAGCCTCTCGATAATGATACCGAGTTTTTTTTAAACTCAGATACTAACTTCTCATCCTGCTTATGGCTTTGTGGACGTGGTACTTTGAGCTTTGCTCCTAATTTATATCTAACTAACGCATATACTGTTGCATACTCTACTTCCAGTCCCTGTTCTTTTTTTAACCACTCCACTATTGCGCCATAGCTACTAAAGCCTTTTCCTGTTTTTAACTCCTCTGTTAGTGCCGCGATCGCTACCTCATCAATTTTTCGTTTTGCTCCCGGAGCTTTTTTAATTTCTAATAATTCATCTAGTCCACCGACTCTATATCTTTGTAACCACCTTGTGACAGTTGATGTATCTAGAGCCAAGCGTTTTCCAATTTCTTGCTGTTCATGAACCTGTCCGCTTTTTATCCACCACAGCATCATCAGTTTTTCTTTCTGGTTTCCTACGTTGGCTGTTTGTAGACGTTTCTTTAATTCTGCTTCGCTTTCTGCAATTTCAATCTTAAAAGGGCGGCTCATGCTTATTTTTATTTATCCACTTTATTCCCTCTATTATATGCAGCTTCATATAAAATTGGTATTAGTGTTGGGTAGAGGTGCAGTTAAATATCTTTCATACACCTCCACCAACCTACTTTTTCCTGGATTTATACTCGACAAAAATCAGCAATTTGTCATCTATTATTCCCCAGTAATTGAAAGTCCCTCAACCCATACTCTCGGACAAACACCGCCTGGGGTTAATTCGACTTCTTTTTCTAGGTACACAATTGACTTGAGAACTTGTAAAAAATCCCCAGCAACTGTAGCTGATTCAATACTTGTCTTCTCACCTTTGTTGATTAACCAACCATCAAACGGTAAAGAAAATGAGCCTTGTAAAGCTTTTACACCAGCGTGTAAAGCTTGCAAATCATCAATTAAAATTACATTTTCCGCAGTTGCTAAACTAAATTCTTGCTCAGGGTTAGCGGCTGCAAATACATGATAAAAATTGGGACTAACGCTAACTTTTGCACCAATACTCGCGTTACCTGTGGGTTGAGCATTCATTCTTTTAGCTGTACCCGCACTATGTAAAAATCCTGTTAACACACCATTTTCAATTAACGCCACCTTCCGAGTAGGAGTACCTTCGCCATCAAAAGTTTCCGCACCAACATTAGCAGGGTGCAGAGCATCATCATAAACTGAAAGCAAAGGAGCAGCAATTTCTTTGCCTAAATCATCAGGAGTAGACAAACTTTGATTATCTAAAATGCTTTGAGCGTTAAATAAATTAGAAAAAGCACCCAACAAACTTAAAAAAGCATCTGGAGAAAACACAACTAAATATTTACCAGATTTAACTTTTTCGTAGTTTAAGTGACTGATAGTTTTGTCTGCGGCTTCTTTAATACAGCCATTAATGTCAAGATTATCAACACTGTGGCTAATTCTAAAACTATTACCACTGCGAGGTTTTTTATTTTCTTCTTCAGTTTTGCTGTAAAGATAAACTGAGGCGATGGAGTGAGATTCGGTTCTAACTGCACCATCACTGTTGAGATAAAATCTGTCAATATCTCTTTGCGCTAAACCGTTGTAAGGTACACCTTTAATGGCTGGATGAGCAGTTAGTAATTCTTTTTCTGCTACCAGTAATTTTTCTATCAGTTCCGCAACTGGGGCTTGAGGCGCTTTATCTTTTGGTATTTGAGCAATCGGAACTGTCGCCTCTGGACTGAAATCGGGAACATTTTCTTTAACGCCAAAGAAACTAGCATCGTAGGCAGTTTTTAGCGCTAGTTCTAATCCTTTGGGATCTACATCTGTGGTGCTAGTAATCCCAATTGTGTTTTGCTCATTCCAAACACGCACTGTAACTCCAGAGCGATTTGAGGCTTTAACTTGTTTTGGCTCACCCTGATCTACTTGGACGCTAGTTTCATCTATGGTTGAGCCATAAATGTCAAATTTTTTGATGCCAAGTTTATCAGCATTTTCCTTGGCGTAATTGGCGATTTCTTGGATATTTGGCATAGTCAATTTGGATTTTGGATTTTAAATTAACCGCAGATGGATGTTATTCATCTGTGGTTGTATATAATTAACGTCCGCCGACGGTGATGGAATCAACTTTAATATGTGGTTGTCCAACTGTGGTGTAAATGCTGCCACTGACGGAACCACAGAAGCCTGGAGCTAATTCTAAATCTTGGGAACACATAGAAATTTTATTCATAATTTCCTTGGCTTCACCAATTAAAATTGCTCCTTTTAATGGCTTGGTAATTTTGCCATTTTCAATTAAGTAAGCTTCATCCACACTAAAGTTAAATTGACCTGTAGCGCCAACACTACCGCCACCCATTTTTTTACAGTAAATGCCTTTATCAATAGAGGCAAATAAATCTTCGTTGGTGTATTCCCCAGTGGCAATGTAGGTGTTACGCATCCGGCTGGCAGCAGCAAAGGTATAATTTTGGCGGCGGCCGCTACCTGTTCTGGGGTGTCCGGTACGCCAAGAACCGGCTCTATCGGCTAAGAAATTCTTGAGAATACCTTTTTCTATGAGTAATGTTCTCTGTGCCGGCATACCTTCGTCATCCATGTCAATTGTCCCGAAGGCATTGTCAGAACGTCCTTCATCCCAAGCTGTTAAACTTTCATGGGCAATTTTTTCGCCTTTTTTGTCGGCAAAGGGGGTAGTATTGCGCTCAATTTGGGTGGTTTCTAGCAGGTGTCCGCAGGCTTCGTGGAAGATTACCCCGCCAAAGTGATTGGCCATGATGATGGGGTAATTACCAGATTCAACATAATCTGCATACAGCATTTTGCCAGCAGATTCAGCGATTTGCTCGGCGGCTTGGGTATAGTCCCAAGTTCTCAGGAAGTTAGCATCGCTAGTATTTCCTGCACGTTCACCAATAGAAGAACGATTAGCACCATCGGCAGACAATAAGTTAAATCCTACAGACTGGGTGAGGCGAATGTCACGGGCAAAGGTGCCATCACTAGAGGCGACTAACACTTCTTGCCAATCTCGGAAATAAATGGCGCGGCGTGATTGGACATGGCTGGCTTTTTGCATGAGAGCAGCATTACCGTCCAAGAGGATTTCGCCCATTTCGCGGATAGAGCTACACAGCCCTAACCAGCTATCTTTACCGCGTTTTGTGGCGTAGTCTCGCAATAATTCGAGGTTAATTTCTGGGATAAAAGAATAAGGTGCGGGTAGTTGTAACCCTAAAATGGAAAGTCCTTTTTCTAAAGCTGCTTTCAACCCAGCAAAGGAAAGGTCATTTGTACTCACATAGCAATCACCTTTGCCGCGAAAGACTCTCACCCCTGCACCTGTAGCAAAACTAGGTGAAATGCTGGTGATGGCATCGTCTTCTGCTAAACAATTAATGTAATTGCGACGCTCTAAGAAAAATTCGATGAAGTCAGCACCAGCGGCGCGTCCTAGTCCCAAAAGGGTTGCCAGGGGGGCTTCCCACGTTTCATCGAATCGTTCTGTAGTGGAGGAGTATTTTAAAGTTGGTAGTTGGTTCGAGAGAAGTAGGGTATTTGTAAGCATGGGTAGCCTCGTCTGCTGGCTGAATTTCAGAGATTTAACTGAAAAATCCTAGTGTCACTCTAGCAAATTTACCCAGAATCGAGGGAATGGGGGTGGGGAATGGGGCGACAATAGTAGAAAAAGTATTTAGGTGGGCAATAGATTAGTTATGGAACTAAATCACAATCAGGCTGAAACATTAGCGGCGTTACAAGAATTAATTGATGTAGTGGCAAAATTGCGATCGCCTGATGGGGGTTGTCCTTGGGATTTAGTACAAACTCCCGAAACGCTTATACCTTATGTGATTGAAGAAGCTTATGAAGTGGTAGATGCAATTCAAAGTGGTGATCAAGCGGCAATTTCTGAGGAATTAGGCGATTTGCTGTTACAAGTTGTTTTACAAGCCCAAATCGCCAAGGAGTACCAAAAATTCACTCTCAAACAAGTCGCCCAAGGGATTTCGCAAAAACTCATTCGCCGCCATCCCCATGTTTTTGGTGATGTGTCGGTACAGAATATCGATGAGGTGCGGCAAAATTGGGAGCAAATTAAAGCAGCAGAAAAAGGCGAAGCAACTCCCGAAAAACACCAACTTAGTGCCAAACTCAGCCGCTACGGGCGCACTCTGCCCCCATTGATGGCGGCGATGAAAATTTCTCATAAAGCGGCGGCGGTAGGCTTTGAATGGGAAAATATTGATGGCGTGTGGGCAAAGTTTCACGAAGAGTTAGGCGAGTTTCACCAAGCTTTGGCAGAGGAAACACCAGAACGCCAACAAGCAGAGTTAGGCGATTTATTATTTGCGGTGATTCAGTTAGCCCGTTGGTATAATCTTGACCCTAGCGCCGCTTTGCAAGGGACAAATCAGCGGTTTGTGCAGAGGTTACAAAAAATGGAGGCAGTGGTTGACCGCCCCCTCTCTGATTACAGTTTGGATGAGTTAGAAATACTCTGGCAACAGGCAAAAGCTCAACTTGCCCAAGAGTCTTAATCAAGAATTTTAGATTCGGTAATTTATCAATGGGCAATCAAAAATCTAAAATTGGCATCCTTGTTTTTGGAGAAAAATTGGCTGAAATCTATTAATTATGTTGTCGGGAATAAAGTAATATGAAAAATTTTCTTTATAAATCTTTTGAAAACCTTCGATTTTACATTAGTCCGAGCAGGCGGACTTTGTTCTGATAGCCGCGAATTCCATTCGTTGGGGCTAAGTGCTGATAAAATTACAACCTATGTATGATAATGTCTGTAAGTTCCTTGCTGAATCATTTACCAGTGACTTTGCAACTTGGCTACTGAATGAACCAATTGCACTAACTCAACTAAGTCCATCGGAATTATCCCTCGAACCCATACGGGCAGATGCGCTAATTTTGTTACAGTCTGATGAAATTGTCCTCCATCTAGAATTTCAAACCAGACCAAAAGTTGAGATTCCCTTTCGGATGAGTGATTATCGCTTACGCGGGTATCGCAAATTTCCCCAGAAAAAAATGCGTCAGGTAGTAATTTATTTACAACCAAGCGATTCTGAGTTAGTTTATCAAACCGAATTTATTTTAGAAAATAGCTGGCACAGATTTGACGTAATTCGACTGTGGGAACAGCCTACGGAAATATTTTTCAATTGCCCAGGTTTGCTACCATTTGCAACTTTAAGCCAAACCAATAATCAAACGCGAACCTTAGAAGAAGTAGCTCAAGTTATTGAAGCAATCGAAGATACCAGAATCCGCAGTAATCTTGCTGCATCAACGGCCGTGTTATCTGGGTTAGTATTAAATAAGGACGTGATTAAAAGAATTTTGCGGAGTGATATTATGCGCGAATCTGTAATTTATCAAGATATTTTACAAGAAGGTCTTGAGCAGGGGATTCAACAAAACACTCAAGAAATTGCCATCAAACTGATTAATAAAGGTATTAGTCTCGAAATAATTGCGGATGCCACAGGTTTAACTATTGAACAGTTGCAAAAATTGCAGGCTCAAACAGAAGACACTCAACCCCAGTAACTTTATGCGTGAATTGGTTATTGATCAAGATATTTGGCAAGAATGGTTTCAGGAAGGTTTTGAACAGGGGTTTAAACAAGGTTTAGAACAAAAAGCTCAGGAAATTGCCAGAAATATGCTGAGTAAAGGTTTTGATATTGAATTAATTGTTGAAGTTACTGATTTAACTGTCGAACAGGTTCAAAAATTACAAGCTCAAATAGAAAATACTGAAATTCAATGATGTTCAAACAAAATATTTAATTCCTCATGTCTTATAGTGACTTCTCA
Source organism: Nostoc sp. PCC 7107 (assembly GCF_000316625.1). Taxonomy (GTDB): domain Bacteria; phylum Cyanobacteriota; class Cyanobacteriia; order Cyanobacteriales; family Nostocaceae; genus Nostoc_B. The sequence continues at coordinate 446,299 of NC_019676.1, read as the reverse complement.
CTGGCAAAAGTCAAACGCGACTTCAACTTAAAAATAGTTGAAAACGCACGTTTTTTACCAGAAATACAACCAATAAAACCTACTCCTTATCTCCAAGAAGCACTAAGTGAAGGCATCCCACTAGCAACAGCGACAAGTTCAGAAAAAGCCCGATCAGAGTTAATTATTAGTCCTATTCTTTTAGAAGTCCGAAAAATACTCGAACGCAAAGTTAGCTTGTTTTCGGGTGAAGATTTTACAGTTGCACCAGATTTAGGCTTAAGTGGGGTGTGTGATTTTTTAATTAGCCGCTCACCTGAACAAATATTTATTGAAGCTCCTGTTATTGTAATTATTGAAGCGAAAAAAGGTGATTTGAAACCAGGTTTAGGGCAATGTGCCGCAGAAATGATTGCAGCGCAAAAATTTAATGAAACGAATAATATCCCAATTAAGACAATTTACGGAAGTGTTAGCAGTGGCACTACTTGGAGATTTTTGAAATTAGTAGAGCAAACATTAAGTATTGATTTGACTGATTATACAGTTCCTCCAGTGGAAATTCTATTAGGAATGTTGGTTTGGATGGTGCGAGAGGGGTAGTGAAAATATAAATACTAATTACCTTGATAATTATCTACATTATTTAATTCATCTGCTAAATAAGATAACTCTTGAGAAGTTGGAATTTTCATACTAATCAAAAATACTATAGGACTCGCATTTGATTTCTGAAAAAAATACAGTACACCCAAAAAATGCTCTTTCCTACTCTCTACTCTCAGCCTTGAAAGATAATTTCAAAAATCAAATCGGATGCCTATATTTCTCCTTCGCCCATCCAAAATTCATCAGGTAAAGGATCATTAAAATCATCACTCATCCAAATTTCGCCTCGATTTAAGTCTGGGAGTCGTTGTTGAAGAGTTTCTTGGGTTTTTTCAGGTTGAGCATATTTTTGCATTAAAAATTCCACAAAATCTAAGACCTGCTGTTGCTGTTCTGGTGCTAGAGTTTGCAACTTGGCAATTAATTCTGAGGTGGTATTTACAACTTGAGTAGCCATCGCACCTCCTCCCTTAGTAAATCTGATTTTATGTTAGTTGTTTAGTCAGGCGATCGCTCTTTATTTGGTATCACTATGAAAAAATGGGGAAATAATACGCGAATCCTGACCTCTTTATTATTCTTTGCTTAAATTTACTATTAAATACTTGACAAAATTACATATTTATTTTTTTGACTATATCGCTCCTCAAAATTACCGATTTGTGAGAATTATAGGAAAAATATTAAGATTTTGTTACATAATTCGAGCATTTACTTTTATTATTTATTAATGTTTGTTAACAAAGTTTGCGATTTTTATATCAATTTGTGTCATAAATCAGGCAAAATGCTCTCTGGGCAAGGTTTTTCTGATAAAAAACACTTATTGCCGAATAAAAGAAGTAATCAGTGGCGTTATCAGCCATCAAAAACTTCAAGTCGAGAACACGCATCAAAGGAGCAGAGGAAGCATGTTCACCCACGTCAAGTCCACCATTAGACACATTGCGCCTGAAAACCTGCGCGGACGTAATTTAATTAAGGTGGTCTATGTCGTGCTTGAGTCCCAGTACCAGAGTGCATTATCGCAAGCGGTTCGCACAATTAACGCGAACAGTCCCGATCTGGCGATCGAAATCAGTGGGTACTTAATTGAGGAACTCAGAGACCAAGAAAACTATGAAGAGTTCCAACGCGATATACAAAGTGCCAATATTTTTATTGCCTCTCTGATTTTTATCGAAGACTTAGCACAAAAAGTAGTAACCGCAGTAGAACCGTACCGCGATAATTTAGACGTTGCCGTTGTTTTCCCCTCAATGCCAGAGGTAATGCGCCTAAATAAAATGGGCAGTTTTTCCTTGGCGCAGTTGGGTCAATCGAAGAGTGCGATCGCACAATTCATGCGGAAACGCAAAGAAAAATCCGGTGCCGGATTCCAAGATGGAATGCTGAAACTCTTGCGGACACTGCCCCAAGTGTTGAAGTTCTTGCCTATGGAAAAGGCACAGGACGCACGCAATTTCATGTTGAGTTTTCAGTATTGGTTAGGTGGTTCTCCAGAAAACCTGGAAAACTTCTTGCTGATGCTGGCTGACAAGTATGTATTAAAAGGCGTAGACAAACAAGGTTCTGCGTCTCTGGAATATGAAGCACCAGTTGTTTACCCTGATATGGGGATTTGGCATCCTTTAGCAACCACCATGTATGAGGATGTCCGAGAATATCTCAACTGGTATACAGCCCGTAAAGATATTTCCAGTGATTTGAAAGATCCCCTAGCCCCTTGTGTAGGCTTAGTATTACAACGCACTCACCTAGTTACAGGTGATGATGCCCATTACGTGGCAATGGTACAGGAATTAGAATCCCTCGGCGCACGGGTAGTGCCTGTGTTTGCTGGTGGTTTGGATTTCTCCAAGCCTGTGGATGCTTATTTCTACGAACCAACCACCAACACAGCACTAGTTGATGCAGTCATATCCTTAACTGGTTTTGCGTTAGTTGGCGGCCCAGCTAGACAAGACCATCCCAAAGCAATTGACTCACTCAAACGCTTAAATCGCCCTTACATGGTGGCGTTACCCTTGGTATTCCAAACCACCGAAGAATGGTTAGATAGCGATTTAGGCTTACATCCCATTCAAGTAGCTTTACAAATTGCCATTCCTGAACTAGATGGGGCGATTGAACCGATTATCTTATCGGGTAGAGATGGGGCGACAGGAAAAGCGATCGCACTGCGCGATCGCATCGAAGCTGTTGCCCAACGTGCTTTGAGATGGGCTAACCTGCGCCGCAAACCCAAACTAGATAAAAAAGTTGCCATCACCGTTTTCAGTTTCCCCCCCGACAAAGGCAACGTCGGTACAGCAGCTTACTTAGATGTATTCGGTTCCATCTACGAAGTCATGAAGGCGCTGCGAAACAACGGCTACGACTTGCCAGAGTTACCAGAATCAGCTGAAGCTTTGATGCAGGAAGTCATCCACGACGCACAAGCACAGTATGCCAGCCCGGAACTGAACATTGCTTACAAAATGTCAGTGCCAGAATATGAGGCACTCACACCTTATTCCCAACGCCTAGAAGAAAACTGGGGGCCACCACCAGGAAACCTCAACAGCGATGGACAAAACTTGCTGATTTACGGTAAGCAATTTGGTAACGTCTTTATCGGTGTTCAGCCTACGTTTGGTTACGAAGGCGACCCGATGCGGTTGTTATTCTCCCGTTCCGCCAGCCCTCACCACGGTTTTGCGGCTTACTACACCTATCTTGAAAGAGTTTGGGGTGCGGATGCGGTACTGCACTTCGGTACACATGGTTCCTTGGAATTCATGCCAGGTAAGCAAATGGGGATGTCTGGTGATTGTTACCCCGATAACTTGATTGGTAACATTCCCAACCTGTACTACTACGCCGCTAACAACCCCAGCGAAGCCACAATTGCTAAACGCCGCAGTTACGCCGAGACAATTTCTTACCTGACACCACCCGCTGAAAACGCTGGTTTGTACAAAGGGTTGAAAGAACTCAGCGAGTTAATTGCTTCTTACCAAACCTTAAAAGATAGCGGTCGCGGTATCCCCATCGTCAACACGATTATGGATAAATGCCGCATCGTCAACCTGGATAAAGATATTAACTTGCCCGAAACCGATGCCAAAGATATGACCCCCGAAGAACGGGATAATATTGTCGGCAGCGTCTACCGCAAGCTAATGGAAATCGAATCTCGGTTATTACCTTGTGGTTTGCACGTCATTGGTAAACCGCCAACTGCTGAGGAAGCCGTTGCTACCCTGGTAAATATTGCCAGCTTAGACCGTCAAGAAGAAGAAATTGTCAGCTTACCGCGGATTATTGCCAATAGTTTAGGGCGGGATATTGACGAGATTTACCAAAATAGCGATCGCGGTATCTTAGAAGATGTCCAACTACTACAAGAAATCACCCTAGCTACTCGTGCCGCCGTTGGTGCATTAATACAAGAACAAACCGATGCTGAAGGAAGGGTTTCCCTAGTTTCCAAGTTGAATTTCTTCAACATGGGCAAAAAGGAACCTTGGGTAGAAGCACTGCACAAAGCTGGGTATCCCAAAGTTGATACCTCAGTTTTAAAACCCCTGTTCGAGTATTTAGAATTCTGCTTACAACAAGTTTGTGCAGACAACGAACTCGGCGCATTACTCAAAGGCTTAGAAGGCGAATATATTCTTCCCGGCCCTGGTGGCGACCCCATCCGTAACCCCGATGTATTGCCCACAGGTAAGAACATCCACGCCCTCGACCCCCAATCGATTCCCACGGCGGCGGCTGTCCAATCAGCCAAAATCGTCGTAGATAGACTATTGGCGCGGAATAAAGCTGAAAACAACGGTAATTGGCCAGAAACCATCGCCTGTGTTCTCTGGGGAACCGATAACATCAAAACCTATGGCGAATCCCTGGCACAAATCATGTGGATGGTCGGTGTCCGTCCGGTTCCTGATTCCTTGGGACGGGTGAACAAGTTAGAGTTAATCCCCCTAGAAGAGTTGGGAAGACCCAGAATTGATGTAGTAATTAACTGTTCTGGTGTATTCCGTGACTTGTTCATCAACCAAATGAACTTGCTAGACCAAGGGGTGAAGATGGCGGCGGAAGCAGATGAACCATTAGAAATGAACTTTGTCCGCAAACACGCTTTGCAGCAAGCTGAGGAAATGGGTATTAATCTGCGTCAAGCAGCCACCCGCGTCTTCTCCAATGCTTCTGGTTCCTACTCCTCAAATATCAACTTGGCGGTAGAAAACAGTAGTTGGGACAGCGAAGCCGAGTTACAAGAAATGTACCTCAATCGCAAATCCTTCTCCTTCAATTCCGATAACCCCGGAATGATGGATGAATCCCGGCAGATTTTTGAAAGCACCTTGAAAACTGCTGATGCAACTTTCCAAAACCTGGATTCCTCTGAAATTAGCTTGACAGACGTTTCCCACTACTTTGACTCAGACCCCACCAAGCTGGTAGCAAGTCTGCGTGGTGATGGTAAAAAACCTTCATCCTACATTGCAGACACCACCACAGCTAACGCCCAAGTCCGCACCTTATCCGAAACCGTGCGCTTAGATGCCCGTACCAAATTATTAAATCCCAAGTGGTATGAAGGTATGCTGTCTCACGGTTACGAAGGTGTCCGCGAACTCTCCAAGCGGTTGGTAAATACCACAGGCTGGAGTGCAACAGCCGGCGCAGTGGACAACTGGATTTATGAGGATACCAACGAAACCTTCATCAAAGATGAAGAAATGCAAAAACGGTTACTTAACCTCAACCCCCATTCTTTCCGCAAGATTGTCTCAACTTTGTTGGAAGTAAATGGTCGCGGTTATTGGGAAACTAGCGAGGAGAATTTAGAACGCCTCCGCGAGTTGTACCAAGAAGTTGAAGACCGCATTGAAGGCATAGAATAGGATTACATGGGCAGGCCTAAAGCCTGCCTTAATTTTTCAATCTGGGATCTTCCTATGAATGCTTTAACAATCAATCTGAAACCAGCGTTGGAATTGACAGATGAGCAATTTTTTCAGATATGTCAAGCAAACCGTGATTTGAAATTTGAACGCACTGCTACGGGAGAATTAATTATCATGCCACCCACGGGGGGAGAGACGGGAAATAAAAACGCTAGAATTACTCAACAAGTAATGAATTGGACTGATGCTGATGGTACTGGCATTGCTTTTGATTCTTCTACTTGTTTTAAATTACCTAAAGGTGGCGATCGTTCTCCTGATGCTGCTTGGATAAAGTTAGAACGATGGAATGCTTTAACTGACGAACAAAAAGAAAAGTTTCCCCCCATTTGTCCTGATTTTGTCATTGAGTTACTTTCCCCAAGTGATAGTTTGAAGGTTGCACAGGAAAAGATGAGGGAATATATAGACAATGGTGTGCGTTTAGGTTTATTAATTAATCGTAAATCCCGACAAGTAGAAATTTATAGACAAGGTAAGGAAGTTTATGTTTTGGAATCTCCTATTACAGTATCAGGGGAAGATATTTTAAATGGTTTTGTTTTGAATTTAGCAATGATTTGGTAATTGAGGATGTAGAAGAGCCAGAAGTGATTTTCCAATGGATAAATTCATTCGGTATCGCCAGCTTGTACCACAAATACTACTGGAATATAGTGAGCAAAAGCCATCTCACGGAAATATAGAAGTTGATGAGACAATTCTAGATAAAGAACGCGACCATTATCAAATAGTTAATGTAGGCTGGGAATGTCAAAATTGGGTAAATAGTTGTATCATCCACATTGACATTAAATGTAGCAAAATTTGGCTATTATTCAATACCTAGAAATAAACCGATTCTTGTGCTTCTCTAAAGATTGTATACTATATATATTTTTCTAAATCAGCCAATGCCAATTTAACTTTAACTGCTAATGTCTGAACATCAGTGTTAAAATTATCCATTAAATTTTTCTTTTGACTAAAATTAGATATCAAAAATGACTTTTCAAATTCATTTAGTTGGTTTTCTATATCTGTATTAATTTCAAATTCATTTGATATATTCTCGAGCCTTTGTGTACATGATATAACTGTATTTAGTACATTTTTATCTTGAATTCTTTCAGAAATTGATGGATAAAGTCGTCGAACAATATAATTTTTTACTAAATACTTAATTTTTTCTCGGTTCTGCCGAATTTCTGCATCATATATAATATAATTTTCAAAGCAATTACTAGCTATTTTCAAACATAGTTTAGCTCCATTTGACATTGAATTGGATAACTTAACAAAATCATTGGTTACATTAATATGATGCCATTCATGAGCCATTAATAAAGCATCATAGTTACTATTATTTCTCAATTTTTTTGCATTTGATAAAATTTCATTCATGGAGTTAAATAAAACTTCTGAATTGGGTAAATTTAATAAATCTTTATAGTAATCAGAAATTGTTGTTGTTAGAGACTATTTATAAAGTAAATCTTTAGACGACAAGACGACGCAACATAATCCGAGTCATAACAGCATATATAGCAGCTTCACTCATTTCGGGTAGGCGCTCATAATCTTTGCTGAGACGATGATATTGGTTAAACCACCCAAATGTTCTTTCGACTACCCAACGTTTCGGTAAAACCTGAAATTCTGACTCGGTACGCCGTATGACTTCAACATGAGCTTGGATCATCAACCAAACACAAAGAGCAAACTTATCACCGTCATAACCGGAATCAACCCATAAAACTTCAACTTTCTCAAGTAATTCAGGACGCTCCTCTAACAATTCCATCAAAGCATAGGCAGCAAGCACTCGCTCTGGGGCATTTGCTTCACTTACAACCACTTTCAACAATAATCCCAGGCTATCAACCAAAGTCTGTCGCTTTCGCCCTTTTACCTTTTTACCGCCATCAAAACCGTACACATCCCCCTTTTTTGGTCAGTTTTAACTGACTGACTGTCTGCGGCGAGGGCGCTGGGTTGTGTTGATTTACCTAATTTTAAGCGAACCTGACCGCGTAATGAATGGTTTAATTTTTCCCATACCCCTTTGCGCTGCCATTTGCGGTAGTAGTTGTATACAGTTGAGCTGGGCGGGAAGTCTCCCGGAAGCATATTCCATTGGCATCCTGTCTTCAGGTGATAGTAGATAGCGTTGCATACCTCCCGCATATCAGTTGTGCGCGGGTGTCCTCCTTCTTTCGCTGGTGGAATCAAGGGGGCTAGGATTTCCCACTCCATATCTGTTAAGTCTGTGGGGTAAGACTTTCGCGCCATACCTAACTATGTAAATACACTACGTTTAATGTATCTTATCGTTGTCATAACTCTTTTCTTTTCGCTTTTAGATTTACTTTATAAATAGCCTCTTAATGCAACTTGATGACTATTAAATTTCAGAGCATTCAATTTCAATGGATCTCTTGTATTGGCAGAATTTCGTGCAAACAATTGGCTAATATTATGATCTTGTGGGTAATTACCTAGAGCCAGAAATATAATTAATCTAGCACTGTGAAATATTGAGTAATAACTAGCTGTAGTAGACCAGTTTAATTTCCCACTATTTTTTAAATCAATCCCTACTGCAAAATCTGATGCTGCTGAAATCAAAAGGCACAATGCTACGTATAGCTTCTGTGATTGTCTTTCATCAGTTTCATTCCAAAAGATATTTGAGTGCAAGTTCCTGAATGCTATCACTGTAAAGTCCAATATAATCTAAGTGTGCATTAGTATATCGTTCCCGAAAAATTATAAAAAATATCACAAATTATACTTCGCTATGAAATTAGGCTCTCCTAGACTAGCTATAACAAATTAATACTTGATATGAGGTTAAATCCTTACATAGTCTAGAATTCAAGAATAATAAAGTTAATTTTTATTAAATTTTTAGTTTTGTTGTAGACAAACCTTGTTGTATCAATCGTTTGAGCCATTTTTTAGTGTTAATTTATCAACCCAAGTCTGGGAGAGCCTGAAATTAATATCTACTGGAGTGAAGAAGATTAAGCATTTATAGCTGAAGTACCAGAATTACCTGGATGTGGATCTGATGGTGAAACTTATCAAGAATCACTACAAAATGTAGAAGTTATTATGCAGGAATGGATTGAAACTGCTCAAGAATTATGTCGTTCAATTTCTGAACCAATACAGCGTTTGATGTCTGCTTAATTAATGAAAAATAAACTGCCATCATAGTTTTTATACAGGCGATCGCTTTAGGGTTGTGCAAAGTGCGATCGCTACAGTATTCTTAATCGACAAACTACCAAACAATAGCAACTAAAGCCGACGCAGTTATATTTTGATCGCACGTTAATAACTGCACAACATCACCTTTACTTGCTAACACTAACGCAGTAGCTACAATTTGCCTGTCGTGCATTTCATTAATAGCAGATAGGCTCATAGTCATTGCAATTATATCTTTATCAAGCGGGTAAATTACTACACGAGGGTCAGCTTCTACTACTGAAATTACATCTTGAGGATGAGGAATAGATGTCCTACCTCTTTCCACAATCCAAACAGCCTCAGCTAAAGTGGTAGCTGGAATAACTAACTGTGAATCAGGATGCGAAAGTATAGCCTTAGCCTTTGCACCTAAGCGGGTATTACCTTCAAGAAACCAGATAAGAGCATGAGTATCTATAACGTACTGCATAACTACTTATGACCAGTCTAAGCTGTCTTCACTATCACCATGAAATTCAGTAATGTGAAAATCTGCTTCGGTTGATTGTTGATTCCCAGAGAACATACCAAAGTGCATTATTTGGGTTGGTTGTTGAGTTTTTTTCGACTCTAAGAAAGTGACAATTACCATACTTTCTGAAATACCAGGCGGTAATTCTGTAAGTTCTACCTTACCGTTTTTGTAAACTCCTTCAATTGATTGCAACATGATTTTTACTGCATTCAAACTTCGTTTATATATTTTTACTCTAATCAACTATACATAGATCCTTTAATAATAGAGGTAACTATGCCTGAATAAATATAAAGCCGTTTACAGTGTCATCCTAGACTCCGCGATCGCTCATCTTGACAAACAGGCGTTAGCGTAGCCTACCGTAGGTATTGCTTTAATTATGATGGAAAGTGCGATCGCCTACAGTCGTCTGCAATGTGATTTTGCTGGACTGGGTACACAATAAATCTAAATTTCAGCATTACAAAGCACTAAACCGAGAAAGAGCGATCGCTATCATGGTCTTGATGGCTATTGGGCGATAGGCCACAAATCTCTCATACTCAATACTTTTCTTAGACCCTAATATTAGAGTAAAGTAAACAAGTGTAAAGAAGTATCACTTTTCTCTCCTACTTTTTAAAACAACTTGTTCACTTTTACTGTTTATATTTGTATAAGAGCATCCATGCAGTCTTGTTTTTGGCGACGAATTCTCGTATCTATTGCAATATTTTTCGTGGCTGGGTCAATTTGGGTAGCAAATCCTTCCGCAGCACTAGCCTATGACAACCCTGAGTTGTTACCTAACTTCCAAACTCCAGTTATTGATTTGGCGAAAACTCTCACTGACATTCAAGAAGACAAGCTAGTTTCCGATTTAAAGCAATTTGAAACTGAAACTGGCTGGAAACTGCGAGTATTAACACAGTACGATCGCACTCCTGGTCGAGCAGTGATCAATTATTGGGGTCTAGATGATAAAAGTATCCTGCTAGTTGCTGATTCTCGTGGTGGGAACATTCTCAGCTTTAGTGTTGGCGATGCAGTTTACGAACTTTTACCCCGCACATTTTGGATAGAACTGCAAACTCGCTTTGGTAACTTGTACTTTGTGCGAGAACAAGGTGAAGACCAATCAATATTACAAGCCTTAGACTCAGTTAAAGGCTGCTTAATCAAAGGCGGTTGTAATGTTGTACCGGGACTCCCTAGAGAACAGTGGATTCTCACCCTAGTTACCTCCATCATTGGTGGGATAATTTGCGGATTTGCCGCCCAACCCCGCAATGACAAACAAATTGTAGCTTGGCAATGGGCATTAATTTTCTCTCCGTTATGGGGAATGTTATTCATAGCCTTTGGTATTGGGCCAGTAGTGACTCGCACTAGTGATTGGCTACCGTTAGTTCGGAATATTTCTGGATTTTTTATCGGTGCTTTAGTTGCTTATCTTTCTCCTGTGTTCAGTCGTCCTTCTTCTAGTCCTGAATTGTGAGTGCTGTTGCTTTTAGCAAAGGGTTTAGGGGTATCAGGGTGTAGGTATTCAAAAAAAACCTGACACACCATACCCTTATACTCAGCCTCGAAGGACAATTTTGTATGCAAGTCCTGTTGATTTTGACTCAGTACTCACTGAAGCTGATAAGCTGAAAGCTGGTATATCAGCGCTGAATAGTGATGGAATGGCACGTAACTGATGCTCAAAGTTTAGCAATCATTGATAGTGAAATTGGCGATCATGCCTTTTCACCCGCAGAGTATGAAATTGTGCGGCGGGTGATATACGCCACAGCCGACTTTGAATATAAGTCTTTAATCCGCTTTTCGGAACATGCTTTGCAAGCTGGTGCAGCGGCGTTAGCAGCACGCACCACAATCGTAGTAGATGTACCAATGGTACAAGTAGGTATCGCTTACGACATTCAGAACACGTTTGCTAACCCAGTCTATTGCAGCATGGAAACTGTCACACGTCCTCAAAAGGAAAAAACCTTAGCAGCATGGGGAATTGAAACTCTAGCCAAGCGTTATCCAGAGGGTATTTTTGTGGTTGGTCAGGCACAAACCGCACTAACAGCACTGATGGATTTAATTGAAGCTGAAGAAATTCTGCCAGCTTTAATAATTGCTACTCCAGTGGGATTTGTGGATGTGGATACGGCTAAAAGCCGACTGCAAGACTCTTTAGTTCCTTGTATTACAATTGAAAGTCGCAAAGGCAATGCTGTTGTAGCGGCTGCGGTTGTTGATGGATTAGTAGATCTGGCTTGGCAAGCTTATGGACAGAATGGAAATCGGCAAAGCTAGATCAAGGTAAAAGTAAAAATGCAAAAGGAAAAAGAAACAGTTTTTTACTTTTAACTTTTACCTTTTAACTTTTTTAATCTTCATATTTTCGCCGACGGCGTGGTTTGTCATTTTGTCCTTCTCGTAAGCGGCGACTGACTTCAGAAAAGAAGTCTCGGCGGAGATAGGGATAATCGTTGACCCAGATGTCACGGCTGGGAATGTAAACATCGCTGAAATCTTCAATGGTGCTTAAATCTGGACGATTTGACATGACAATCATCTCAGCGATTTGACCACGAGCGATCGCTTTATGAAAAGGCCGTAGTGGTGCATCTAACTCGACACTAAATCCGGTATTATCACCAACTTCTAAATTTATCCGTTTTTCTCGGTTTTCAACAATTACTAACTCTCCTTTGCTGTTGACAGTTTCTTGTTTACCCATCAATTTGTCTGTAATCCACCAATCTAGAATTCGCCCCCGGAAAAAGCCGCAGTACTTATAACGGCGGCATTTTGCATTCCGAATACTTGCCTGAAATACGGGGAACCACAGCCAAAACATTGCCCCAAGTACACCCAGAAAAAATAGGATGGGGCCAAAATCCAGCCCAAACAAAGCTTTTACTAGTAAAATCACAACTACAGAAACTACAGAAACTAATAGTCGCTGTAAAAAATTAGAAAATTTCCCCCAATAGTACTTGTACTGCTGACCAGTAGCAATGAGGGGAATAACTTGTTCAAATTTCTGGCGAGTCAGTGGGACAAGCATGGGTGCTGGATGTTGAGTGCTAATGTTTAAAGTATCTTTTCTAAACCATACACTAACGACTTTAACTGTGAGACTTTGCGAATTGCCAGTAATACGCCGGGCATATAGCAGGCGCGATCGCTTGTATCATGACGTAAGGTATAAATTTGACCAGCCGCCCCAAAAATCACTTCTTGATGGGCGATTAGTCCCGGTAAGCGTACACTATGAATTCTAATGCCTTCATCGGCTAGACTGCCTCTAGCTCCTGGTATTTTCTCGGTCTCTTCGACAATTACTTGGTTAAAAGTTTTACCTAGCTCTGCTAGTAACTGCGCGGTTTGAATTGCCGTACCGCTGGGTGCATCAGCTTTTTGGTTGTGATGCAGTTCAATAATTTCTACATGGTCAAAATATTTCGATGCGGTAATGGCGGCTTGCTGTAATAACACCATCCCAATGGAGAAATTAGGGATAATCAAGCAACCTGTACTAGCTTTTTCGGCAAAGTCTGCCAAATTTTGAATTTGTGCGGGACTTAAGCCTGTAGTACCAACAACCGGACGAATACCATAGGCGATCGCACTCCGCACATTGTCATACACTGAATCAGGATGGGTAAAGTCGATGATTACCCCAGGCGGTAGTTGTCTTTCACCAGCCACGTATCCTAACATTGGCTCTAATTGGTCAGTAATTGGCACTTCCAAAGGTTCTGTTAAACCTGCTAATTCCCCAGCGTCTTTACCTTGATGTTCCGGGTTACGGTCAATTGCACCCATTAAAGTTAAATCAGGTGCTTGTGCTACTGCTTTGACTACCTCACGACCCATTTTGCCAGCAGCACCGTTGATAATTAAGGGAATCGGGGCTTGATTTGTCATAATGAGAAAAATATTTTTTAGCCAACAAGGGTTTTATTGTAAAGAGTTTAGTGACACAGTAGCTAGTCTTCAGATTTGACAATGACAATTATTCAAACACTGGCGACCAAATCTCCGAAATTGCGACTTCCCAACCAGGGAATAAATCTGGAAGCGTCAACACATCGCCATCTCGTAATATGACTTGTTCCCCAGAACCGTAGACTTCCATAGTTCTAGTTTTGGGGTTAATTAAAATCCCGATTTGTGTCCCCAGTCCGATAAATTCCTGAATCTTCTCGCGGAGTTTATCTACAGAATCAGTTTTTGATTTCACTTCAACTACTAAATCAGGAACCAATTCGGCATAATCTTCAGTGGAACGTTTGAGTCGTTCGGCTTTAATAAAAGAGACATCAGGAGCGCGTAAATTTGTGTTAGGTAATTTAAAACCAGCACTAGAACCAACTACACGTCCTAACTTGCGCGGCCTTACCCAGTTACCCAAAATTCGAGCAAACTCTGTTCCGACTTCTTCCGACTCATAACCTGATGGACTCATAACAACTATATTCCCATCAACTAATTCCATGCGATAGTCAGGGTAATCTACCTGCATGTTCTCCAAGTCTTGGATATTTAGAGACATAAGACTTCCTGAAACCTCTAAATCTATCTTGACATTTCTCTTCAAAGTCGCAAAACAGAATTTCCTTCATCGCCATTCGCCTTGCAGAGTAAAAGCAGCCCAATACAAAGGTTTACGCCAATTAGGATTTTGCCATAAACTTAGTTGTGCGGCGCGGAGGGCAGCAACAGGCGATTTTCCTTCTTGCCACATTTGGCGATAAAATTCACTCATCAATTCTTTCGTTCCCTGATCATCCACATTCCATAAAGACAATACAAGTCTGGGTGAACCTGCATACATCAATCCTCTTGTCAATCCTACTAATCCTTCTCCTTGAACTTCTTTACCTTGTCCGGTTTGACAAGCACTCAACACGATTAAATCAGCAGGAAAATCGAGGTTGAAGATATCGTTTAACCGCAGATATCCTCTTTGAGGTTTACCTTGCTTGTCTATTAATGAAAGTACAATGCCTGATAACTCTGGATTAGTATCATCAGCAAAACCATGAGTTGCAAAGTGAATAACACGGTATTGACTTAGTTTTGAGTTTGTTACCCAATCATAATTAGCATCAAAATCAAATACGGCTAGGCTATCTGTTGGTGAACCGAGTTTGAGAATTGCTTCTGCTTCTTGACGAGTTCCGTTTAATCTATCCCAACCGTTGCGATTTAAATTTCGGGCTGACCTGGAGAGTGCAGAACGTTGAAGGTCTAAGTCAGGAGTGATGGAATTGTTTTCTGGTTTCCCTGTCACCCGTGAATCATCTGTACTGAATACGGGATCTGCGAGAATCGCTATAGCTTTCGGTGCTTTTGGACGTTTTTGCGTTTCTTGTCTGAGGATGGCGATGGTTGAAGCTGAAGGAAGATTAACAATTTCGTGGTTGACTAGCAGTGGTTGATAAGATTCTTGAGCAGTTGGTTCAGTTAAGGCTGCAAAGGGAATATTTTGTAAAGCACCATCCGCGACTATTACCAAGCGTTTGTTTGCTAACTTGTTGGCGACTGGAGCGAGGATAATTTGACTTAGTTGTTTTGCTGCTGCTGCTTGTTGTTTAGGGGAAGCTACTACTCTGACTATACTTTGGCGAAAATCATTTGCTGCTTTTTCTATCTGTGCTTGTGGCGGGAGTTCATAGCTATCAAGAGAATTGGGAGTTACAACCCAAAGATAACTGCGTTCTGCACCTAATGAATATTGCAACAGCACAGTATTTGCATCGAGTTGTTGTTGAATTTGCGCTAATTTTAATGGCTCAGGATATTTTAGTGCGGCATATTTCGGGCTAGTTGTGCGAATTTGGGTTTGCAGTTGTTGATATTGGCTGAGAAGATTGGCAATTTCTTGTTCGAGTTTTTTGACTGCGGTTGCGGGTGCTGATTTGCTCATTAAATCTCGACGCAGTTTATCTTTGGCATCAATTTGTTCTTGCAGACTTTGTTCTTGTGCTAATAATTTAGGGTCAACGCCTTTGCGGATTTTGGCATTGGCTTCTGTTAATAGTTCTAATAAAACCCTGGCGCGGGAGCGTTCGCTGATGTGTAATGCTTGTGCAGCGTAACCTTTGGTTGGTTCTTTTTTGTGCAACTGCATCAGCAAATCGATGTAGAACTGATAATAGTCTTGCACTGTGGCGAAGTAAGAAGTCCGTAATTCTTTGTCGTCGATTTTGGTGCGTAATTCTTCGATGATTTTTATAGATGCTTCAATTTGGGTGAGTGCAGTTTGTAAGTTGCCTTTGCTTAGTTCTAAGAAAGCGACGTTGTAGAGAGTGTTCGCTTCACCAGAGCGATCGCCCAAAGCACGTCTTATTGGCAGAGCTTGGTTGTAATATGACAGGGCCTGCTGCTTTTTTCCTAAATCGTCGTAGACTCCACCAACGTTATTGAGAGTAGTAGCAACGCCTGAGCGATCGCCCACATCACGTCTAAGAAGTAGAGCTTGGTTGTAATATGACAATGCCTGCTGCTTTTTTCCTAAATCGTCGTAGACTTTACCAATGTTATTGAGAGTAGTAGCTTCTCCAAAGCGATCACCCACCGCAAGCCAGATAGGCAGAGCTTGGTTGTAATATGACAGGGCTTGTTGTTTTTCTCCTAAAGCGTCGTAGACTCGACCAATTGACAGTAGAGTCACAGCTTCGTAAGATTTATCCCCTAATTTCTGCCACAGTGGTAAAGCAATTTGCAATTTTGCAAGTGCTTGTTTTAAGCTTTCGGCTGTGCCTTGCTTGTATAACTCTAATCCTTCATTTAATGCTTGTTCTGCTGCGGCGCGAGTTGCGTTTGATTGGGTTGGTTGTTGTGCTATCTGCAAGTCTTGGGTTTTTGATGTTGCGCGTACTGCATCAGATAGCAGCAGGGAACTCAGCAATAAGGGCAAAAATAATAATTTGTAATTCATAATACTTCGGCTACGCTCAGTATAAGTTCGTAATTCATAATTTGATGATGGCTTAAGAGATCCCCGACTTCTCAAAGAAGTCGGGGATCTGACTACCGCTATTTACTTATCATCAGAAATATTGCGGAAAATCTGTTGTTATCTTACTAATTTGCGGAAATATTTCTGTTGTTGTTGCAAAAAATGCAACACTTAATACCATTTTGAATTTTAGATTTTGGATTTTGGATTGAGAAAGGTTTTACTGGTAAGCTTTTCAGAAATCCATTTGTCGCAATCATTTTTTAAATTGGTATAACTGTAGAAATGTGTAGGGGTGAAGACATTAAACGATAAAAGCTTTTGCATTGCTTTCATCGCTAACAACGGAGCAATGCAATTCAATTGCGGGGAGATGCAATCAAATTGCGAGTTGATGCAATTCAATTGTGGGGCAATACAATCAAATTGTGAGTCAAAACAATTCAATTGTGAGTCGATGCAATTGAATTGCAGTTAAGAAAATGATTGGTTGAGTGCGGTGATATCGTAGAGATTTAGCAACTATCTTGAAAGTCAAGCGATCGCCACTAAGTCTCGTAACAAGCGACAATTAGGTTGAATTAACTCTCCTGAACGTATCACCCCAATGGGAATTAGTTTGTGTTTAGCTTTTAATGGCTGTTCTAAAGCGTCAACAAATAACCAATCACCCTCTACTAACTTGAGAATTGTGATATCTGCAATGGAACCAACTTTTAACGTGCCAAGTTCTGCTTCGGCTTTTAATACGCGGGAAGGGTTGATGGTGACAGCAGCGATCGCATCTGCTAAATTTAAGCCCAACGCTAAGAGTTTAGAAATTCCCCCACATAAACTATAATTCAGCGTTGAATCATCGTGCATCTGTTTAAAATTACCGTGAGCATCACTGCTAATAGTGTGGGGTAAAACGCCTTGCGCTATCATTCGCCGTGCAGTTTCAAAGCTAAATTTTAGTCCGTGTCCTAAATCTAATAATATGCCTCGCTCAATTGCTGCAAATAACCATTCTGGGACTTGAGTACGGTTTCCCATTAACCCATCTGGTTGACAACTATAGCAGTGACCGAGAATATCTCCGGCTTTCATGTATGACAGCGCATTTTCTACTACCTTTTCTGGGTTGGGGCGATTAGTTTCGTCTACCGGAAATAATTCGCCTGTGTGAACATATAAAGGTAAATTAGTGCGATCGCCTACTTCTCTAGCTAACTTAAGTACGCCCATTCCCCAGCGTGAAATTGAGCCGGAATCAGCGTGGACTTTAAAGCCACGAACAATCTCTGGATTTGCTTGTGCTACTTTGATTAAGGTTTCTCTATCTATTTTTTCAGGATTTTCTAAGCCGGAAACGATGTTACCGATAGTTTGGGTAGCTGCATGATTAACTAACAGAAAACTTCGGACATCTGTTTGTGATTTCTCAACAATATCTGATTTAAATTCAGAAAATGTAAACGGACTACTACTACCTTGGTCAACAATTGTTGTCACCCCGGCATTAATTCCCACATCATCCGCAGGTACACCAAAATTTGTCTTCCATTCATAAACATGAACGTGTAAATCAATAAACCCAGGACAGATTAAATAATTACCCGCCGCAAACTTTAACTTAGATTTATAAGTTTTTAACTGTTGAGAAATAGCGGCAATTTTACCATCGCGGATAGCAATATCAAACCGACCATTCAGTGATTGACTGGGGTCAATTACCAAAGCATCTAATAATACTAAATCGTAATATTTTATGTAATTTTCCATAAAGCCTCACGGGGTTGCAATAACCCCGCATATTTCAAAGAAGAATTAATCATCAGGAAGCGCTGCTATTTCATGCAACATATACAACAACTGATGAATTTCTTCGACGGTGTTGTAGTGCGCTAATCCAATTCGCAGTAAGCCGCCACTAGCTTCTACACCTAATCTCTCTATTAAACCTAGCGCATAGAAATGACCATGCCATGTAAAAATACCGCGATCGCCTAATGCTTTAGCGATACTTTCAGGCGTTTTATTAGCTAGTCTTACACCTACTGTTGGTGTTCGCCAAGCAAAACGAGTTATATCAGTGATGCCATAGCAGCTTAACCCAGGAATTTCTAACAGTCCAGAAATTAATTTGTGACTCAGTTCGCGTTCGTATTGCTGAATGGCGGACATAGCTGTAACTAAAGCTGCACGCCGACTGTGATAAGCCGAGGTAATACTTGGTTGTTCTGATGATTTGAGGAAGCGGGGACAACTAAATGTTTGTAATCCTTCTTTGTCAGCTTCAATCAAAGCCGCAACTAGTTCGTTATCAATTGCAGGCGAAACATGACAACCAAGTTTAGTTAAATAGTTAATCGCCGCGACTACTCCGGCTAAACCTTCATGATTGAGAGTTCCGGTTTCCCAACGTGACGGGACTTCATCTGGTGCAGGTTTCACCTTATAGGGTTGCAACCGTTCTAAATGTTCTCTTTTTCCGTACAAAATGCCAACGTGGGGGGCAAAGAATTTATAAGCCGAACAAGCCAGAAAGTCGCAATCTAAGCTATGTACATTAATTGGTGCATGGGGGGCATAGTGGACTGCATCAACAAATACCCAAGCACCAACAGCATGAGCCAAACGTGCGATCGCGGCAATATCATTAATTGTACCCACAGCGTTAGAAGCATAAGTAACGGCAACTAACCGCGTTTTTGGGTTAATTAACCGTTCTAATTCATTCATATCTAGAGTGCAATCTTCCACATTAATATCCACAACGCGAATAGTTGCACCTTGTTCTTCTAAGGCATACCAAGAAGAAACATTCGCGTAATGATCTAGCCGCGTCACAATAATTTCATCACCTGGGTGTAATTCTCTACCAATTGCCCGACTGAAAGCAAAGGTGAGGGTGGTCATATTTGCACCAAATACCACCTCATCGCTGTGACATCCCAGAAAATCGGCGATCGCTGCACGAGCAGAGGCTATGGTAGCATCTGTACGCGCACTGGTGGCAAAATACCCATGAGCATTGGCATTTGACCTCACCAGATAGTCATTCATCGCATCTAATACCGCCCCAGGTACTTGAGTACCACCTGGCCCGTCGAAGAAAATAGCAGGTTGACCGTTGATTTTTTGCGTTAATGCTGGAAACTGGCTACGTATCCATTTCAGGTCAAGCGGTTCCATCGCAGACTCCTCATTTGATAATTTTTTATTTATATTTAACACCGCAGCAAAATATTAAATTTGGTATTTTATTCCAGAATAGGGGCAAATAATTCTACATAAATCTCAATCAAATTGACCTGCTATTTTTCAAAATACCTTTTATAATATCTCCGCTAAATTTGAACAAGCTAAAATATCTCAGCAGCACAAATATACTTTGCTGTCAGGTTCAAGATAACTATTAATTTAGAAAAAAGTGTTGCTGCTTAAATGTAATTAATAATATTTAATGCTTAGATATAGACTGATACCTACCTAGCAAAGTTTCTGCTTTTCAGAATGCAAATATTCTTTGCAGCTAACTTTTATAGCACAATTGCCTATTAATGGAATTCGCTACAATGACTATAGTTCTTGTTGAAAGCTCTTGAAGAAGTTTAATAGTTGATATGGTTATACGTTTTCCTATCATTGCAGCTACCTTTATGGCTGCCAGCGTTAGCATCGGGACACTTTTAGGCTTTGCCACCCCGGCTTCAGCCCAGGAGATTATAACTTGTGCCAGCCAGAATAATCAGCGAAATACTTGTTCTGTACCCGGTAGAGGTAGAGTCAGATTTGTGAGGCAATTGTCTAACGCCAGTTGTCGGGACAATTGGGGTTTTAGAGGAAATCGGGTTTGGGTGCGAAATGGTTGCCGCGCTGAGTTTGCAGTTGGCAATAACAGAAACGACAGAAATGACAGAAACGATCGCTATGACCGAAATGACAGATATAACCGAAACGACAGATATGACAGAAACGACAGATATGACAGAGACGACAGATATAACCGAAATGATCGAAATGATCGTTATGACAGATAAGCAACTGTGTATTTTCTCAACTTAGTCAAAATATTTGGCTAATTTTTTGTGATGTGGCGATTTTCTCAAGCTTAATTGATGCGATCGCCACATTTTATGATAATGATAATAATTATTACATAAACTCTACAAGTTTTTACTAGCGTTTACCCTTCATTAAATCTGATTTACTCAACCCTTAACCTTGATACTGGTACATTAAATGGGAACATATCCAGGTATTAAGGTATCTGAGAATGATGCTTTCAGTCGGGGAGTATGTGACTGATATAGCAGTAGTCAGATATGTTAGGAGAACTTGAAAGCTTGAATGCCAGGAATAGTAAAACTTTTCCTCCTGCCTCTCCGCAGTCGCTACAACGGGGGGAACCCCCGCAACGCGCTGCTCTCTGCCTTCTGCTATAGCTTATTATTGGAGATAAACTCCAGTAGGTGTATCAGGTCAGATTTAATGCAATCAAGCCAGGTAAAGCAAAAATTTCAGGCTTTGTGGACTGCTTTAGTTTTACTCAGTGTCTTTTTTTGTGTGGAATTGAGTGTAGGAATTTGGAGCCACAGTTTGTCTCTATTAGCAGACGCTGAACACATTCTCACGGATGTAGGAGCGTTGGGTTTAGCACTAACTGCATCCTGGCTATCTCAATCCATATCCAAACACAATATATTTGGACGCTATCGATTAGATATTTTGGCAGCTTTGGTAAATGGGATCAGTTTAGCTTGTGTTGCTGGCTGGATTATCAAAGAAGCTTTGGTAAGGCTGCAATCTCCCGATATTGAGATTCTGGGTTTACCCATGTTGACAACCGCCTTGATTGGCTTGGGAATTAACAGCTTTAACGCTTTTTATCTACATGGATGCAGTCATCAAGACCTAAATATCAGAGGTGCTTTTCTACATCTGTTGGCTGATGTCGCCAGTTCCGTTGGTGCGGTGTTAGCGGCGATCGCAGTTATTTGGTTAAATTGGACATGGGCGGATGGAGTCATCAGTTTATTAGTAGCGGTACTGATTGCTTGTTTTGCGGCTTATCTATTAATTCAGAGTGTTCAATGCTTGCGCGGTCAAATTACCGACATTACGAATGCTGCTTGTATGTGTAATTTACCAACAGCAGAATGTGGCGATCGCAATCAAGCAGAGAAAATGCTGTTCCCATCTTTAGAGGAGCTAATTAAATAATTTCTTTTGTTAACCCTCAACAGGATGAAATTTACCATTTTGAAAAGGGAAATCTTGCTAAATTACTATTGAAATACCTACTTTCATGAGAAACTTCTTCACCAATCCATTCTGGTAGTTCAATTTGTTGTTTTTCATTGCTCAGTTCAACTTCTGCCACTATCAATCCTTTATTGTCACCATCAAACTCGTCAATTTCCCAAGTTAAATCACCCAATTTTACCTTATATCGCACTTTTTCAATTAATGGGCGATCGCATAATGTATCCAACATTTCTTGAGCATCAGCCAGGGGAACTTCGTACTCAAATTCAGCCCGCGAATAATTTACACTAGGGCTTTTAATCGTTAAATAACCTCGGCTGTTAGCAATCCGCACCCTCACTGTCACTGCTTTTTGAGTAGCAATATATCCTTGACGATAGACACTACCTACCCCCAGGTTTCTCCAACCATCGCCTTTAACTAAAAATTTCCGTTCTATTTCTTTAGCCATCTGATTTATTGAGTAATAGGTAGTTATATTATTTAGAATTCTATGTGATTTTTGAACTAGAAAGGTAGGGGTTAATAACAGTTCGCCTGAGATTTTCCAAAAACTCCAACTTCTATAGCAGTCCTAAATCATTTGTAAATTTTTTATATCTTTTCCTTCTTTCTTACCTTTGCGTCCTTGGCGGTTCGTTTCCATATCTATGTTTTTCACGACTCATTTAGGATTGCTATATCTACAAAAAAACCTAATTTTGGTTTCTCAATACGTGCTGCAAACTGTTCAATAAATCTTGGGCAGTAAAAGGTTTTGGCAAAACTAACTGAATATTGGCATTGACAACTTCTGTCAAGTTTTCCTGGTGATTAAACCCACTACAAGCAATAATTTGCACTTGAGGATTCATTTTTTGTAGAGTGCGTATAGCAGTCATTCCATCCATTTCCGGCATAATCATATCCATCAACACAGCTTTGATTTGATGTTTATGTTGGGCATAAAGTGCGATCGCTTCAATCCCATTACTAGCCGTCAGAATTTTATAGTTGTAGTTTTCCAAGACGATAGTTGCAATTTCCAAAATTTTTGCTTCATCATCAACAACTAAAATTAATTCTCCTTCCCCTAAAGGTACAACTAAGTTTTCGGATTTTATTACTTGACGGCCTTCTATGGCTGGTAAGAACAACTTAAATTTCGTGCCTTTACCGACTTTGCTAGATACATTAATAAAGCCACCATGACTTTTAATAATGCCTAGCACTGTTGACAGACCTAACCCTGTCCCTGTCCCCATATCTTTGGTCGTAAAAAATGGCTCGAAAATTCTATCTAATATTTCTGGCGACATCCCCATACCATTATCCGCTACAGTTAGCTCAATGTAATGCCCGGCTTGAGCATCCAAATTCATTTGGGCGTAGGCTTCATCAATCAATCTATTTTCTGCGGAGATGGCAATTTTACCGCCATCTGGCATGGCATCACGGGCATTAACTACCAAATTCATTAGCACCTGATGCAGCTGGGTAACATCTCCAGAAACAGCTAACAGATTATCGGGGATGGCGATCGCAAATTCGATAGATTTCGGGAATGTCTGTTTGGCAATTAGCAGCATTTCCGAAATTAAGTGCTTAATCAAAATAATTGTGCGTTCTCCTTTAAATCCTCGCGCAAACGATAATACTTGTTTTACCAAATCTGCCCCACGTTTGGCATTATTTTCAATAATTGCCATTAGCTGATAATAGTGATCTGTGTCTTGGGAAAATTTGAGTTGCAATAGTTGAGACGCAGCTAAAATTGGGGTCAAAATATTGTTCAAATCATGGGCAATCCCACCAGCTAGAGTCCCAAGACTTTCTAATCTTTGCGTGCGGAAACACTGTTCTTCTAATTGTTTTTTTTGGGTAATATCAGTGTCAACAATCAAAATAGATTGAGGTTTTCCTGTACTATCCTGCATCAGTGTCCAGCGACTAGCGACAATAATTTCTGTGCCAAATTTGGTAACTTTATGTAATTCACCTTGCCAAGTACCACTATCAATTACTTTTTCTATCGCCGCCAAGATTTTTGCTGAGGGTTGTTTAAATAAAAGTTCATCGGCGTTTTGGTCTACTGCTTCTTGTTCCGACCAACCATAAAGATGTTCAGCACCTTGATTCCAAAAAAGAATCCGATTTTGCAAATCGCGCACGACAATTGCATCTGTGACAATATCCAGCAAAGCTGCTTGTTCGAGAATTTTCTGTTCGGCTTGTTTGCGTTCACGAAGTGCAGCTTGCTGTTCGCTAATATCTCTAGTTGTCCCAGTTAACCTACTTGGCTGACCATCTTCGTTGTAGTAGAGTTGGCCTGTAGAATTGAGCCAGTGAATGCTGCTATCTGGCCAAACAGCACGATATTCAACGACAAATTTCACACCTTGTTGAATAGTCGCAGTCACAGCTTGAGTAAAAGCTTGCCGATCTTCAGGATGAATTAACTCCAAAAAGTCTTCCTTTGTTGGACACGCAGTCCCGTCAGCTAAACCATACAGTAATCCCATGTTGGCTGACCAAAGGGTTTCATCCGTTTGAAGCTTCCAGTCCCAAATGCCCATATCAGCAGCTTCTAAAGCTAAACTGAGTCTGGCTTCACTCTCACGCAATGATTCTTCTTTTTGTTGACAATAAAGTTTCTCTCTATTTTGCCAAGCTATCTCAGCCTGTTGGTATTCAAATATTTTCTGCTGCAAACGCTGGTTTTCTGCCACCAGTTTTTCTAACTCATCCTGAGTTTGGTGCAGTTTTTCTTCTACCATCTGAAGTTTTTTACGAGTTTCTGGAAATTCTTGATGAGTTGATAGAAATGTGGATGATTTTTGTTCTATTCCTGGCTGGAGATGATGGTGAATAGAACAACTTATGCCATTGATTTTGCGATAATTCTTTTTTGTTTGTTGGCAGGCTGTTTTGATACCAACTATTATGTCACGGTTAAAAGCTTGTAATAAAATACTATCAGTGACAATACCTGTCAATTTGCCCTGGTTATCTACAATTGGCAAATAACTAATTTGATAGTGACGTAACAATGACCAAGCTGTAAATATATCTGTTGCATAACTTTGTCTGAGAGTAATTAATGCTGTTACCATCACCTCCGCCACTTTTGTTTGGGTGATATTAACTCCGGCTGCAATGATATTTAATACATCTTTCGCCGTAATTATCCCTAATAGATAACCTGCTTCTACAACTAAGATACAACTATTTTTTTGCTGATTACAGATATCAGTCTTAAAATATCTATCTAAGCTAGACAGCGACAGACTTTGAGCTTGTTTCTGGCTCATCAAGATAATAGCATCGACTAGATAACTATCAGGGTTAATCGTTAAAGGATCATGATTAATTAGATGATATAAGTTCGGCCAATTAATTAGCTGATTTTGTAATGGCATAGTTAATTCATCAAGTAAATTTATGTTTTTAACTACAGAGCAAGATAGAGAATGCAACCTATAGCAAATAAGAGTTAAATATCATTTATTTAAATTTAATAACGTATTATGCAATTTTGAATGCAAAAATGGCATTTTTTTCTTAATGATAATGTAGATATAGCTTCCAGATTCGATTGATATGTAGTGTCAGACTATTGAGCTAATTTGAGGGTAGTCAAACTCATTCTATGGTCAAATGCTAGATAGATGATCTATTGAGTCAAAAATAAATTGTCTGAATTGTGAGCTTCATACAGCTTGGTATCCCACAAATGTAACTTTTTATTCTTTGGTTTAAACTATTAAACTTATCAATAGCCATTGTTTTATGGCATTTTTTAAATAAAATATTCAGTAATTGAGTTTTAAAAGATACACAATCTTTTATGTAATAAATCTCTGGAGAATATTAAATTTTTTAACTCACTGCTTAATTAACAAAAATTAAGCCATTGCGACAAGTGTTGAGAATTTAATTACCAAAAAGGCAGGTAAAAGCCAGATTGAAATGAAATACAGTAAACTTTAAGTTTTACTTATTTTTGTTATTAAGGCACTCTATGGTGATATTTTAGTTCTTCAGATAAAAAACTAAAAATAACAATAAATCGTAAAATGATTTACAATTTTAAGCTGGAATAAACTTGAATATACGGAGAGAAATTTTATGGATTTTCAAGACTTTCTCAGACATAAATTTACTCATGTAGCAATAGGCGAATTCAAGCCTGGTAAATTTGAAACTGCCAAACAACTTTATGAAGAAGCTGTATTAACCTATACAACAGGTTTCAAAGGAGCTTATCTGTTACAAGAACCAGGAACTGACAGAGGCATATCTATAATTTTTTGGGAGAGTGTAGAAGATATGGAAGCTAACCAAAATCAGGTTTACCAACACATTTTGAAAAAAATGATGCCTTTATTTGTCGAGCCACCAAAGACAGTAGTCTATGAACTAGTGTGTGAAATTAACCCGAAAGAGACGGAAGAAGTGTAAAGTCTGAAGTGTGAAATTTTATCTTTTAGCATCCTGAATTGAAAGTGCTGAGTAGAAAATTCTCCTTTCTTATCCCTAGCCTTTAGCCCCTATCCTCTCTTATATACATACTTGTAGTTCATAATGGTTACTTACTGCTAGGATTTAGCATAGTACAAGTGAACTGTAATAGGTAGGGAATGTCTGAGTTAATTTTGTTTTGGCATCGCCGTGACTTACGCATTTCTGACAATACTGGACTAGCTACCGCAAGAAGTCAAAGCCCAAAAGTTGTGGGTGTATTTTGTCTAGATCGCAATATTCTTGAACGTGATGATATTGCGCCTGTGAGAGTAACATATATGATTGGCTGCTTACAGGCATTACAGGAGCGATATGCTCAAATTGGTAGCCAACTTCTGATTCTCCATGCCGATGCGATGGAAGTAATTCCCGCTTTAGCTGAAGCTTTAAATGCCAAAGCTGTGTTTTGGAATTGGGATGTAGAACCATATTCTCAAATACGCGATCGCAATATAATTGATGCACTCAAAGCAAAAGGCATTCAATTCCTCAGCGAAAACTGGGATCAAACCCTCCACTCTCCCGCAGAAATTCGCACAGGTAGCAATACACCGTACACTGTGTACACCCCCTTTTGGAAAAATTGGACTAGCAAACCAAAAGCGCCACCAGTAGCCACCTTACAAACAGTGGAAGGATTAACACCAGCCGAACAAGAAATTGCCCAAAACGCTGGTGCAATTCCATTACCAACCGCCAAAGATTTAGGATTTATCTGGGATAGTGACTTAATTCTCTCACCAGGGGAAGCCTCCGCCCAAGCGAGATTAGCAGAATTTACCTATAAAACCATTACCGAATACCAAGAACAGCGCAACTTTCCCGCGACAGATGGAACATCGCAATTAAGTGCTGCGTTGAAATTTGGTGCAATTGGCATTCGCACTGTTTGGCAAGCTACAGTAGCAGCGCAAGAAAATAGCCGCAGTGAAGAAACAACAACTAGTATCCGCACCTGGCAGCAAGAACTAGCTTGGCGTGAATTTTATCAACACGCTATGTATAGTTTCCCCGAATTAGCTGAAGGTGCTTACCGTGATGCCTTTAAAAACTTTCCTTGGGAAACTAACGACGCACACTTTCAAGCTTGGTGCGAAGGCAAAACAGGCTACCCCATCGTAGATGCAGCCATGCGCCAATTAAATCAAAGCGGTTGGATGCACAACCGTTGTCGAATGATTGTTGCTAGTTTTCTGACAAAAGACTTGCTAATTAGTCCGCAATTAGGCGAAAAATATTTTATGCAAAAGCTAATTGACGGTGATTTATCTGCTAATAATGGCGGTTGGCAATGGAGTGCTTCTAGTGGGATGGATCCCAAACCCTTGCGAATTTTTAACCCAGCCAGTCAAACACAAAAATTTGATCCAGATGGCGAATATATCCGCCGATGGTTGCCAGAATTGCGGTCTATTGATAATGAATATTTAGTAACGGGTAAAATTACACCTCTAGAACGCCGCGCTGTTAGCTACCCTGAACCCATCGTTGATCATAAACAACGACAACAGCAATTTAAACAACTCTATCAACAGCAGAAAGAAATAATGAGGTAAAAACTATAACCAATTCTAGATTGGTGAGATACAACTTACTGTAAAAGTAAACAGATGCTTGCCCTCATAGCCTATTTATAAATTCAGCAGAGGAACCCACCCTTAAAAGAGTGGGATTGAAGTAAGGACTCTTCGTGCAGCTACGCTAACGGGCTACGTGTCTCGGTATAATTCTTTTTTTAAACTTTAGATTGACACAGCCGCTGGAATTGGTCTTCAATAGCTACTAAAAGTTGAGATTGTGACCAATTTTGGTATAGATAGGCTGCAATGCAGGCGGCTCCAGCACCCACACCTTCTTTGACAAAACCTTGCTCATAAGCTTGGAGTTGGGTATAACGGGAATTGGCAAAACTTAGTTGTGTTGATAATAAAGGTGGGTTTGTACCTTGAGTGTTGCTGATTTTATCCAAGCTGAGGGCTAAATCAACAGTCTTACCGGTGGGATCTTCTGCTACCCAGCGAGTTGTACCGACAATTACTTCTGTGGGTTGCCAAAATAAGTTAAGTGCTTGAGAAATTGCCGTAGTTAAAGCGTAAACGGCCAGCATTTGTGTGCCACCTGCCAATATTACCCCACAACGACGACTAGCGGCGATCGCCATTCCCGCTACTACCACTTGCATAGGATCACCCACGGCTGCCACGATTTCTAGAGGATGGGAAGAATGCGGAATTTTTTGTAATCCCGACTGAACTATTTGCCATTTTTGCTGATGGTTACAAATTGGGTGACTGCTGTTGACTTTGCCGATCGCATCTATTCCTAACGCCGTGAGAATAGCCAAAGCGGTTGTCGTACCACCAACAACGCATTCACTTAAAATGACGTAACTTTGTGGAACTTCAGCCGCCAAGCGATCGCCCCAAATCATTCCTTGTTCTAGCAAGTGTTTGACTGTGGCTAATTCCATCGCCTTACCTGTACTTACACACTGAGCTAACGAACCACCCAAATCAATTGCTGGTACAGCCGGGAACTGAGGTAATCCTGCATTAAATAAATAAACTGGAATTTTGAGTGCTTCCACCACAGCGCGAGAAATTAACACAGGCGATGCTCCCGCTGTGAGTGGTGGTAAAGAATACTGCGGTTGATGTTCTGCACCGTAGTATAAAAATTCAGCATCTGCACAAGCCGTATACTTGCGGTCTTCTGGCGTACTTCCAGCCGCTGAAATTCCGGGAATCAAAGCAGTTTCTGTAAAACCTAACACACAGGCAAATACAGGTAAATTACCACGATATTTATTAATCCAGGCTTTACCTTGTTCTATTTGAGAATAAATACTAATCATAAATTAAGAATCAAGAGTCAAGAGTCAATAGTTAAAAAACTCTGAACTTCTGCCTCCTGTCTTCTCTAAGCTTCATAATCCATCATGACTTGCACCCAACGCGGCGGACGGGGAATAGGATTGCCCAAACGATCTAGTAGTAGCCATGCGGCTAGGTGTACCACAAACAGATAAATAAAGTTATTAATGACAACCAAGGCAAAAGCCCCAACTTGAATCAAAAATACACTGGGAGTGTTTAATAATCCGAGTTTGAGAAATATCCACTCGGTAATTTCTGTAACTTGGTTAATTAAATAAATCCATAAGTCTTCGCCGGACAATATAGATAGTAACCACATCCGAAAAAAGAAGCCCAAAGTGCCTAACAACGCAGCTAAAGTGATAGACACAATCCAAGGAACGCGACGATGCCAAGTTGCGCCCAAGAGTACGCCCATAAAAGCATAAGGCATGACAAACAAGAGACTGCGAACAGGCCCCATCAGTACAGATAACAACAAGCCAGAGGTAACGGCGGCCATCCATGCGGCTCTTTGTCCCCAGCGCAGGTAAACTAGAGCGATGGGTACAGAAAAAAATATCCGCAACACTGGCCCCAAAGGAAAATAAAAATTAATAAACCAAATTAAGCTGGCAGTACTGGCTAAAAATGCCGTTTCTACCATCCTCAAAGGTGCAACAGCTTTTAAATGAGGAGATTGTAATTGGCTATGGTTCCCAGCATGATTGGGACTGTGATTTTGCTGTAATTGTTCTTGGTTTGAAAGTTGAGATTCAGAAGATGGGCTTTCCTCTGGCTCTTCCGGCAGAGAATCGACAATACTCATGTTGAAAATTTTTTATACAATCAATCTTTCCAGGGCTAACACATCGGGGATAGAAATAGTATCTTGATCCCGCTGAATTAACCCTTTTTTTTCTAACCTAGTCAAGACTCTTGTCACAGTTTCTCGCGCCAGCCCACTTAAACTACTTAATTCTCGGTGAGGCAAATTCGGAATTTCTGTTCCTGTGAGCGATCGCTTTCCTTGCCCTTCTGCTAAAAATAATAAAGTATCTGCTACCCGCGATTGACTATCAGATTCTCGCAATCGCAGACGACGATTTACTTGCCGCAAGCGTCTAGCCATCAACTTTGATAATCTTACCCCTGCCAAGGGTTCTATTTGGAGTAACTTAACAAAATCTTGAGATGGCAGACTGCCGATAACTGTAGGAGTAAGAGTAATCACATCGGTAGAACGAGGCACTTCATCCAAAGCTGCCATTTCACCAAATAATTCGCCTTTACCTAGAATATTCAGAGTTACTTCTTTACCTTCCAAATTATACGTACGGATTTTTACCCAACCCTCAAAGATAAAATACACAGAACCACCCCAGTCATTTTCCAACAAAATCACTTGATTTGCTGGGTGTGTTCGAGTCACAAGATGGATAAGGGCTGCTTCCACAACTGATTCGGGCAACCCTTGAAAAAAGGGAGCGGTTCTAATCCACGGATGAATAGGTTCTTCTTGCAAGCTATATCGGTCTCCCATTACGGCATCTTCATTAAAGGTATTACACACAAAACAAACAACAGAGCTAATTTCAGCCTAAGCCATCAATGCTAAGACTTTTTTCAATACAGAGTTCAGCCAAGTAAACAAAATCACAATAAAAGCATTTGTAAAAACAGTCTCACTGACGCAGTTTAAATAGAGTAAAACTTGTGTAAGTAATGTCTAAGTGCCTTTGGGAGAAATTTGAAAACCTAGCTGCATTGCAAAAATATTTACTTAAAAATATAGGCAAACCACATTAATGATACTCAAACTAGTTAATTTTTGCTAACGCAAAATCTGCGGAAAATTGATTATTCCCTACACTCCTACCCTAAAACCAAGTTTCCCAGACATCTCATCAAAAACCTACACCTGTCAGTCCTAATTTCACCCACTAATACCAATATAAATTGCTAAAAAGCTCACCATTAAGCAATTCCCCAATCCAAAATCTGTCTTGGAAAGTTTGCTCAACGGAGAGAACCCGCGCACGCAAGTTTTCTCCGCACGCAACGAACGCCAGTTGCTTCAAGCCTGGGAACCCGTCCAACGCACTGGCTCAACTTTCCACAAAATCTAAAATCCAAAATGGTATAACCTTTGTGTGTAGGTCATCCAAATTATTTTTTGTGTTCTAGTTAACTTGCCATTCCTATACTCCTTAGCTAGATTAATGGCGCATCTGGATGTAAAGTGGAGGGAATTTGCCTTGTTGATGTGGTGTCTGTGATCAGATGCCAGTTGTTTCCAGACTCCTGGTCGATTTGTTGCATTTTTTTATGTTTTTGATTGTGAAGTCAGAGAAGCTGTAACATCGCCTGTAGAGTAAAAGAGCAAAATGCCTAGTCAACCAACTTGGCTGACAATTAGGGAATATTTTTGTATCCTTGTACTTCAATTAGCACTCCAGCTAATGACCATGATGCCTAGTGATCATAAATTGCCGTCAGAAGTCTGAGGGGCAGCTACTACCGTTCTTAACTTTGATAAGCGTCAATTTCTCACCCAAGTTAAAATCCAGTTCTAGCTAAGGTAATTCAAAGTGACTTCCCGCGCTGATGAAATTCAAAAACTGATCGCAGATATTGATAACTTACTCACTAACAATGGTAAGCGACTGCCGAAGCTGCTGTCTGGTCAAGCGCCAGAAGCCAGAGAAGTTTTAGAACGAGTTCGCAACTTTCTGGTGAATTTAAAAGAAACTGAGGATTTACAAGGCTATATTCCTCAGCCAACAGGACAGATGCAAACATCACCTTTGTTGGCGAAATTTGCTGAACAAGTTAATCATCAATCTTCAGGAGAGTTATCTCCATCTGAGTCAGCAGAAAATAATGTTCTGAGTAGCCAATTCAAAAGTGAATTGGCGATATTAATTCAGCCACTTCAAGCAGAATTAACAGCGCTATTGCAAGAACGCTCGACTCTGATGCAGGAAATTAGGCAATTGGAACAGAAGCGGCTGCAAAATTACTCTTTAAGTCAACAGTTATCCCATCAAGAGCAAATCATTGGGGAATTTTTACAGGTACTAATGAGTCGCCTTGTTCCCACTGTCGCACCGCATATCAAGGAGCATCAGGCGAATGAGTTGAATGCTGTTAGTTCAAGTCAGCACAACAGTATAGAACGAACAGCTGCTACGGGTGTGTCTGCATTAGAATCTTCAACGCAGGTAGAACGGTTAACTCAGTTTGCGAAGGAATTAGACCAACGTTTACTGTCTTTAGATGGAACGGTGAATGTTGTTTTTGATGCACTACAGCGCAATATTAATACTTATCATGAATCCTTGTCGCAAGCACTGGCGAGAATGCACAGTACAGGCTTGCAAGGGGAACAGTTGCTGGTGAGTTTCTTGAATAATTGGACTCAGCAATTGCAACAACTTCCTGCCATAATTCCCGCGGCGACGGTTCAAGAAACATCAAAGCGATCGCCATTCCCCACAAAAGAAGATACTGTTACTGTAGAAACTGTCCCACCCGCTATCACCAAGACAGTAGCCACAAATCCAGCATTAGAATTACCACAACCAGAAGTTGAATTTGCAGATGATTTGGCGGCTAACGATTTGGATGCAATGCTGTTAGAACTAACAGGTATTGTGACTCAAGCTGTGGATAGTTCGACAACTCCCCCAGAACTGGAAGGGTTTGAGGACTGGGATGAATTGGCGGATGACACTCCACAACAACCATTAAGTTCGCCATCACTCCTACCTACTCCCGAAGCTGTCACTCCTCCCCCAGAACTTTTTGAGATGTTCAGTGACTCAGCACCACAGAATCTGGAATTAACTGATACTGATGAGGTAGATCAACTTTATGCTAGTTTATTTAATATTAGTTCGGTGAATCAACCGAGTGTTGAGCCTACGCTAGAGGAACCAACACCGGATTTTTCAGCAAATATTGTTGACACCGCACCTCTCAGCACTCCTGTAAAAGAACCAGAAACATCTCCAGATGCAAGAGAAAATTCTACCAAATTAAATACTCATGATTACCCGCCTCTGACACCGTTATTTGATGGGAATGTTGGCTTACCGGAGTCGATATTTACTCAGTCTGATGCAGGGTTGTTTGAACCGAGTCACACTCCACCGCTAAACATACCAACTGATTCGCCGCAATTTATTGATTTATCATCAGATTTCCAACAAGAGTTATTTTTTGAGGAAGAGCCGGAATTATTCAGCACCACCCTCAGTTATTCTCCTGCTCTGCGGGAAAATATTCCAGTTCAGCCAGAGCATAGTGATACGATTACTTCTTTAAGTGAACTGTTCGCCGAGGCGAGTAGTGAAGAGAATTTATGGCCTGGTTTGTCTCCCGCAGAAATTGCATTGACTTTAGATGAACCAACTTCAGAAATAGCATATACCTCTGATGTGGAACCCCAGGAGAATTTATCAGATATATATATTGCAGCTTCCCCCCAGGAGAATTTGCTTGCGCCAGAGGTAATACAGTCGGCAAATTTACCGGAGATTTCTTTGAATGAATCACAGTTGCAGCAATTAAATCAAGATTTAGCTAATTTTGATGAGTTGATCAATTATCAGTCAGCGGATGTCTACAGTCTGGCAGATAGCGAACCACCAGATATTACTTTTCCTCATCCACAAACAGTAGACCATACGCCAAATGTGGCTTTTTCGCGTCCGGCTGTACCACCAGTTGCACCTATATCATTGCCACAAACACAAGCTGATTTAAACTTTAGTCCCGCCAACGAAAAAAAAAAGGAAGCCACAACTGGTTCCATTTCTCCCAGCCAGATAGAACTGACTGTCGATGTGCATAACTCAGTATGGTATTTAGGTATTGATTTGGGAACAACGGGTATTTCTGCGGCTTTGTTAAATCGCTCCCAATCGGTGGTGTATCCTATTTACTGGTCAGCTGAAAATATCCCAGGGGCGAATTCGTTTCAACACTCATTTCGTTTACCTGCGGAAGTTTATCTACCGAATGCTTCAGTTTCAAATGGTGGAATTAATGTCAAAAGTAGCCAATGTTCCGCACAGTTAAAGCCTTATTTACAAGTTGCGATTCCCTACAAAAATGAAGAGCAAAAATGGGAACCGGTGCTGCAATTCAATGAGTTTTCGGCAGGGCCATTGATTTGGGTGGTACGATCGCTCTCGAAGTTACTTTTAACGCTAAAATCTGATCGCCAAAGCACCACACAAGGTTTAGTGGCTATGGCTGTGGGGATTAATCAGCCGACTTTCCACACAATTGTTGGTAAAATCGCTGGTGTCATCTGCACTTGTCCTTCTAGTTGGTCAGAACAATATAGATTTAATGTGCGGGAAGCTTTGTTGACGAGCAAACTGATTCAACATCCCCAGCAAGTATTTTTTGTAGAAGAAGCGATCGCCAGTTTAATTAGTTTATTCGATCAAAGTCACGGCGAAATCATTCAAGTGAGCGATCGCACTGGTTTACAGCCTGTCCAAACCACAGAACCATTGCTCGGCAATACTTTGGTGATTAATATTGGCGCAACCGCTACTGAAATGGCTTTGGTTGATGTTCCAGAAAATCTGCTGCAATTAGCGCATCAAGATTTTATGCTGCACAGTTTTCCTTATGCCAGTAAGGGAATAGAACAAGATATTATTTGTCAGTTGTTGATTCCGCCAAAATATCGGCAATCACGCAAAGATATTGCAGAGAATGGTAAAAATAATACTAGTAATCCTTGGCATTGGCAAACTGCATTTCCTGATATAGACAAAATGCAGTGGCAAAGTTTGGGGTTAGACAAATTTGATTTACCACGAGCCGGAGAGCCAGATATCGGTGTGCGAATTCGCTTACAACAACGCCTCGAAAGTTCCATATTAGGACAAGCTGCTTTAGAATCTGCCCTCGCGTTAAAGTTAATTTTGCAACACCAAGAAAATTTTACTCTGGATTTGGCAGACCAACAGTGGAAACTACAACGACGGGACTTAGAAAATCAGGTGTTTGTCCCCTTTGTGCGGCGACTGAACCGCGAATTGAATAAATTGCTAGTCGCGCGGGGTATCCCCACCGAAGCAATTAATCAAGCCATCTTGACTGGTGGAGTTGCATCATTAGGAGTTGTGCATCATTGGCTCAAGCAAAAACTCCCCAACGCCAAGATTATGCAAGATGCGTATTTAGGGGAAAATGGCGCACCGAATTGCAGTCGGGTTGCATTGGGGTTGGCGATGTTACCTTTGCATCCCCAAATTTTAGAAGAACCAAGACAACAGTATACAGACTATTTTCTATTTACAGAATTGCTGCGGTTGTTACCAGAGCGCAGTTTGTCATTTAACGAAGTGCTGCAATTGTTTGAGGGAAGGGGAATTAATACAAGTATTTGTCAGCAAAGATTATTGGCATTTTTAGAAGGAGAATTACCTGCGGGTTTGATACCATCACCACCTGAGTCAGCATGGTTAACCCAGAATTCATCTCAGAATTTAGATTATCAGGCGATCGCATCTGCACCTTTATTTGAAAAGCAAGGTAATCTCAGCTATCGTCCCAATTCTCAACAATTGTCAGCCTTGCGTCGCTATTTAGCAGCGGTGAAAGCCAGCACCCAGCAATCTTTAGAAGAACCATACACAGTTAACTTTGCTAATGTCCCTTTGTAAACTGTGTTACTTCTGAATTCTGACTCCTGGCTCCGTTCGGCTGACGCTCATAACGAAGCCTGAATTGTGCTATGTGTGTTGAAGATATTAAGAATGGGGTTCTCCTAACAACACAATTGAGCATTTTAATTCTCTTAAGATTTGGGTTGTCACTTGACTAACAGCCAAACCACCTGCTGTGCGATAGCGAACAGAACGTAACACAGCTAAATCAAAAGACTGAGCTTCTCGAATAATTACTCTAGCGATATCATCACCTTTAACAGTCTGGATATTTGTCTTTACCTGTAACTGACTTTTAGTGACAATTTCCGATAATTGCGATGTAAATTTTTCCACTAAAGCCGGGCGAGTTTTGCGATCGCTCACATGCAACAATACCACCTCTGCCTGATTCACATCAGCTAAAATTTGCGCGAACCTAACAGCGCCTATAGTTTGTCGTGTCAAATCACCAACCGGAACAAGAATTCTTTGGATAGTTGTTGGACTACTTAACAAACGTGTAACTGCTACTGGACAATGTGCAGACCAAAATACACTATCAAGTACACTCCCAAACAAACGAGCGCGAAAGCCTGTAGTCTGCGACCAACCCATCACCACTAAATTAGCATTGCGTTCCCGACTAGCACGACTAATTCCCAAAGCCGCATCATCATCAATGCGAATTGCTGGCGCAACTTCCACATCAAATTCTTGGCTAATTTCTTTAGCCAACTGCAATCTTTTTTGACTTTGTTCAAGTGCTGTCACTAATTGCGGATCATCCATTTGAATCAGAGCTTTGGTAATAGCTAACGGTACAATTCTCCCCGATTCATGACGCGCTAATAATGCAGCCATCTCTATTAAATAACGCTGGGTTTGCGGATTGTAAATTGGTACAACGACAGTGAATCGCTCTTGCTGTTCTTCTATCTCAGGCTCATGACTTTCCCACCAAGTTGATAGACTATCCGTAGCCAAATCTGCTTCACTAACTTGTAAAGCAGTCGCAAACCTAGAAGTAATCACTGGCCCTAAAATAGCCGTCACCAGCATCAGCACAATCACACTATTTAAAACACCTTCATTAATTAATCTTTCCCCAGCCGGATTAACAGTTTGATAAGCCACTAATGCAGCCGCCAATGTAGCGGCTACTTGAGGTAAAGACAATGACCACATTGTGAGCATTTCTGCGGTATTGTATCGGTAAAATAATTTAGCTAAAAATGCCGCAATAAATTTACTCCCAATCAAAGCTACGACAATTACCACCGTCAGCCAAACCGAACTGAGAGTTTTGAGGAATGCGGGAATATTAATTAACAATCCCATATCCACAAAGAAACATGGGATAAATAAAACACTACCAATAAATTCAATTTTTTCTTTAACTGGGCTACGTCCTAAAACATCATTAACAGCTAAACCCGCCAAAAATGCCCCAACAATTTTCTCAACCCCAATAACCTGCGCTCCAACCGAAGCCAAAAATAATGCTAGTAAAATAAATAAGAACTGGTTACTTTGCTCATCTCCAGAACGCCGAAAAAATTCCTTTCCTGCCCAGTCAAAACCAAACAAAACCACAAGAGAATAAATTGCTAATCCTCCCAATAAAGTAGCTAAACTCAGGGCAGAAAACTCCCCTTCATGAATGCCCACACAAATTGCTAATACTAACAAAGCACCCGTATCAGTAAAAATTGTTGCCCCAATTGTGACAGTCACAGCTTCATTTGTGACCACTCCCAAACGACTCACAATTGGATATGCTAACAAAGTATGGGAAGCCAACAAAGAACCAATTAAAAAAGAAGCATTCCAACTAAAATTGAATAAACGACCGACACAGATTCCAGCTATTAATGGAACTAAAAAAGTTAAAGTACCAAATCCAATTGAGCGATTTTTAGTTTTGCGAAACTGCTCTAAATCAATTTCTAAACCTGCTACGAACATCAAATAAATTTTCCCAATATCCGATAGCAGTTTGATTGTGTCTGATTCTGAATTGAGTAACTTTAAGCCATTTTCTCCTAGAATAACACCTGCTACTAGCAAACCCACTAATCCAGGCAACCGCAATTTTTCAAATATTGGCGGTACAGTAAAAATTACTGTTAGGAGAATAGTAAAGGCAACAATTGGGCTTTCTGCTAAAGATTGGAGTGCCATTTGTGAATATTTTTATAGGAAAAATTGTATATGCTGAATTTGTTTAGCTCAGTAAAATTAAGTTATTAATATTATAAGCCTCCACAGTTTTATCTTGAAAACAAAAAAAATTACATCTATACATAGATAGAGTGACATATTTTCATAAATGGGCATAAAATCACTTTGAGAACGCCTAAATATGAAAAACAGAGGAAAAGGTGAATTAAGTTACCCTCCCCCTGAAAACTTACTCTGATTGTGGCAGAGAATTTAATGCTTATTGCCAAATGTAGAGTAGAACAAACAACACAATCCAGATCACATCAACAAAGTGCCAAAACAGGGAAGTAGAATTAACTCCAAAGTGACCAGATTCGTAATTGCCAGGAATGAAAGAACGGATAAAAATCATCAACTGTAACAAGATACCTGTCAAAACGTGTAAACCGTGAAAACCAGTTAACAGGTAAAACATCCCGCCAAAGGTGCCAGTTGTGAAGCCAAAAGCCAAGTTACTCCATTCAATCGCCTGTCCTACTAAGAAATAACTGCCCATCGCCATTGTTGCCAAAAGAAACAGGCGAAAACCCCATAAATTATGACGTTGTAGAGCGCGTTCTGCCAAATAAATCACAAAGCTACTAGCAACCAGCACAACAGTATTAATGGCAGGCTCTCTAACTTCTAAACCTTCAACACCAGGCGGCAGCCAGTTAGGAGTTGTTAGCTTGTAAACAATATAGCCAGCGAAAAAACTCAAGAAAATCACACTTTCCGACAATAAGAAAACAATAAAACCAAACATTTTATTGCCTTCTTCGTCATGTCCATGCTCACCAGCAGGATGAGAGTGATTTTCCAACTCTTCAGGAACGATATAGCTGTCCATTGGTGAAATTCTAAATTGTGTAATCTTGCTTTAAGAACTACTTTGCGTAACTCTGCGCTTACCTCAGCGCCCCTTTGCGTTTAAAAAACTCCAATTTCAGTTGTGAGGACATACCAGACAGATGTCTGGCCAGTTTTACTTAACTGCGTCCCCTAGTTAGCTTTGTCATTAATGATGACTATTAACTTCTGCAACTAACGGTTCTGATTTGCCGTAGCCATAAGGTTCAGAGATAACTACCGGAATTTCCTCAAAATTCTCAACAGGTGGTGGTGAAGAAACTAACCACTCTAAACCAATTGCCCGCCAAGGATTATCAGGCGCTTTCTCACCTTGCATCCAAGAAACTACCATGTTGAAGATGAAGGGCAAGGTAGACATACCTAACAAAAATGCACCAAGACTCGCAATAATATTCCAGAATTCATACTCTGGCGCATAGGAAGAAACCCGACGCAACATCCCTTGTAAACCTAGTGGGTGCATAGGTAAGAAGTTGAGGTTAGTCCCGATGAATGATAACCAGAAATGTAACTTACCCCAACCTTCGTAGTACATCCGCCCAGTCATTTTGGGGAACCAGTGATAAATGGCAGCATACAAGCCCATTGTCACTGTACCAAACAAAACGTAGTGGAAGTGTCCTACGACAAAGTAGGTATTGTTAACGTGAACATCTACAGGTACAGAAGAAAGCATAATCCCTGTGATGCCAGCAAAGACAAACATAATTAATCCACCCAAGGCAAATAACATGGGTGTATTCAACCGCAACTTACCGCCCCAAATGGTTGCTACCCAAGCAAATACCTTAATGCCAGTTGGTACAGAGACAAACATAGTTGTCACCATGAAAATCAACCGCATCCAAGCAGGAGTACCACTGACATACATGTGGTGTACCCAGACAATGGCGCTGACTACGGCAATTAACAGTGATGAAATCGCAACTACTTTGTAGCCGAATAAAGGTTTGCGAGAATACACAGGGAAGATTTCGGAGAAGATGCCGAAAACAGGCAAAATGATCACATACACCGCAGGGTGGGAGTAAAACCAGAAGTAATGCTGGAACATGACGGGATTTCCGCCATTGGCTGGGTTAAAAAAGCCAGTACCCACGGTGAGGTCAAGTAACAACATTACCGCACCTGCTGTCAGTGCAGGTAAGCCAAACAATTGGATGATTTGAGCGCTGAGTACTGCCCAGACAAACAAAGGCATCCGAAAGAAGCCCATGCCGGGCGCACGCATCTTGACAATGGTAGTAACAAAGTTGACAGCCCCCATAATTGAGGAGACACCAGAGATGGCGACTGCCAACAGCCATAAAACTTGACCGTTAATCAAGTTACCTGTGGGATTCTGGAGACTGACTGGCGGATATGCCCACCAACCGGCTTGGGCGGGGCCACCAGGGACGAAGAAACTGCCCATAAGCAAAATCCCGACTACAGGCACCATCCAAAAGGCGACAGCGTTGAGGCGGGGAAATGCCATATCTCGCGCCCCAATCATTAAGGGGACGAGATAGTTAGCAAAACCAACAAGTGAGGGAAATGTCCACAAGAACAGCATCACAGTGCCGTGCATGGTGAACATACCGTTATATACAGTCCGGTCAACTAAGTCGGCTTCGGGGGTAATTAGTTCTCCCCGCAAGATCATGGCAAAGATCCCGCCGACGAGAAAGAAGAAGAAAGAAGTAACAAGGTATTGAATACCGATTACTTTGTGGTCTGTGCTAAAGCTGAAGTATTGTTTCCAGCCTCCTGGAGATTCATGTTGAGGTTTCCCAACCGGGAGGTTGAGACTATCAATAGGGACATTAGTCATTGTTATTTTGAAAAAACAGGGGTGTAAGGGTGTGTCTGTTGTCAACCGGAATAATTGACCAGAGGAGGAGCCGCGGGGACAACTGTATCCCAGCCATTTTTTACTGGTTCACTAGCTGTTTCGGCGTATTCATTAACAGCTTGGTTCTTGGCGAAGAAGGGTTTATGTGTGGCGATTTTCGTTAGCCATTTGTGATATTCTTCGGGGGATTCCACAACTACATTTGCCTGCATAGTGGCAAAGTAGGTGCCGCTATATTGAGAGTCGGTGAGGTGATATTGCCCCTGACGAATGGGGGTAAATTCAAAGTCGATAGTGTGGTTGGGAATGATGTCTTGTTTGAGGCGGAATGCGGGGATGTAAAAGCCGTGCAGTACATCTTCTGATTGCAGTGCTAAACGCACACGGCGATCGCTTGGTAAATGCAATTCGGTACTGGTAACATTTTTCTCAGGGTAATGGAATACCCACGCCCATTGTTTGGCAATGACATCAATTTTTTCTACAGGTTCGCTCATAGCAGCTTCTTTCGTGGCTGCATAAGCTGATTCCATTCCCACAGGATTATGCAAATGCACTAGCTGTGTGGGGCCTTGAATTCCCATTTGTTCGTAAACTTGGGAGCTATAGCCAGCAATCCACAGTACTAACATAATGGGAATGGCTGTCCAAACAACTTCTAGGGTGACATTACCTTCGATGTGGGGGCCATCGCTGAAGTCGTCTTTTTCGGCGCGATGGAAAATCACAGAGTACATTAAGGTGCTGGTAACACCAAGAAAAATAAATGCACCTAATGTCACCAAAAAGCTGATCAAATCATCAATCAGATGAGATTCGGCCGCTGCTTGGGGAGGTAGCCAAGAATAGGCTTGTTTACCTATCCACATACTGGTGATGCTCACAGCGATCGCACCAGTAATTAAGGTTAATATGTTTAAAATCTTGGGGAGTTTCATGGGTTTTGGTCATTGGTCAAGAGTCATTGGTCAAGAGTCATTGGTCATTAACAAAGGACAAATGACAAAGGATAAAAATTATTTGAGCATTGTGTTCAGGTCTTCGCCTAATTTCAGTAATCTATCTGCGGTGTTGTGAACACCAAATTCGGCCGCTAGTTGCGCTCCTAATGTGCCGTGGAGGAACATCAAAAACATAATTGCTATTCCAGCCAACAAATAGCTCCAATGCACTTCTGTATCGGAATTTCTGCTCCATACAAAACGCTGCCATCCTCTCCACATGGTCATCCCAACAAACAGGGCGAGTAAGACGACACCACCAATACCATGCCAAAGCATTGTTTGCATTGCTGGCAAGCCCCAAGCACTTTTGATTTCCGTGGGTGGGGTTGCTAAAAGCATTTCGTAAAAGCCAGCAGCCACAGTAAAAAAGGTAATAATGGTTGAGCCAAACATGTTGTACCAACCCACATCAAAGAAGTTGGCACGTTCAACCGTAATGGCCAAAAATTTGAATACCCATTTTTGCAAAGGAAATAGAACACCCACAATATCAAAGGTAATACCAATGATGAATAGACCAATGGTGAGATGTACTAAGTTTGGGTGAATCGGCAGAGTGTAAGGCAGTCCGTTAGCACCCAATTCTACGTTCAATTGATTAATTAGGTCTGAATTCATGGCAGCATTCCATCCTTGACTGCTTCAACAACTGGTACTGTGTGCAATCCATATACCCAAACCAATTGATCACCGAAATATACTTGTACACCGACAATTGCTACTAAGATAAATCCGGCTGCTAAATAATGAATTGGTAATTTTTGGGGATTGTGCGAACGAATTACATAGCGCCATGCTGTAATTGCCGCGATGATGCCAGAAAGTGACCAACCAATCAGTGTATGGATATTTAAAACTGATTTAGCTACGTCGTAGGGTTGGGCTAAACCTGCTTCAAATTGTCCAAAAATAATCGCTACAAAAATGGCGATTGTCGCAACAAACATATTCCACCAACCCACCTCAAATAGGCGAGCTTTGCCAGTAAAATAACCTACTAAGTCACAGAAAAATGCAAACACTACCATCGCAATTACAAAGTGAACAACGATTGGGTGTAGCGTATCTGGATAGGGTAAATTATGGTCGTTCAACGATGTAAAAAAATCAAACATAGTTTACTGCACCTCAGCCAAAGTTTCATGATTAACAAACAAGCATGATCATCACTACAAACATTTACACCTGATTGGATGATGTTCAGAACCGCGTAGCGAAATCCAATAAATCAGGTATTAGCTTTTTTCTAGCTAAATTGGTTGAAGTTACTATTTATCGTCAATGATTGAGTTCAATTCATTTGTTCATGCTGATACTTTCTCACAACGATTTTGAATTTACCTCACAAAATCGAAGTTATTGGGTTAATACTCGGTCATCTATCTATTAGCTTAAGGATTTTTTTAGTAGTTGTCAAAAAAATAATAGAAAGCTTGAGAAATGAAGCCACTAACAGAAAAACTATTATGATGATGTAGCTTATCTACCTTTTGGTTTCAGATATTGCATAGATAAAAATATGTGTATATGCAATGTTATACAATTAGAGAATATGTATTTGTAATTAAAATAACAAAAACATTACTATGAGAAGTTTTTGAAAAGCAGAAAATAAGTGACTGATATAGTGAAATCAGAAATTAATTAAAATTATTTGATTATTTATTGATTTGATTTTGCATTAAAAAAAAG
Organism: Nostoc sp. PCC 7107; assembly: GCF_000316625.1. Lineage (GTDB taxonomy): Bacteria > Cyanobacteriota > Cyanobacteriia > Cyanobacteriales > Nostocaceae > Nostoc_B. The sequence goes on along the minus strand of NC_019676.1, from coordinate 403,193 downwards.
CTTATATCTCCGAAATATGTAAAAAGACTGAGTGAAAATTTTGTTGTTATGCTTAATATTCGTCAGGCGATCGCCAATTAATTCTTCTCAGAGCAGTATTAAAATAATTCTGTCCTGAAAAACGTGTGATTATCTTCTAGCTAAAAACCAATGTGTATAGTGCTGCATCAAAAAGCACCGTACTATTATTTTATGTTTAATTGAAATTGTCCTAATTAATACTTGTATTGAGTTTTGCTTCTAAAGGCGATCGCCTAAATAATTTGCCCTTAACAGATACTGGCAATTTCTTCTGAAAAATAGAAGTTTTGAGTGTCAGTTATCCAGTAGTATGTGTCATTGGTAGTAATTCTGTTGGTGAAATATGTTGCATTTCACAGCTAGTCGGCTCAACTTACGGAAAAAGACACAATCTTAAGTACGTACGGTTTTTTCAACCTAATGTAGTATGTAAATCTCCATACAAAGGCAGAAATAAAATTGATACTTTTATTTTAAGTAATTACTAAGGGATAAAAGAAATAGTTTGTCGTGATAAATGTTCTGCTAAAAGATTCTTAACGTTTAAATAACGGCAAAGTCAACACCAAAAAATCGTCTAATTCGATACAATTAATAGGCTGGGAGAGCCAAGGAGAACTAAGTGGTGCTATCAAAAGGCTTTGAAATCGAGATGTATACTGGCACACCTCAAGGTGAAATTGTTGGTCTCTCTGATAGGATTGTTGCAGATTTGGACGGCTTTATGCGGGAACCAGACAGCCGCAACGTGGAATATATAACGAAGCCATCCACAAGTTACGAAAATCTCTTATGTGCTTTACTATATCCCCGCCGTGAGTTAAGAAAGTACCTCCAGCGTTTGGGGGACTACACTTTAATACCCGGAAGTACTTTGTCTTTGAGTGGGGGCGATCGCTTCTTTCGTTCTGATCCAACCAATCCTTATCATGACTATATTGAACAGAGCTACGGCACAAATGTAGTTACCGCCAGTGTGCATATCAATATAGGTATTAGCGACCCAGAAGTATTAATGCAGGCTTGTCGGCTCATCCGCTTAGAAGCACCACTGTTCCTCGCTCTCAGCGCTTCATCGCCGTTTTTTAATGGCAAAACCACTGGCTATCACTCTACACGTTGGGGTGTCTTTCCCCAAACTCCCGCTTACGTGCCGTTATTTACTAGCCACGCCCATCATATTCAGTGGGTAGAAGAGCAGTTAGTGGCGGGGACAATGCAAAATGTGCGCCATTTATGGGTATCGGTACGACCTAATGGCGATCGCCGTCCTTATGATCTCAATCGCTTAGAACTGCGAATTTGCGATTTAGTCACAGATCCCATTGCTTTACTCGCAATTACCGCACTGTTAGAAGCGCGTTTGTTGCAGGTAATCAATAATCCCGATTTAGACCCCTTAACTAACAGTAGCTTCTCCCCAGAAGAATTAATCGCTCTGACCACTAACAATGAAATAGCAGCCGCTAGTGCAAGTCTTGATGCTCAGATGCAACATTGGCAAGATGGCAGAACCATTTTAGCTAGAGATTGGATTGCAGAATTATATCAAGAAGTTTGGGCGATCGCTAAACAACAAGGCTTTAGTTGTTTCCTTTCCCCATTGCATAAAATTCTGCGTGAAGGTAACGAAGCTCAACAGTGGTTACAACTACACAGTGTCGGTTTTGACTCTCAGCGTGTTATTACCCAAGCGATTGTGGCGACACAAGAACGAGAAATGGAATTAGAAAACAAATTGTGTTCATCCTTGCTGGCTTAATGAGAAATTGAGGTTGTTCAAATTACATACTTTCTGGTTTAAGGCTGTCATTAGTCTTTGCAAAAAACAAGGGACAAATGACTCATGACGGCTTTTATGGGTTTTTTACGTAATTTAGATGTGTTTTAGCTGATTTACGAGTACCTAATACCAGACCGCAAAATTCTCGTTACTCCAAGACCATAATTTATGGTTTCATACATAAGGTAGATTTTCTCCAAATAGCCAGCAAATAACTCAGGACGGATTTCCACTTCGGAAAACATAAAGTAGTTTTCTCCGCAAGTTAATCCAACACATTTTCTGAAAATTTTCGGGGAATTTTGGCGATTTTTTTGTTTTAAAAAACTAATCGATGTAAACTAAAAAATGGTTATTAAGAAAACCTATGAATAACCTCTACCTTTAGATAGATTTTTTCTGGTTAATGTAATTTTTTATACAAAAAAACTCATTTTTTACAGACAATGCCCCAGGTAGTTTTAGTAAATCCGCAAATTCCCCCTAATACAGGCAATATAGCCCGTACTTGCGCTGCGACAGGAACAGAACTACATTTAGTGGGGCCTTTAGGATTTGAAATTAGCGATCGCTACCTTAAAAGGGCTGGATTAGATTACTGGCCTTATGTCAAACTCCATGAGCATGAGTCACTTGCAGCCTTTAAAAGCTTACATCAGCAGAGAGGCGGTAGATGTTTAGGTTTCTCTGTGAGAGGAAGTTTTAATTACACTCAATTTCAGTTTAAACCTAATGATTGGCTCCTGTTTGGTAGCGAGACTACTGGCTTATCACCAGAGGCGTTATTAATTTGTGATACAACCTTGTACATTCCCATGTTTCAACCAGAGGTTCGTAGCCTCAATCTTTCTGTCAGTGTTGCCATAGGCTTGTTTGAAGCTCGGCGACAACTAGGTTATTTAATGTAGTTTTTGATCAAGAACTTCATAAGCATTTATACTTGCAAAAGTCTTGGAGTTAATTGAAACCTGGGTTTTAGACAGCAAATGATTCAATGATCGTCAAAAACAATTGGACTTTTTATACTTGAGCCATTGTAATTTAAGTAATAATTCTGAAAAAATCTAGTTCACTAGATAGGTTTAATATAAGAAATTTATATATTAAATTTGAGAATATACCAAATTTGAATGATAGATTTTGATGAATTTCATTCATCGCGCCGCAAGAAACAAAAAGCTGAAAATCCATACGGATAAGGCCTTTGTATTATCTTGTCTGAATAAGTATATTTCAGGAGGACAAAAGTACTGGAGAGTTTGTACGGTTGTCTTTTAGGGAAGAATCAACGTAAAGTCTCCTGTTGGGAAGACGGATTGGCAAGAAAAACCTTGAAGATATTTACAGCAGGAGGCATCACTTTTTTAAAAGTTATAGCAACTACAATTGCTGACAAGAAAAGCAGATTCGGCTAATATCAACTTTTCCAATCCCAGCGAGTAAAGTAAATTAAGCGCTGACAACTTTAAAGAGCAAAAGTTCTAGAGTATGAGGATTGGAACAGACAAGTAAGCACAGCAACTTTATGTTTTGCTAACAGGTGTAAACTTGTCTAAATCAGAGAAGCAGGTTAATCTTGCGTAAGTGTCTCTGGTGAATGTGATCCAGATCCGTCATCAGATGTGATCGAAATCATGGACTAGTATTCCGACTGCAAAATCGAGGTCAGTTAAGCGCTAGTGATCATAGGAGGTCGTCTTTGAAACGAGCATTGAAAAAAAGAGTAAAAGCTGTGCTGAAAAATACCCCCAGCAGTGATGGTGTCCCGAACGAACAGTTAAATGTGGTGAATTCCAAGATCAATCGTCGGGTTAGCACACAAGCCGCCATGATTGGCTTGGCTATCTCAGTCGGAGCAACTAGTCTTTTAGTGACTCGACAAAGCGATCAAGCCCAAGCAGCAGCACCTGTAGGTAGCCAAAAAGTCGCCTCAAATCTTCCTGCTGCGCCTGACACTGAGGTGAAATTCGTTCCCACAAAGCTAGAGACAAAACTTGTCTCTGCTGCGACTATGGCAGAAAATGCTGTCATTATGGAACCAACAGCAATTTCACAATTGCCTGGGCTTGAAGCTAAATTGCAAGTTGCGGCAAGTGGAATGTCTGTGCTAGTTCCAGCACCAGAGGATAATTCCCAAACAGCAGCAAACACAAATGCCATCAACCAGTCGCAATTAGCCAAGGATGGAGAGGCAAAGGAAATCCTGAATGCAAATGATGTAGCCGCCAACCAAATACCAACAACAGGTAGCGAAACTACTATTGCCAGAGATGAAGTTAACGCTAAATTAAAAGCACAGCAAGAATTTGCGCTATATCATTTACAAGAAAAATCTCACCGTTTAAGAGCAAGTCTGGCGGAGTTGCGGTCTGGGGAATCGAAAAACTTAGCCAAAAATACTGCATTGGCTCAGGAGACAACTGTAGCAGAAAAATTGTCACCTACTATTATCAATAAAGAGGTAGCACAACAGTTGCCTGCTTTGGTCGATGAAGACAAAACAAAGTTCTTTCCAGAAACTAAGCAGATAAAATCTCCTAGCGAGCAGAGACAACCACTAGCAACAACATCTGCACCTGCCACACCACAGATGGTGTCACCAGCAAACAATGATACAGCTTACGAAGTTAAGCCTGGAGACACCTTAGCAGCGATCGCCAGCCGGTACAACACCACTATTGCAGAATTAGCGAAACTCAACAATATTAGCAATCCCAACCAGCTGAAAATTAGTCAGAAGCTGATTCTGCCATCTGCTAATGGAAACCGCAATGGATCAATCTCAATACCTGTAGCAGTTAATCCATCTGTTGTACAGTTTACCAATAATTCCCCAGTAGCTGGGGTACCTATTAACACTGCCAGCAGTAACCCCAATGTATCCTTAGCACCAGTTTCACCAGTTTTTATTAATAATAATGCTGTAAAGCCCACCACCACAGTCACAAAAAACAACCAAACACAAACAAATACTGCTAACGCTAATACTTACGGTGTAGGTGGTGACACGCCCGTACCCAAAGTATTCGCCGAACTACAGTCAGGAAGCCAAACTGCCCAAAAGGTAGCCAGAGGCAGAAATAACGAGCGTCTACAGAGTTTACAGGCGGAAATTCAAAGACTACAGCAGAAATATCGCGCTCAAGAGTCTGGCAATGTAGTTGCACAAGCAAGTACAGATACTGACAAAAACAGCGTGGCGATCCCAATTCCTGTAGCTATTCCTAATAACTTGGCTGTTACCAAGCCTGTATCAGGAAACAAGAATTTTGCAGTGCCTATTCCTGTTCCGACACCAATCTTACCAAGCTACAGCGCTCAACCAGTTAAGCCTGAATTTCGTGCGGCTCGCACTACAAACGAGCCAATTAATCCAGAGTTTCTGCCTAACCAGGCTAGAGTAGCAGTACCACCAATTGGGGTCAACGCTGCTGATTCTCCCAGAAGAATGCGGGGAACTCAGGTATCGCCACAATTACCACCTTTGGCAGCGGTAGATCAATACTTACCTAAACCAGTTGATGAGACTATTCCTCCACCTTCCAACTCATCTGTAGCTTATATTTGGCCAGCAAAAGGTGTATTTACCTCTGGTTATGGTTGGCGTTGGGGAAGAATGCACAAAGGTATCGACGTTGCTAACGCCACTGGTACACCAGTTTACGCATCGGCTGATGGTGTAATTGAAAAGGCTGGCTGGAATAAAGGTGGTTACGGTAATCTCGTTGATATTCGCCACCCTGACGGCAGTCTGACTCGTTATGGTCATAACAGCAAGATTTTGGTACGTGCAGGTCAACAAGTGCGTCAAGGCGAAACCATTGCTTTAATGGGCAGTACTGGTTTCAGCACTGGGCCGCACACCCACTTTGAAATCCATGCTTCAGGTAAGGGCGCAGTTAATCCAATTGCCTTTCTACCACAACAAAACCGCATATAAGTCCTTGTCTGTATCCAAATCAGTCATTGCCTTATTCAAAGGGGGAGTTTTCCTCCCTCTTTGACCCAGTTTTGTCAGATGCTAGATTTGATTTTGTTGAAAAATAGACTAGTCATAAACAAATGTATATGCTATATTAAGAATTAATGCAAAAACGATTGGCTCAGTAGCTCAGTTGGTTAGAGCACGGGACTCATAAGCCTGGGGTCGTTGGTTCAACTCCGACCTGAGCCATTTAGGACTTATATATATTATGCTCATCCTGCTAAATACCTTCATATATTTTTGAGCATGATTTATCAGCGGAATAAATGCTTGTTTCAACTCTAAATTGTTTATTCCTAGAGTTAGATCGTAGACTTGCTCATCGTGAACGCGATCGCCCGCTAGATAATTTACACTCAAGGTGAGACCGAATTATTTGCAGCTTCTGTTATGTCTTCCAGTTTAGATTCTTTACCACCTGCTCTCGCTAAAATCGTCCAGCGCTTTCAACGTGCTTCCGATCCTAAGCGGCGCTATGAACAACTCATCTGGTATGCACAGAAGCTTCCAGAGTTTCCAGAAGCTGACAAGCTACCAGAAAATAAAGTCCCTGGTTGCGTTTCTCAGGTTTATGTCACCGCAGCTTTAAATGAAGGGAAAGTTTTCTTTCAAGGAGAATCTGATTCTCAGTTAACTAAAGGATTAGTCGCGCTGTTAATTGAAGGTTTAAATGGGCTGAATCCCACAGAAGTTGTCCAATTAACACCCGATTTTATTCAAGAAACAGGTTTAAATGTCAGCTTGACACCTTCCCGCGCTAACGGGTTTTATAACATATTTAAAACTATGCAGAAAAAGGCGTTGGAATGCAAGTTGGAACAATCATAACTCTATACTGACTAAGGTACTGATGAAGCATGAAAGTACTGAGTAATTTTTATTGTACTCAGTACTCATTCAGTTTAAAAAACATTGCACTAGTTAGTTGGATTTCGTTCAATCACTTTAAGCTGTTTTGAAAAATCGGATAATTTCGCGGACATGATCGAGAAATTGCCCATCAGTAGAAAGTTGAGCGATCGCATTTCTAGCTTCTCTGGCTAAACGTTCATGTTCTGTTTTATTTGTGGCGCGTAATTCTTCTAAATTAGCTAAAATTCTGGATAGTTCTTTGCGTGTTTCTTCAGCGAAACGTTGTTGAGTTGCAGGTAAAGAATATGCTTGTTCTGGGTTCAGTTGTTCTTCTAAAGATTGCACTTTTTGTTCTAACTCCAAGAAGCGATTCCGCAGTTCAAAAATATCTTCGCGGGGATACTTCCATTCTTGGCTAATCATAGTTAGCCGTGCATACAAATATTCGTAGGCGCGAATAGCGGGACGCAAAATTGTTAATAATAAAGCCGCACCAGAACTGATGTAACCTACTGCACTGATTCCAGTGGCAGCGAGGGTGTAAAGTCCCACTGCTGAAAATAAGTGTAAAGCAACAGCAAGCCAAAGCGATCGCTTGGCTAACAACTGGACATATTTTACTTGTTTTCCATCTACAGAAATACCTTTTTCCGAAGATTGCGCTGCTTCTGCTAAAACTTCTTTAGCTTGAAAATGCACATTCCAAGGTACAGTGACAATTACCAACAACCACCAGAAACTTGCACCGCCAATTATCCAATCTAGGAAGTTACCTGCGGGTACATGAAACCATTGCAGTACGCCAAAAGCTAACAATAATACAGTGAAAATTCCGACAATAGAACTGATAAAAAAGTTAAAATACATTTTGCTATGACTCCAGTCAAACTATCATCTCAATCATGACTACGACTGGGCATTTCTACGGAATGGTTGTGCTGGTTTGGCTACTTGCACAGATTAATTATTGAATAAGATAACTGCGCCAAACTCTTGGAGCATCTTTGCTAGTCTTATCTGGTAATAATAATCGCCAAGTTTTACCTTCTTGTTGAATTTGCAAGTAAAGTTCAAAAGGTTGTTGCAGTTGCTTCAACTGTCGCTGCGGTAGCTTGATAATTAAATCGTATTTTCCTTTGACGCGGAATGCTGGTAAATTTTGAATTGTCAGTGGTTTTTCTTCAGCAATTTTTAACTGCTGAATTTCCAACCCCTGAAAATCTAGATCGAGTTTTTGACTAAGTTCTTGTTTGGTTTGTTCTAGCCCAAGTGCGATCGCTTTTCGTACTAACTCGCTAGTTGGCAGTAGTCCAACAGTACCACAAGCAGTTAACAATACTAGCAAAATCATTGTGAGAAACAATCGCACCATCTTTGATATTCTACTCTCCAGCGATAGTATAGCGGTATATGCCTTAAATGGTTACATTTCGCTGTCAATCGCTTTAGGCTTACCTGCTGATAATAAGGTCTTTGTCTATGATGTTAACGAAGAGTATACAGCGATCGCACGGCGATATTGGCAGCAATCATTGGCTACTGAATGAAGTTTAGCACTTAAGAGAGGTTAATATATCCTCAAGCCAAATCAAACTCAATACTTATTTTTAGATTTATTGGAAGATAAATTGACTATTCAGTTATAGTTTATCTACCCGTCTTTACTATCTTTATTTTTTAGTATTAAAATTTACCTAAATAACTAATTATTGCTTCAAACTTATAACTAAAGTAAGGCATTTAATTTGGATGAATTAATTAACTTGATTAAGCGTCTAAACCAGATTTGTTTCCCTAAATATCTTCATAAATATAATTTCTATTTAGTAGATAATTAATTTTTTTGGCTGGTTGCATAAGTGAAACTATATTTTTAAAATGATGTACGAGGAAATTATATGAATCTTTTATTATCAAAAATCCAAAAAAGAATTTTTAAGAAAATTTATCAAATACCATTTATAAAACAGCAAAATGATATTACTTATCAAAAAGCGATTAATAAGTATAAAAGAAATTTACCTATTATCTCAAAAGATGACCTAGCATTAGTTGAAAAAATTAATCATGAAGGTGTTGCAATCACATCCTTAGATAACTTGGGTATTGCATCTAATTATCAACTTCTTCAGACAGCCAAGTATCTTGCATCTGAGATTAAACAAGATATTAGCAGTGATGATAATCAATACGTTATTCATGCTAGTTCACAGCGAATAATCGAATACTCTGAAATTTTTTTGTGGGGATTAGAACAACGTTTACTAAATATTATCGAGCATTATCTTGGTCTGCCAGTAGCATATCATGGTACATATTTTCGGAGAGACTTGGCAAATAAACTAGAAAAAGGTTCTCGACTTTGGCATTTAGACCCAGAAGACCGCAAAGTATTGAAAATAATAGTTTATGTGAATGACGTTTCAGAAAATCAGGGGCCTTTTCAATATATACCTCTGTCTTTGACCTCGAATATAGTTCAATCTTTAAAATATAATTATGGCTATATCCCAAATCAAACGATGCAAAAGGTGACTTCACCAAACAACTATAAATCCTGTATCGGGAGTTCTGGTACAGTAATTTTTGCTGCTACAGGTAGCATTTTCCACAGAGGCAAAGCCCCAGAAAATTCAGACAGATTTACTATATTTTTTGATTATACTTCTAGGAGGAAAAAAGAACTATTTTATATTAATAATTCTCTACCTCACCAAGCTTTACTTAAACTTTCAAAAAATCTTTCTGTTCGACAAAAGCAATCTCTATTCTGGCAAGAATATCTAGAATAGTTATTTTCATATTGCTACCACTATGGTATTTATAAATCATTCATCAAAAATAACCTAAAAAAATGAGAGCTAAAAAGAAAATGTAGTTATTTTCTTTTGGGTATTACATTCCTGATGCCACTTTTAACACCCATGTTATCATCTTTGTAGCGAGGAATAATATGAATGCTAGCGTGCAGAATATTTTGTCCAGCTTCTCTATTTATATTCATGCCAACATTAAAGCCATCAGGTGCAAATTCTGTTTTGAGAATTGCTTGAACTTTGTTCACCATCAACCAGCAAGCAGATTGCTCTTTAAAAGGTAGTTCAAAATAATTACTCACATGGCGTTTAGGAATGACTAAAACATGACCTTTACTTACAGGATAACCATCAAAAATGGCATAAGCTGTTGCTGACTCAGTTAATAGCTGTAAATTTCTATAAGGATTACAAAATATACAGTTATTAGACGAATTGCGTTGGTAATTATAGTGAGTATATTCATATATCTCTCGGCTCTCATCCAAATAAATTGAATGGAATGGCAGCTTTACATTACATTGGTAGGTCGGTTTTTTATGAACATAATGCTCTCTAAAACCTTGTTTTTTAATATTTCTTCTTACAACATAATAAGCTTTACCTCCTGGTTTTAATAGATGAGAAACTTCCATTAAAACATTCGCTTGCTCTTCAGAAAATAATACATTTAAAACATAAAAGCAAATTATTGTATCAAATTGCCCATGAGGGTAATCAGGCACATAATAAGGATCATAACCTGTAATATCACAACCTTTTTCGCGCAACAATTTAACATCATTACCAAAACCACAGCCAAAATCTAATATTTTGCCCCGAAGTAAGTTTTGATTTAATAAAAACTTTGCTGGAAATGATAGGTAAGTTCTTTCTATTGCTGTGAGATGGCTGAATTGATTTTTTTGTTGCTGCATAGAATGTCCATTTTTAGGTCATTCCTGTCTTAACACAGCTGATCATAAAATTGTTATTTTGATAACATTTTCAGCAATCTTAAGATAAAAAAAGGATATGCACCATAAATACCTCACGTTACATATCCTTCACTTTGCCAGATTTACTTAATGGCTAAAAGTTCAGAAACTGCTGCATGTGCTAACACTACGCTAGGTTCACTTTGGAGCGCAGCATAGTATTTTCTGGCAAACTCATTACCTACTTCTGACGGTGCAATTAAAATGCGAGTATTGGTAATCAAATTCTGCACATCTTCCAAAGATATAGGTTGATCAGATGATAGAGTTTCATCAATTTGCACGACTAGTTCAGAAATCCGATGTAGCCAAGCAAATTGCTCATCAGCGACAACAAGTTGAAAGAGTTCAGTATTCGATACTCTTCCACGAACTTGTTCATAGTTGATGCGTTCTGTTTCTAGCAACATCCGGTGGAGATGTAATAATTTATTTCTTAAATCACGCAGATATTGATGTTGATTTATTCGTTGTAGAAGTGTTTTAGCAGTCAATGTAATCTATCCTCTTGTTACGATATTTTTAATGGCTTCAATACTTGCAGGAATAGGAATTGCAGGTGTAGAGGAGGTACAAAAGTTTGCATAAATTTAGGTAGTCAAATTTACAGCACAAGTCTGAAATTAAAAAAGCTATATAGTAAGCTTTTCAGCCATTTACAATGGGTGCTTTATTTACGCCATACTGTACTAGTTAGAAAAATCTAGTATTTACTTTCTGGCTGCTGTCATTAAAGTTACTGTACTAGATACATTCATATATTTCATATATGGTTAATCATAGATCAAATACCTGAAGCATAACAAATAGAGCTTACACTACTTTTATTTCGGAAAACCCTCGGTAAATTAAATAGGATGATTGTTGTCACGCTTGCCAATGAATATAGGAATAATCGAGGCTTACTGTAGCGGGTTTCTAGAAATTTTACCAGAGGGTGAAAGCAGTGACTATTGGTTGATTGCAGGTATACACATCAACGGTGAAGTCTTCTGTCCTAGTCCAAGGCTTTATCGTTCTGAACGGGTAGCACTAGCAAGAGCAGCACAACTGTATGATTGGATAGTTGACCACAAGCAGCAAATTATGGCTGGAAATTACTTCTGCTCACAATTAAATTTATCCCTGTGGTATCAACCAAAAGTATCTTAGAGGTTGTTGGTTGAAGTTGAATGGCAATATCATCGCTGAGATAATTCCATAAAATTCGCCAGCTTATACATGACTCTAGCACCGACATTGCCATCCCACTCTGCATCACCAACTTCACAAACATCAAAGCCAATAATTTTTCTCCCGCTATTGACTAATTCACGTAATATACAGAATGTTTGCTCTAATTCCAAACCACCAGCGACAGGAGTACCTGTATTGGGACAAAGCTTCGGATCTAAACCATCGATATCGAAGCTAATATAAACATTTTCTGGCAAATGATTGATAATTTCACGACATATATCAATCCAGGTTGTGCCAGCATACAGTTTTTGCTTGATGGCTGGGTCATAATAGGCAACAATGCGACTATCTGATTGGTCAATCATTTGCACTTCATCATGACTAATATCACGTAAACCTACCTGAACTAACTTAGAAATTTGCGGTAGTTTCACAGCATTAAACATGATTGAGGCGTGAGAAAATTCAAATCCCTCATAAGCATCACGTAAATCTGCATGTGCATCAATATGCAGAATGCCGTAATTGGGATATTTAGTTGCTAATGCCTGAAAATACCCTAATGGTGAACTGTGATCTCCACCAATGACTGCAACTTGTTTACCTTGATTGATTGCTGCTTGAGATTGGGTAAATAGCCATTGATTCACTTGTTGGGAAGCCTGATTAATTTCTGTCAGAATTGGAGTTAAATCGGGTGTTTCTGTTAGGGGTTTGCCTTGTGCTAATCTTTCAATAATTTGGGCAGCTAAAGTGCGATAGTAGTGATTTTTTTCTAAAATATCTTGGGGAATTTCAACTAAATAAATTCCCTGTTTCCAGCCATCAGGGTTGTCAAAATCAAATAAATCCAGTTGAGTTGAAGCGTCAAGGATTCTTTGGGGGCCGTTTGCTGTACCTGCACCATAAGAAACAGTAACTTCCCAAGGTACGGCAAAAACAATTAAGTTGGCGGACTCGTAATCAAATGGTAAACCAAAGAGGTTGCCATTAATTTCACCTACACCACTAGGATTATAGTCTGAGAGTTGGTTAATCATCGATCGCCTGCTGAATTTACCTGGGTTATCTGTATGTATTTTAGCGATCGCCCTGATTATTCACCATTTCCCTCTTGAGAAAATCCTAAAATTTTTGTAATTTCAGCTATTAATATACTGGCTTCTACGGGTTTATGAACATAGCTTTGAAAACCAGATAAAAATGCCAGATGATAACTGTCTTCTGAATTTAAAGCCGTTAAAGCAATGGCAGGTGTATGCTGTTTTTGCAAAGTTAACATTTGTCTAACTTTGCGAATTAAAGAATATCCATCTACTTTTGGCATAGCAATATCAAAAATTAAAATATCAAATCGGCAATTTTTGATGATTTCTAGTGCTTCTAAAGCTGATGTGGCTGTAGTTACTTGTATACCATAGCTTTCTAAAATAAAAGTAGTCAAAAAAAGACTATCTTCGTTATCATCTACTACGAGAATTTGCAAACCATCTAAAGATTGGTAATGGTTTATATCATCTTGGAGATGTGAATCTTCGTAATTATTTGTCATGATCAGATGTGCCTCCTTAGTTGGCCTAATCAATTACGGAGGATTTTCCAGTGTTAGTCAGCCGCATACTGGCTAATACTGGTCAACTTTAATCAAAGTACCATGACACGTGTCTGATATCGTTAGAGAAAATGTAAGTAGAGTGCGATCGCTTGTCTGTGGTATTGTAAGTATGAGGATGTAACTTAATCTAATAAATGTTCTAGTCTTACCGTACCACTACTAATACCCTGCATTAAAAATCTGTTGTGCAGTTAGATTTAAATCCGGGAAGGTTACAGATTCAATTCGGTTATTGCCTCTAAATTTACTTACACGATACTCTGCATCTTCTAAAGCACAAACCAAAATAGTAGGCTGTTTAGGATTCCCGATAAATTCCCTACCGCCCAATCCTGCATAATCTATAATCCAATATTCAGGAATCCCTATCTCTTCATAATCAGCGTATTTTTTAAGGTAATCATCACGCCAGTTTGTACTTACTACTTCAACAATCAATGGTATTGATGAACCTTGAATAACAGTGGATTCTTTTTTCCACAGAGGTTCATTGACTAAATTGGCACGATTTAACAACAGTACATCTGGTGAGTAAGCTGATTCGTTTTCTGGTGGTTTGACTAGTGCTGTCTTAGGTAGGAAGTAAGGAAGATTTAAACGGATACATTCTCTAGTAATTTCAAAGGCTAAAAATCCAATTACTTCTTCATGATCTCCTGTTGGTTGTGGCATTTCAAGCACTACTCCATCATGAAGTTCGTAAAGTTTTCCTGTTTGATCTGGATATTTAGCAACAAATTCATCAAATGTAATTAACTTGCTGAGAGATTGAGTCATTGCTGATACCACTGCTCTTCAGATTTTAACTTTAAGCAGAGTGCGATCGCTCATTTTCTGCATTTTATTATAGATGCGATCGCAATTTTTCAGTTTTCCTGTCTGCAAGCAATTGCTTTTATTTTCTTAAAGAGTCCTTCAATATGAGTATCTAAGGTAATAAAGTCATCGGTAGGCCATACATCATTCAGTAAACAAAATAGCTGTTCGCCAACTCTTTGATCCTTACCAAATCCACCCCAATTACAACTAGTCATCACTACAAGAAATATCTTTGCTGTTTTAGACACTTCTGTCAATTTTTGTTCTCGCTCTTGAAAAAGCTCATACCAATTATGGCGATGCCATCCAAGTTGTGTTTTGCATTCAATAATAGCGATCAATTCATCACCACGCCAGATACTAATATCAGGACGCATAGCGTTACGTTTCCTTTGAATAGGACGTTCTGAAGCTATTTCCAAGCCAAGGTTTTCTAAATCATTAAATAACTTGAGAAAGAAGAGTATTGTTTCTACAAAGAAATCTGAACCTGCTTGAGCTACCTGCTTACCCAGAAAAATTTTAATTGCTGATTGAGAACGATAAAAAGCACGTAGACGGTTTGCAATTGCCTGTGAATAATCAAACTCGCTAGAGAATGTATTAACCTTTTTTATTTGCTCGTATGAATGCTGCAATGCTAACGCCAAATTATCCAATGTATGAGCATATTCGTCTTCAAACTTTAGAGACATAATTGTTCTATAAACTATTTAACTGGCATCTCTATAATGAAGTACCTCATAACATAACCGGATGGGTAATTTTGCTGAAGCTAATGGAGAATATTTTGCCAAAAATGAGTAAGTAAAAGCGACTTTTGCAATGCTTATAAAAGCAACCTAATTTATCTACTGTTAATTTATCTCTCAAAAATCCTCATCATCAACAAAAAACTCTGCATCCTCTTCCAAGCGATTATCCCCAGAACCAGCCAGCCCCCAGAGAGGTTGCAACACAGCAATTCCAATTACGCCGAAAGCTGCACTAAAAGCCAGCACTAAACCAACTGGTATTTGAATTGATTGAAAACTCAAAAACTTTAACGATACTGGTGTGGCATTTTGGACTGAAAGAATTGCGATCGCCATTATCCAAACAGCCATAACAACAGATATTAACAAATTAGCAATTGTCTTCATAAAAAATAACAAATTCAAACAGATGAACACAGATATTGATCAATGTTCATCTGTCTCCATTCACGGTATAACTTCTTATCCTAACTTAGCAATTACACTTTCCATTTCTTGGGCGATTTGCGAGAGTTTTTCGGGACTATGGGTTTCCATATAAACGCGCACCAGTGGTTCTGTTCCTGAAGGACGCAGAAGTACCCAACTACCATCTTCTAAGTAAAGTTTAATCCCATCTTTTCGCCCAGTTTCTTTGACTTTAATACCCGCAACTTCTGAGGGCGGATTTTTAGTAAAAGAGTCGATAACTGCGGTTTTGTGGGCTTCGGTGAGGTGTAAGTCCAGACGATGATTATACAAGGGGCCGTCAGCTTCGGCGATCGCTTCTTTGACAAGTTGACTGAGGGGTTTACCTTCGTAGGCGATCGCTTCTGCAACTAGCATATCGGCTAAAACACCATCTTTTTCGGGGATATGCCCAACGATACTTAAACCACCTGATTCTTCACCCCCAATCAGCACGGTAGTTTCCCGCATTTTTTCACCAATATATTTAAAGCCTACGGGTGTTTCATAAATTGGCAAACCATGTTTAGCTGCAAAATTATCCAGTAAGTGTGTTGTCGCTACAGTGCGAACAATTGCACCGGTTTTACCTTTGTTTTTAATTAAATGCCTTGCTAATACTAATAGCACAGTGTTAGGTGTGAGAACATTGCCTTGTTCATCTACGATACCAAAGCGATCGCTATCACCGTCTGTTGCCAAACCTAAGTCAGCGTGGTCGCGGCGCACAGATGCAACTAACTCTTCTAGTTGTTCCCCTTTGGGTTCTGGCATTCCGCCACCAAATAATACATCCCGCCAAGTGTGGAAACTTTCTAATTCCACGCCACTTTGTTGCAAAACTTCATCTAAATAACCGCGAGATGTGGAATATAGCGCATCATATTTAACTTTTAAATGGGCGCTTTTAATGCGTTCGATATCGAGCAATGTGTAGATAAATTGCAAATAATCGGGTTTGGGATCAAAAATAGAAATTGACCCGCTAGGGTTGTTACTAGGCAGATCATCCGCAGCACTTTCAATATTTGCCACAATAGTATCAGTGATTTCTGGAGTGGCAGGCCCGGCATAATCGGGGATATATTTAATTCCACAATATGGTGCAGGATTATGGCTGGCTGTAAACATCAACGCCCCTGCTGAATTTAAGTGACGGGCGTTGAAGGCAATTACTGGTGTGGGACAATCCCGATCAGTAATTTTGACCGTCCAACCCAAGTCTGCTAAGACTTGCGCGGCTGTACGAGCAAACTCATCAGCTAAAAACCGCGTATCGTAAGCAATGAGAACAGGTCTGTCTTTTGTGTAGGCTGTTTCGAGGTAACTTGCGATTGCTCTAGTTACTTTCCGCACGTTGGGGAAAGTAAAATCATCGGCGATAATTCCTCTCCATCCGTCAGTCCCAAACTTTATTTTACCGGAATTGCTAGTAACGCTCATTGTTGCCAATTTCTCCCGTCCATCTTCAGTAGTCTATTACGAAGCTTCCCGCAAAGCGTGCCTAGCCGCAAGTATCAAAAGAAGTTGTGAGCAGCCAAAATTAATGCTCAAATTTCTCCCCACTGTATTTCTTCTCACTGCTTGTTAGCGATGTCAACCCCTGACCGACCTTTTGCCAGTTATCACCTTTGGTCTTTAATTGCCCCAGCCATAGGACAAGAACGCTGGCATTGTCAGATGCGACGTGGGTTTATTAAAGCACGTCAACATGAACCCGAAGTTAAAGCACTATTAACAAAGGCTACGGCACCTCAGCGGATTGGTATACTCGCCCAAAAAGGCGTTTATGAGTTTCATCATAATAGACATTTGTTAAACAAATCCGATGGTGTCGAAAAAGTCGCACAGTTATTAAAACTCAGCAATACTAGCTACCAAGTTCAACAACGAGTCATCCAAATTTTGAAGAAATATCAGGATGCACCGTTGCTGCGGGGAAAAAATATTCTGCAATTAACTCCAGGTGATGAAGGTTTTCCCAAGCCTATTTTAATTGAACAAGGGGATTCTTATTTCCGCTTATATGCAGCTATGGACTGCATTTTTATTGATGGCGATCGCACTTTACATATTTTAGATTTCAAAACTGGCAAATCTGCCTTTGACCAAAGACAAGCACTAGTTTATCTACTAGCTGCCCGTTATCTTTATCCCGGTAGACAAGCAGTCGCCTCATTTTATAATTTAGAACTGGGTAAAAAATCTGACTTAATTAAAATTACTAACCACGAATTTGAAAATTTAAAAGATGAGTTAGCTAATATTGCTCATAAACATCAAGACGACTTACACAAATATCAGAAAGAAAATAGTAATTTTAGTCAGATTTTCCCACCCAACCCTGGTTATCACTGTCGTTTTTGTCCCTTTAATTCTATTTGTGAATTTGCCAATGTCACAACTTCTTCTCACACAATTATCCCAGTTTAAGAATCAACCAATCTCTTTAAAATAAGATATATCAATATTGCCGAAATAAAGAATCATAGCAATATTAACTTGTTCTAAAACTTGGACTAGCCACATGATATCCCTAGTATTTGAAAATTCATAATGATGAAATAAAGTTGTTAATCGCTTCTCCAGATATGATTTAGCTTTAGGGCAAATTAACAAAATTTTTAGCAATAATCCAGTAGTAACTATAGTACCTTGATTAGTAATTAAGTCGATAAAATTAAAATGTTGTATCGATAAATGACTTTCAACAATTAAAAAATTCAATAACTGATTACAGGCTCTTATGATTAAAAATTCATCAAGTTTTTGCTGATCAGCTTGTGGCAATGTTTTTTTTAACTGTGTGTATAACTTTTGTTGCAACTGCCGTTTTCCTGAAACTCCAGTAATCGAAGATATAAGATATTCATATAAATTATCTTTAAAGTCACGAAAACAATTTACCTGTTGACTAGAATGTAAGAATTTTTGTGCTAATTCTTGGTATGTATAATTACCTTCGACCTTACCAATAAAATGTTGTAGAGTATCATGCAGTTGGCGATCGCTTAATAATGTAGGATTGTTGACAGGACGTAAAATCCTATCTGCTTGATCTACTGATACTTTTTTGATTAGCTGAGTGCGGCGCACTTGATACGTAACATATTGCGATAAATCAACTTCAAATTGTTTTTGCACCTGTGCTTGTATTTGTTTAACCCGCCACTGGTGTTCAAAGGTAGAATCATCACTGATTAAACAATGTTCATATAAATAAGGATAACGACGAATTAAACTAATTAAAGGCTGAGGTACATGATTAATATTTTCCTCAGTTGTTTTCGTTATTACCTGTACAAATCTGCGTAAAATTAAATACTGTTCACTAACGAGAAACATCTGGATTAATTCACGCAAGCGTCTAATATTGCGATAACGAAAACTCGTGGTTCTCGATCTGGTAGGTGATAACTCAAATAATTTTACTAATTCTGGAATTGCATAATGCAATTGCGGCTGCATGTGCCAGCGATTAATTAAAATATGACAGCAACGGTTTATAAAAAATTTAAACTCATGCACAGCAGTTTTACATACTGTAATTTTATCTAATATTAATAATATTTCTGGTTCAGGATAATCTGCACCTTCAATAAATAAAGCCCGACAGCGCTCAATCATCTCATGGGGAGATTTAACTTGCACCAAATGCAGCAAATGTTGATATATTTGCTTTTCTTCAGCATTAAATTGCTGAGAATTTTGTGTCAAGTAGGAAGGTACATAAGCTTGATGGCTGGAGACTACAATATTACTAGCAACCTGTGGTTTGGGAATTTTTTGAGATTTACGATTCATCCAATCATTCACTTGATCATTACCGCTTTTAAATTGAGTTTATGAATTATAAGAGAAGATTTCGTTTATGCAAACTTAAGAAATCTCATCTTTCTGTTTACTAATATTTTTACTTAGCGTCAGGACAGTAAATATCAGCCTGATGATTGCTTCACAACTTCAGCTTTAAAAAAGCTGGAAAATTAACTATATACAGGAAGACTATCCTAATTATGAAAAGCTGTCTTGGGGGTGTATACGGGTTCTGCTGTGTAGGTTGACTACAGAACCATCTCCATACGCTGACTAGAGTACTCTGGTTAAATGACAGGAAACAGAGAACTGCAAAGAAAGCAGATAAGAGATGTACTGATTTTTGAAAAATCAAATATGAGTTCTATAGTTAATGTGGCTTAATTTCCGAACTAGATATTGCTATCAAGCTAGATTTTTGCTCCTTAACTTGATATTAGAGGGTCAAAATTCTCCAATGAAACATTTGGAGGATATGACCCAACTAACGAGGTAAAAATTAAAAAGGTGGTAATTCTTTAAGAATCGTAAAGCGAATATGATTAATTGCTAAATCACCTATAGGGATATCTTCTTTTGTTAGTCTATTGCCTTGACTACTTAAACTTTCAAAAGTGATACCCTTGCCAATTTCAATATGATACCAACACAAGCCCATAAAAAAGCGAGTCGGATAAGGGCCACCATACCCCAAATCATCAGGATTTGATTCCATTGGCAACCAACCAAAATTAGGGATGTAAAACTCCAACCAAACATGATTAAAATCTGGTTGTAATGGTACTCCTTGATGTTCGCTATATGGGGGGCATTTGTATCTGCCAACTGTACGACAGGGTATACCATTTATGCGGCACAAAGCCAGTAAAACACCCACATACTCACCACAAGAACCAACTCCTCGTTCTAAAACTATATCTGGGGTGTCAATGTAGGGTTTAATGCCGTAAGACAACTCATCGTAAACATAGTTACGGATACTATACATTTTCCGCAGCAAGTTGGTTTCAGAGCCAATGGCATCACGGGCTGCATTGCGGACAATAGAAGTATCCATTGCCAAATCGTCGTCATCTACTAGGTAACGACTTTGAAATTCTGCGGAAAGTTCTGGCAAGTCCTCCACATCTTTAGGCGTAATTCGATACTTAATCCCCCGTACTTCTAACAATGCCTTCCAGCCAAATACGTGCCGTTCACCAGGAGCTAACGCCTCAAATTTAAACACTGCAACCCGTTGCCCGTCAATTACTTCTTCTGTAAAAGGAACACCAATAGGTTCGATGTGTTTAAGTGTTTGGCGTTCAGTTTCTGAAGGTAACGCAATGCGCCATTCGACATCTGGGAGATACACCTCTTCTAAGGGTGCAATTTCTTCGGCATAAGACATTTCAATGAGATAGCCATTAGAAAGAGCGTAGCGCTTATCTGGGTTGTAATAGTAATACAGCGGGTGAATGAAAGTCCGATCGCGGTAAGTTAACTCATGATTTGGGTCAGCATTGGGATTATCCCGGATATAAGGCTCCTCAGAAGCATAAGCAACGTAAAGGGTTTCCTTACCTGTCTCACCATCGTGATGTACGGCGATCCCTGTAGGTGAATCAAACGGTGTCAGCACACTAAAATTTAGCTCACCCGTCGCCCGATCCATCGAGTAAACTGTTTGTTCAGTGCAATCGCAAATCCACAAAGTTTCTTGAGTCACTGCCAAATTTTCTACACCAACTCCAGGCGCATAAAATTTGGTAATTTCTTTGCGGGTATTACGGTCAAAAATCAAAATGTAACCTAGCTTTTGGCAGCTAATATAAACTGTTGAGTCCCAAACAGCCGCACCATTAGCGGTATAGGGTAAGGTCGCAAAATGTTCTAGCCCTAAAGATCCCAACTTCGATAAATAAACACTATTACCACGAGTTACCCAGAGGGTATCTTCCCAAACTGCTAACCCGGTGACATCATCAAATTCTTTCACCTGGTGCGGATTGATAATTTTGCTGTTGTCAGACTCAGGATCAATCTCTAGTAGATGCCCTTTTGTACTGTCAATCGCAATCAGTCTATCTTGAATAAAAGCAATGCCACATAGGGAGGCAGCAGTAAGCGGTCGAATTGTCCTTTGCCCAAACATCTGGCTTGCAGTCTAATGAGGGAGTGCAAAATTTATATTAAGCATATATATTCCCCGGTTTAGCACGCCTAGCATATATTTTGCTATAGCCTCTAGACGGAAACGCAAGTTTTTTTGGGGACGATTTTTAATCAAAAATTCTTAGAATTAGTATCAATTACATAAAAATACACAACATCCTAACTTAAAAAAAGTTAGCAAATGTCAGGAAACACATTTAAACTTGTACAAGTTAGTAATAACCTAATGTAACTTTAGTGGATGGTTTTATCGCCATCACTAAATTATGATCGAATTTTGTAACCTTTTTCTGTAACCTACACAATGTCTGCTAATTCTCTGCCTGAAAGTACCCCAATTTGGCATACTTTGGAAGTTGATAAAGCTCTAGGCCTGCTTGATAGTAAGGCAGACAGTGGCTTAACACCCCAAGAAGTTGAACAACGGTTGCAAAAATACGGCCCCAACGAATTAGAAGAACATGGTGGCCGCAGTGCTTGGGAAATTTTGCTCGATCAGTTCAAGAACATTATGTTGTTGATGCTGATTGCTGTGGCTTTAATCTCAGGGTTCTTGGATTTTACCGCATGGCAAGCTGGCGCATTAAAACCAGGAGAAGTGCCATTCAAAGATACAGTTGCAATTATGGCAATTGTGGTTCTCAATGGCATCCTTGGTTATGTGCAAGAAAGCCGTGCCGAAAAAGCTTTAGCCGCGCTTAAACAAATGGCTTCTCCCTTAGTGCGAGTCATCCGCGACAGAAAACTATTGGATGTCGCAGCGAAAGAAATCGTTCCAGGGGATGTCATGTTGCTGGAAGCGGGAGTGCAGATAGCCGCAGATGGACGCTTAATCGAACAGTCCAGTTTACAAGTGCGAGAATCAGCACTGACAGGGGAAGCAGAAGCTGTCAATAAACAAGCAATTCTCCAACTACCCGAAGATACATCTTTAGGCGATCGCCTGAACTTAGTTTTTCAAGGCACTGAAGTTGTCCAAGGACGCGGTAAAGTTCTGGTGACAAACACAGGAATGACCACAGAACTAGGTAAAATTGCCACCATGTTGCAATCGGTGGAGAGTGAACCGACACCTTTGCAACAACGGATGACGCAACTGGGTAACGTTCTAGTTTCTGGTTCCTTGATTTTAGTAGCGATCGTTGTCATTGGTGGTATCATCCAGTCCAGAGGTTTTAGTAACTTACAAGACCTTTTAGAAGTTTCTTTAAGTATGGCGGTGGCAGTAGTTCCAGAAGGTTTACCAGCCGTTATTACTGTTACCTTGGCATTAGGAACCCAGCGGATGGTACGCCGCAATGCCTTGATTCGCAAACTGCCAGCAGTAGAAACTTTGGGTTCTGTCACAACAATTTGTTCTGATAAAACAGGCACCCTGACACAGAACAAAATGGTGGTGCAATCGATTTTTACCAACCACAAAACTTTTCGGGTAACAGGAGAAGGTTACGCGCCTGTTGGGGATTTTCAATTAGATAGTCAAAAAATCCCTGTGGAAGATTACCCCGAAATTCCCGCTTTACTCGTCGCTTGTGCCGTTTGTAATGATTCGGTATTGCAAAAAGAACAAGGGGAATGGGCAATTTTAGGCGACCCCACCGAAGGCGCATTAATCACACTAGCGGGTAAGGCTGGCATTGAGAAAGACCAGTGGAACAGTAAGTTACCTCGTGTGAGCGAATTTCCGTTTACCTCAGAACGCAAACGGATGAGTGTGATTACTCAGGTAGAAGAAGTCGCTACTGGAGAACCATCGCTAACAGGTGTAGATCCGGCAATTTCCGGTTTTATCAACTCTGAACCTTACCTGATGTTTACCAAAGGTTCCCCAGAATTAATTTTGGCTCGTTGCACGGAAATTCGTTTAGGTACAAACTCAGCACCTTTAACAGAAGAACAACGTAGCAACATTCTGGCAGCAAATGACCAAATGGCCAGCAAAGGCTTGCGAGTTTTGGGTTTTGCTTGCAAACCCCTGACAGAAGTCCCCTTAGAAGGCTCAGATGAAGCATCGGAGAACAGCTTGATTTGGCTGGGGTTAGTCGGAATGCTGGATGCACCCAGACCAGAAGTGAGAGCAGCCGTGGCAGAATGTCGCCAAGCCGGAATTCGCCCAGTAATGATTACAGGCGACCATCAGTTGACAGCCCGCGCCATTGCGATCGATTTGGGCATTGCTCAAGAAAGCGACAGAGTGCTAACTGGTCAAGAATTGCAACGTATGAGCGACCAGGAACTAGAGCAACAAGTTGACTTAGTAAGCATCTATGCCAGAGTAGCCCCAGAACACAAACTACGAATTGTCCAAGCATTGCAACGCCGGGGTAGATTTGTCGCCATGACTGGTGATGGTGTGAATGATGCCCCCGCCTTAAAACAAGCAGATATCGGGATTGCAATGGGCATTACTGGTACAGATGTGAGTAAAGAAGCCAGTGATATGGTGCTTCTAGATGACAACTTTGCCACCATCGTGGCGGCAACTAAAGAAGGTAGAGTGGTTTACACCAATATTCGCCGCTTTATTAAATACATCTTGGGTAGTAACATCGGCGAAGTTTTAACTATTGCCGCCGCACCAATCTTAGGTTTAGGTGGTGTTCCCCTCACACCCTTGCAAATTCTCTGGATGAACTTGGTCACAGACGGTTTACCAGCCTTGGCTTTAGCTGTCGAACCACCAGAGCCAGATGTGATGCAGCGTCCCCCCTTCAGTCCCCGCGAAAGCATTTTTGCTAGGGGTTTGGGTTCCTACATGATTCGCATCGGAATTGTGTTTGCGATTATTACGATCATTCTCATGGAGTGGGCATATCATCATACTCACACAGTCACAGGGAATGGACTCGACCCAGAACGTTGGAAAACAATGGTATTTACATCCTTGTGTATTGCCCAGATGGGTCACGCGATCGCTATTCGTTCTAATAACCAACTTACCATTGAGATGAATCCTGTATCTAATCCTTTCGTGCTGGGTGCGGTTGTGGTGACAACAATTTTACAACTCATGCTTGTTTACGTTCCACCCCTGCGCGACTTCTTCGGCACTCACTGGCTACCTCCCGAAGAGTTGGCAATTTGTATTGGTTTCAGCGCCTTAATGTTTGTCTGGATTGAAGGTGAGAAAATCTTCTTCCGTTTAATGGGCAAGAGAACTGTTTAATAAGTAAAAAGGTAAAAGTAAAAAGTAAAAAGAGAAGATAGTTTATAACTTCAGCCTTGCTTCAAGAATCTTTGTTTTTGCCTTTTGCCTTTTGCCTTTTTACTTAAACTATGTATCTCAAAACTTTACATCTAAGACAATTTCGGAATTACCAAGAGCAAAGGGTTGAGTTCAATGCTGCCAAAACGATTTTGGTAGGAAATAACGCTCAGGGTAAGTCGAATTTGTTGGAAGCAGTAGAGTTATTAGCCACATTGCGATCGCACCGTATGGCACGCGATCGCGATTTAATTAAAGATGGGACAGACTTCGCCCAAATCAATGCCAGCCTGGAACGAGATACAGGTAGTAGTGATTTAAATTTAACTCTCCGCCGTAATGGTCGCCGCAGTGTGGCAATTAATGGCGAGATTGTGCGGCGACAAATGGATTTTTTGGGTGTTCTCAACGCCGTGCAGTTTTCCAGTTTAGATTTAGAATTGGTGCGTGGAAGTCCAGAAATCCGGCGCAACTGGTTGGACACTCTATTAATTCAACTCGAACCAGTTTATGCTCATATTTTGCACCAGTACAACCAAGTATTACGCCAACGCAACGCCTTTTTAAAAAAAAACCAAGACTCAGCTATCAGCACTCAACACTCAGAACTCGCCCTTTGGGATGCACAGTTAGCAACTACAGGCACAAGAGTAATTAGAAGACGCGATCGGGCTATCCAAAGATTAGCTCCTATTGCAGCGGCTTGGCACGCCAGCATTAGTGGCAGTACCGAAGTCTTAGAAATTAAATATTCACCTAACATTCCTTTGGCGCAGAACCAACCAGAAGAAGTCCAGCAAGCTTTTTTACAAAAAATTCAGCACCGCGCTGTGGCCGAACTCTACCGAGGTACTACCCTTGTCGGCCCTCATCGTGACGAAGTAGAATTGACTATTAATCAAACGCCTGCTCGGCAATATGGTTCTCAGGGTCAGCAACGTACCTTAGTCTTAGCCTTAAAACTCGCAGAATTACAGCTAATTGAAGAAGTGGTTAAAGAGCCGCCACTGTTGTTGCTTGATGATGTCCTGGCTGAATTAGATCCATATCGTCAAAATCAATTGCTTGATGCGATTCAAGACCGTTTTCAAACTTTAATTACCACAACTCACTTGAGTTCTTTTGATGCTCAGTGGTTAAATTCTTCTCAAATTCTGTTTGTCAAAGCAGGAGAGATATTCATGAATTAGTCAATAGTCATTTGTCATTGTGAGAATTGACGAATGACTATTGACAAGTGGCAAATGACAATGACATTTCAATTATGCAAAAAACTAATCACAAATTAGAGCCACAGGAAATCGCATCATTAGGTGCATCACTACGAGCAATTGAGCAAAAGTTCTTAAAACAAAGACGGAAAGAGGGCTATAAAAAAATTTGGTTGCAAGGTGAAGAACCTTATTTTGATGTTTTTTTTGAATTTGAGTATGAAAAAATAATCTGGTTTCAATTTACCTTGCGTGGTAAAACAGTCTCATGGGATATCAGAAGACCAGAATTACAAACAGGTAATACTAATGAGTTGTGTACTGATGATGTGAGTTTTTACGCAGCTAGTAAAACTATTGAAACTGATAACCAAACAGATTGGGAATTTATATATTTAGTTAAATTAATCTTAGAAACTAGAGCCGAAGAAGAAATTTTTACTCAAGCATTAGCCTTATTTAATAAATGACCCAGTGCAAACTTAACTATTTTCTAATTTCTTAAACAGATTCAGCACTAAAATTGTCAATAAAGCAGCTATTAATCCCAATTGCCATAAACCACACCCAGCAGCAATTCCTAATGCGGCTGAAACCCAAATCGCTGCGGCTGATGTCAGTCCGTGAACTTCAAGTTGCTGTGATTTTTGGGAAGATTCTCGAAAAATTTCTCCAGCCCCAAGAAATCCTACACCTGCGGCGATACCTTGAATTACCCGACTCAGAGCATCAGGACTGGCCCCTAACATACCTGTTTGCAAAGGTATAAGAGTGAACAAGGCTGAACCCAAACTAACCAATGTGTGCGTTCTTAAACCTGCTGGCTTACGTCTAATTTGACGTTCTATCCCAATAACTGCGCCTAACAGTAAAGCTAGGCAAAGTCTAAAAAGAGTATTCAGCCAATCATTTGGTGGAAAGTAGTAAGTATTTAACAATTCTGTTTTTAGATATATATATAAAGTAATATATGTTACTCTAACTTAAAAATAACGCCATTGCTGCTGGTAATTAGAGTTGAGTAAAAGATATTTGGTACTATTTCTGTGTCCCAACTTGATGGGTATTGCTATCAAGCAACAGCGCTGAGTATAAATTATTGGGGAAAAATATTCTGGCTTAGTTTGATTAATTTCACTAAAAGGCCAGATGTTCTGGAGAATTTAAAGACAATGATTGATTACCAGCCAATCATGATAATTTTGGATAATCAGATGTATTCAGTGTAGTTCTATATTTAGGCAGATGATATGGAATTTGGATGAAAATTTATGGCAATATTAATGATCTGCACTAACTACATAACTTTCAAACTGATGGACTAGCTATTTGAGTGTTAAAACTGATTAGTAAGTATAATTTTAACTCAAACTGCTAAGTTTAGTCATAAACTCAATACTTGAAGGCTATATACCTGTCTAGAGTTTTATCTATGACTATTGCAACAGAAATATCAATTAGCCAAGGGGTGAGATTATTACCAGACATCGTGGAATAAAAAATTAACTCTTAACTAAGTCAAACGAATCTTAAATAATAGACAAGCAAGAACTTCTCTCGGCAGATAATTTAGTCAATAGCCTGAAAATATTGGCCGAGAGAAAAAGCCTGTAGTAGCAAATTGACAACTAATAAAAAATAACGTGAGTGGAAAAAGTCTACTGGCTTGACCAAATTAAACTACAAGACCGCACCAAAGTAGGTGACAAAGCATTTTACTTAAGCAGAATCATGCAGCGTGGCTACCCTGTAGTACCTGGTTTTGTGGTTTCAGCAGAAGTTTTGCGGCAATTTTTAGAAACTATCAACAGTTCAGAGTCCTTAGTTGCAGACTTACCAGATTCTTCATTGCATTTAGATGTAGCTAATTGGCGACAGCTTCAGCTGGTAGCTAGTCGCTTGCGCCAAGAAATAGTAGGTGCAACTGTACCGCCACAGTGGGTGAGGACAATTTTAGCAGCGACGAGAGAATGGCAGGCTAAATATTTGATTTTGCAACCAACATTGTCAGTTGGGGATACTGCACAAGGGGTAGGAAATACATCTGGGTTGTTGGAGGCAAGCTTTTGTTATTGTGATGAGGAGGCGATCGCTGTAGGATTAAAGCGCATCTGGAGTCAGTTATTTCGCGCTAGAAGTTTACTGTATTGGCAACGCATGGGAATTGATCTGCAAAATGTGAATTTGGCTGTGTTAGTCCAACCAATACAAAATGCGATCGCCAGTGGCTCACTTCAGGCTAATTCTGCTGGGTGGACAATTGAAGCAACTTGGGGACTAAGTGTAGCACTTACCAGGGGTGAAGTTTTGCCAGATTTATACTACATCCAGCAAGAAACAGGTATTGTCTTAGAACGACATTTGGGTAATAAGATACTGGCTTATCGTCTTGATGATGGTACAACAGCAGCCGAGCAAGCACCAATCCAGTCAGCAATCATTGATGAAAATACTGGTCTAATTGCTAATTTACTACCAGAAGAAGCACAAAAACAATATGCGCTACCAGAACAAAATTTGCAACAAGTCATAGCTTTGGGGAATCAACTAGTCAGTGAACTGGGTAACAGTTTTACTTTCCAGTGGAGTATTGCAGCAGCAGATTCAGTGTCTCAAATCCATATTACAGAGGTTAACACTCCCCTATCGGCAATTCCCAATTTACAGTTAATCAAAGGGCTAGGCGCAGCCACAGGAAGGGTAACAGCTAGTGCTTATGTGATTAATTCGCTACAAAAACCTGAGCAAATACCCCAAGGAGTCATTCTCGTCGTCCCAGCGATCGCACCTGATTGGTTAACTTTGATGCACAAAGTTGTGGCGATTGTTACAGTACAAGGGGGATTGACTAGCCATGCAGCGATTTTATCGAGAGAATTGGGTATTCCCGCAGTTGTTAGCGCCAAAGATGCTACAGTCTTAATTCAAACCGGAGAACAATTGCTGGTAGATGGCGACAGAGGAGAAGTTTATCGCCTGAGAGAAAGTAAAGCCGGAAATGGAGAAAATCAAGAAATTAATTCCCCTATCTCTGCTTTTTCATCAAACCATCCCCTTGTTAGCCCTCATTTACCCATCATTGCTACTCAACTATTGGTAAACCTGAGTCAGCCTAGCTTAATCGAGCGATCGCAAAACTTACCTGTCGATGGTGTGGGATTGTTACGCTCAGAATTAATGTTATTAAATATACTCGAAGGGCAACATCCTCATAATTGGCTGTTGAGTGGTCGTCGGGCTGAACTGTTGGAGATATGGACACAGCAAATTATCAACTTTGTGCGGGCTTTTACACCCCGACCAGTGTTTTATCGCTCTCTTGATTGGCGATTCCCGGAGTTTTCATCATTAACTCACACTTCACCATCTGCACCACATTCTATCCTGGGCGATCGCGGCACATTGAGTTATGTCAGCAATCCCGCTGTTTTTGAGTTGGAACTAACAGCCTTACTTAATGTGCAGAAAGCTGGCTACAGCAATCTCCGGCTTTTGTTACCCTTTGTGCGGAATGTCGCTGAATTTACCTTTTGTCGCCACAAAGTTGAGCAAATTGGCTTAACTCAGGTATCACAATTTCAATTGTGGATGATGGCAGAAGTACCTAGTGTATTATTTTTACTCCCAGAGTATATCAAAGCTGGAGTTCAGGGAATTTCCATCGGCACAAATGACCTCACCCAACTGTTGCTAGGAGTAGATCGAGAAGAAGGACAGCTAACAAAAACATTTGATGAACGCCATCCAGCGGTGATGAGTGCGATCGCTCAACTAATTCAAATGGCCAAAAATGAGGGAATCCCCTGTTCCATCTGTGGTCAAGCACCGGCATTATATCCCGAAATTATTGACCAACTAGTGGAATGGGGTATCACATCAATTTCTGTAGAACCGGAAGCAGTAGAACGGACATATCAAGCGATCGCTCGTGCTGAACATCGGTTAATCTTAGCAGCAGCACGCCGTCACATCAGCCAGCCATAAAATCTTACTTAATATATCCAGTTTCCCGGAAAAACTTACGTAAATCAGCAAAATATTGGTTGCGGTCACTTTTGGTATAAGCTTGTCGGACTCGTTTCCAACCATCTTCTCCCTGACCCAGCAAATACTTATCTGCCAAATATGCAGCTAAAAATCCTTTACCGTCATTACCTTGTTGACGAATCTCGGTGTAAGTTTTCCATAACTCAGAAGCATTGCTATAAATTAACTTGGGATAGCGGCGAGTCACATCAACCATTTTGCCTTGACGATATTGCCAAATTTGCAGTGGATAGGCAGAAGCCGCATAAGCTGTAAATGCGTAAGCAAAGCGATCGTCTTGACTCTCAAGTTCTACGATACCATCTTTATCTAAATCTTTGAGTCGATAAGCCCCATTACCCCAATCATGGCGAATTTGAGTATATTTTTGGGATTTTTTGTCGTAGCGATAAATTAAAGAATAAGTACAACAATGTGCGCCGCCTGTAAAGAAATCGGTAACTACTTCTGGTTCTTTGTCACCGTCTAAATCTAGTATGGGCAACTTATCTTCTTTTTCGTATATACCGCCAACAGGTCGGTCATATTCACTTTCTTGGGGCAGTTTTTGATCTAAAACAACTTTACCTGCGCGGCTAATCTGCAAACGGACATTTTTATATTGATATTCCTCTGGTTTGTCATAAGTTATTTCTGCACTAACATTACCTAATTGCCCAGTAATAGTTTCTGCACTACTTGACTGGGCAAATACAGCCATCTGGCTAAAAACAGCTAGACCGATCAGAGATGGACTCAACAAAGCACGAAGATTATTCAGCATAAGTATTGTATGTAGCTTGTTCAACTGTATACAACACTACAAAAACCATCAATATCGGAAAATACCTGCTACTTCTAACTGACTTGGCATTTTTTCTAGTTCCATAGCATAAACCTTGCTACCAACAATTTGAGCAAGAAGTTGCATTTATCCCACATTGGGTGTATCTGTATTAGGCGAATTTGGCTGGACTGCTATCCCTTGTGCTGATGGATTCACAAAACCTAAACTCACTCGTTTCATCATCCAATACAAACCGAGAAGAATCACAAATGTAATAGTTATCAGTACTAAAGGCTGTTTACCCAAAAGTTCCTCGACACCTTTAGTCAATAAGGCATCCGGTTGAGTAATAAAATCCCAACTGTTGAAACGTAAAAATCTGCCCCAATAAATCCCAACAGCACAAAGAGCATGAGTAATTAATTCAATCCTAAAAATCCAGTGGCTTTTGCCAATGCGGTGTAAATAGTAGCCTAAATTTATTAAAGATATAACATAAGCTTCAAAGCCAGCAAAAATTACCAGCAAATAAACCGGAATTAATACCAAAGTAATCATCCACACTGATTGGATTGTCCGAATATCGTCAATTAGGTGAATGACATCGGTTAATAGATAAGGCGCATTTGGTAAAAAAGCATAGAATACGATAAATCCCAACCACCAAACCCAAGAACGTCCCCGTTTTGTGCGGAACAACCAAACACTTAAAGCTAAAGGTATAAAAGCCAAAAACAGGTTCCAAGTCATCCAATTCATGTTGATTCGCAAGACCTGTACAACTCTGGCTATCAATTCAATCAATTCCCCTTTCATAAATGCTCACTTGCAAGATGTGTGATTGATTTAATATCGTTCTTTAGTCTTAACTTCTGTGGTGGACTGATAAGTTAGGCAAAAATTAGCTGTGATACTTTATGTATGCTCTGTCGGGCTGTAAAAAGCCTACATCGGGTGGATAAAGATAGTACTCACTAAAAACCTTAAGCGGACTATACAGGCTTAATCATTTCATACTTCATACTTTCTACTTTTCGTACTAGTATAACCAGAAAATTATCAAGGATATATTTAACAGAAATCTGGAAGAGTGACTGGCAAAACTTCCACTCACACTCCCAGTATAATTTTTGCTCTAGGAGGTCGTATTTTTTTAGTCGTTTCTTGGATACAATCTGCACTAGAGCAATTCCCGAAAAATTAAAAATTTGATGTTTCTCAGTAGCTAACGCACCAAAACTCGACTGCGGGGGCCGATCGCTTGTTTAGCCGCAGTCACTTGTGGACGACAATTGACGGACTCTTGGTCGCAAATCTTAGGTTCGACGCTAGACACTTCTAAACTGACGGGATTAGCGCTGAGAGAATAGCCACTACTGAACTCCATATTAGAATCATTAGAGGGTGATGGACTAGATTGAGCAAATGTTCCACCAAGATTAGATGTTATCGGAGCCTTAGCGATCGCACCACTATCTACTGATACAGGCACAGGTGTAGAAGGAGTTGGTGTGGAAGGAGAAGGATTACTCACAACAGGTGGAGTTGGAGTAGTCCCACCACCGGAATTAATCGGAGTAGCATCAGCAGGTACGGTAATTGTCAACCTCACCAAAGGAGTATTTTTCATCTCATAGGGGGTGGGATCTGGCGTAGTACCGGGAATATCCGACTTATAATCAAAAACTGTTGGACTTTCACCACCATTGCGATCGCTATATCTTGGCCCTTGGCCATTCAATAGAAAAGTACCTTGATATTGCTGTCCAGTTTTTGGGTCTGTGACAACACCAGTGTAGTAAGCTTTGGCAAAGCCAAACTCATCTTGAACTACACCTTGAAAGGAAATGTTAGGGATTTTTCCTTGATAAGTAAAGGGTGTTAATTTACCACCAGACAGCGCGGGTGAAGTCAAAACACCATTGAAGGAAATTACAGGGATGCCCTTAAAGTCAACAACATAACGCAAACTACCATCAGTGCGTGTTAGTACCTTCACATAGTCGGACTTATAAACAGGCACATAATTGGGCTTACTTGCAGAACCTATGTTACGTTGATACACTCCTTGAGAGTCAGTATCAATCCGTGTGACGGAGTTATTAAAATTCGGATTAAAACTTGGCAGTTCTAAGGTACCTGATACTGTACCCGTACTTTGAATGATCAGTTGAGCCGAAGCACTACTTCCTCCCAAAGCAATCAACATTGCGGCTAAACTACTACTACCCAAAACTGCACAGCCTATCTTTGTCGCTGATGACTGGAATTGCATGAAAAATTTGCTCCTTAATTTGCTCATGAAAAACAACACGCAGAGGAATCTACTGCGTGATTAAAAAGTCGAAAATCTAACTTACAGACGCGGAAAGATTGCTGACAGTCAAGAGTAGTAAGGCAACACGGAGTAGGGGTTTCGCCCCCTGTGATTACATTTACATGATTACGGAATCAAAACCGGAAAGCCGCCCTCAATGCACCTACTATCAAAGTATCGTTAGCAGCATTATGATCGGGATTGAATACAACTAGTAAGCCTGGTGTTAAAGACAAACGATCATTGAGTTGGGCGCGATAAAAAAGTTCGACGTGCAATGATGTATCGTTGCGTCCTCCTGGCGTTCCCCCATTGGAAAAGTTAGGAAAATTGAAGCCATCGGGTAAGTTACTCGAAGTAATTTTTGGCGGTTGTCCAACCAAAATACCACCCAAATTACCAGCCCTACCTAAATTAGGCAATGCAGCAAATAACATCCAGTTAGCAGTTTCTACACTACCAGCAAGATTTACTGGTTTAGATGAAGAAAAACCACCCCAACCGCCTAACTGCAAATTATCATTGACACGCCAGGCGACCGTAGCACCAACAGCATGAGTATTAAAAGCTGTACTAGGTGCAAATGGTGAAATTAATTGCGCGTCACCAATACCAGTACCGAGCAAATCGTTGGGGGAATGAGAATATATGTAATCTATGCCGATATCTAAATTATCGGTGGGTGCGACAGTGAGTTGTGCGCCTGCGCTATATCTACCACCAAAAAATCCAGCAGCATTGCTATTACCAGGAAAACTGGGAATTTCTGAAGTATATACACCTTGCAAACTGATGCGATCGCTAATTTCCCAGTCAAAACCGATACCACCAGTACCGTTACCAATATTCAAAATTGGGTTACGCTGACCAAACTGAGAAATTGCACCATCTCCTGAACCTTCTAACGGGTTAATTCCCCGAAAGGTAGTAGCTGCATTCACCCCAGCCGAACCCACCACAACTCCCAAATTATCTGCTAGTAAAAACCGATAAGATAAGTCATTAAGAACTACTTGATTATCTGTATTTGACTCAAAACTCAATCGCCCCATGTTGTGAGAAACTAACGAGGCATTAGAACCTAAATTTCCTGCTGATAGCCCTGTAATTAATAAATCTTTACCCGTGAAGGAAGTTGCTAAGGTTAACTGTACGCTATCCGTAAAAGTGAGACTTGTCTTACCTTGACGCTCTGGCACACCATCTCTAGGAAACAAATCAACATTAGTCGTATTTGTTCCTTGAAGACTAAAAATAGCTTGCCCAAATAGTCTAGTAGTTGTAGAAAACTTATGAGAATTTAATTCAACATTTTTATTTTCTAAAACATCAATACGTTGTATTACTTCCTGTAATTCAGTTTGAAACTCAGTCTGTAATCTTTGTATTTGGTCTAATTCTGCTTGACTAACGCTATTAGCTTGATTTTTATTAATTAATTCCTGAATATGATTGAGACAAACATTTAAACTATAGGCAAATTCATAACGGTTTACAGCACTGTTACCTAAATAATTCTCGTTTTTTCCGGCTATACAACCATAGCGCTCAACTAAAGACTGTAAAGCACTAAAAGCCCAATCAGTGGGCTGCACATCATCTAGTTGTGATACTGATGTCACTTGAGACATCTGCTCATCTGAATCAGATGTGTCAGAAAACTCTGGTATGGCGGGAGATTCTGGAGAAATTTGTAGTTGCACAGATGGTGATAGTTGTGGTGTGGTTTCTGCTGGTAGTTCTTGGTTGGCGGAATTTTGCCAACTATTATTTTTATGAATTTTATTAAGTAAATTTTGATACTTGTTATTTACTTCCGGAGCAATTGCATCCGAAGTGCTTTCAGACTGTATGAATTCAGGTGATGTGATTTCAGCAGGTGGAGAAATTGGAGATAAATTCTCTTCTGTTAGCTGCTGTACCCCTTTTTCTAACTGAATTACAGGCTGCTCTGGTAAATTAGACGGTGGAGATGTTTGCCCGGCTGTCAATACGCCTAGCATCAGTAGACTTAAGTCACTCATGGTATATCTGTTGACTAACACCAATATTTCTTTTGACAAAGTTTTTTAGTGTTCTTCAGGATATTTCTGTATAAAAAGTTATAAAAAAATCTTGAATTATGAAGTTTGAAGTGTGAAATTCAGTTTAGGGGTATGAGAAGAAGAAGAAGCTACACCATGATGATGAGCAATGCCCACAGTGTAAATATCAAATTTTGACAAAATTTTTTGTATTGCTCGCCTGGCTTTAATTACAACAAAGCAGCTGGTGCAATCTGTATGGTTAAAAAAATTCAGGGTGTAGGGGTTGAAGTAAATCAAATGATCACTAAACCCTAACACCCAGTTTTAACAACTAACCTTTCTGGGTCAGTCCTGAATTAAGATTATGCCGGATAAATCCTTAAGCGACGATTAGGTTCTTCGCCAAAGCTATGGGATTTGAGACGATAGTGTTCTACCAACTCATGCTGCATTTTGCGAACTTGGGGAGAACGAGGCAATAACTCAACTGGTTGTCCTTTAGGAATCACAATTTGCTCAACCGCAAGTCTAGCTTCTTCCAGGGCATCAATTTCGTCATCACTACCGCTGTGCAGAAAAAGTTGCAGTTCGCGGTCAT
This sequence comes from Nostoc sp. PCC 7107, assembly GCF_000316625.1. Taxonomy (GTDB): domain Bacteria; phylum Cyanobacteriota; class Cyanobacteriia; order Cyanobacteriales; family Nostocaceae; genus Nostoc_B. Next base: position 367,803 of record NC_019676.1, on the reverse strand, counting down.
CAGCAATTTCTGGTTCATCCATATTCAGCAAGCGCCGCAGTCCACGGGTAATTTGCGGAATAGTACTAGCCTTGATCATGTGGATGGGTAGATGTCTGGCTTTAGCTACTTGCCGAAGTTTAGCGTGGTTTTTGACATGCGATCGCAATGCTAAAATTGAATCTGCACTATCGATATCTTTTGTCAATACCACAGGCAAAGTCAACACGCTAATTACCTGTTCTAGTTGATGGCGACTCACTCCATAAGGATAAACGTGCAGTGGCAAATCTTCTCCGTTGGGGCCAGCATTCTTCGTCAGGGCGAAATCAATGCTGTCGGAGTAGTTAAAGGATTCCTCTAGCAAGCGGTCAAACTCGCTTTGTCCAATTGCCTTTTCTCTTTCTACAGTTAATGGTGGTAGTGCTACCATCTGTCCGGATGCACGCCAGCCAGTAGGTTGTCGCCCGGAGGAAAAAGTTTCTTCCCCACTGGCTAACTGTCCGCCACGACCATTAACCACAGATAACTGCCTAGTCATTGCAACTTTGCCGTTATCATCCACAGTGCGTGTTTGTGGGCTTGGTTGCCTTCCACGCAACAAAGTATCTACTGTGTCAGCAACACTTTCATGCACTACCCAACGCTGTCGTTCTAACATTTCTACAGCAATCTCAAAGGTAGGCGGAGCTTTGCGTTCTAACACCGTTTTTTGCGAACCGCGCCTTCTGGCTTCGTCGTCTCCCAGTGTCACAGCCTGAATACCACCAACCAAATCAGAAAGTGTGGGGTTTTTGATCAGGTTTTCAATTTGGTTCCCATGAGCAGTACCTACTAATTGCACACCGCGTTCGGCAATGGTACGCGCGGCTAAAGCTTCCAGTTCTGTGCCGATTTCATCAATGACAATGACTTCTGGCATGTGGTTTTCCACTGCTTCAATCATGACTTGATGCTGAAGTTCTGGATGCGCTACCTGCATTCGTCTAGCACGACCAATGGCAGGGTGGGCAACATCACCATCTCCAGCAATTTCGTTAGAGGTGTCGATAATTACTACTCGTTTGTTTAGCTCGTCTGCCAACACACGGGCAATTTCCCGTAATGCAGTAGTCTTACCCACACCTGGACGACCCAGCATCAGAATGGATTTACCTGTTTCTACCAAATCGCGGATCATGCTAATAGTACCGAATATTGCACGACCGACACGACAGGTTAAGCCAATTATCTTACCATTACGGTTGCGGATGGCACTGATCCGATGCAAAGTTTGCTCAATTCCTGCTCGATTATCTCCGCCAAAGGTTCCGACTCGCTGAATGCAATCATCTATTTGTGCTTGAGTTACGGGTATTTCACTCAGATACTCAGCTTGATTAGGAAAGCGAGCTTCTGGGCGACGACCCAAATCCAAGACTACTTCAACTAAATTATCTCGCTGAGGATGATTTTCTAGTACTTGTCGCAAGTCTTGAGGCAAGATGTCTAATAACTTTTGGAGATCGTCTTTAATCGTCATGCTTTCTATAGTGACGTTTTGAGAGATAACGAACGAGCGATTATCGCTCCTGCTGTGACTTGATCTGGGAAACGAGAGAATGGGCAAGCGCTACAGCTTCCCACAATAAGTCTGGTTCTGCTTCCAGGTGGACAGTCGCTTTGACACTGGTGTTATTCACCTCCTTATTCTCCAGCTGTTCGAGAATTGGTGACAGTAATACACGGGCATAGCTCCCGTATGCGACTCCAGCAATTGAGGCAGAGGGGCAGAGGGGCAGAGGAGCGGAGGGGAAGGAAGAGTCTTTCACCCTTGCTCCCCTGCTCCCCTGCTCCCTGGCTTCTTTAAGTAGTCCCATTGCCTTTAACTTAGCAACGGTGTAGCTATTTGTGCCACCTGCTAATTGCACATATCCCGGTAAATTAGCTGCCAAAACTTTTTGTCCTAATTTGACTGCCGCCTGGGTGGTACCATCTCCAATATCACCACTCATAGGACGACCATCGGTTTGCCAAATTAAGGTGTGCGGACGTGGGGTAATTAGCTGATAAATTGCATTTAGGTATTCAATCATGCCTTCGCCATCGGGACAGCTGATCGCCAATAACTTCAGTTGTTCAGCCCAAGGTGAAATCGCTTGCCATAATTTTTGAAATTCTTTGAATCGTCCTACTTGGGTGTGAATTTCTACGGCATCTACTCCCGTGGAAATTACCATTGGCGCGATCGCCTCTGGTGTTGACATATAAGAACTACTATAAATTATACCGTATGGGCATATTGGGATGCAACGACCGCAACCGTAACATTTGTGAGATTCTACTCCCGCAAAATTATCTTGTGTTCGGTTAAATGCGATCGCCTGTGCCGGGCAAACTCGCTCACAAGGTCTGGGACAATCGGAGGGACACTGAAGGGCATCAAAATCAGCTTTACGAAAATGCGGGTCTTCACCATCATTCAAGCTCACCATCAACAAAGGTGAGCCACCTTGATAGTTGAAGCTTCGCTGTTGCGCTTCCATTGTCAGGGTTTTAGCTACTTGCAGTGCTGCTTGGGCTGCTGCTATTACCGCCGGATCAGCAGCCACATCTATACAGTCAGCACCGGCCAAAGTGTAGGCCAATGTTAAACTTCTGACTGCTGGCAAGTGTTGGTAGCTGGCTCCACAAATCAGCTTGAACCAGTGACCTTTTTCCAAAGAATGTAAGGGGGCAAACAAATCAGTCACATCTCTATTATGCTTTTATGTAACTGAAAATAGTAGTCTTTAATCAATAAAAATTTTGTTGACACTATTCTTGATGTTCTGAGTAACCAGAATCTCATTTTTGACAGATTATGTCAATGAACTGCTGTAAAACATTCCCTTGTTCCTAATAAAAATAAAGATATATGTTTTTATATTAACAATTGTAACTTTAATAGCTTTATTCCTTTTTGCCTATTCCCTGATTTCACCAGTAAATAAGAACTCAAATCGGGTAACTATATTTACCACTGAGGCATCGATGCAATAAAATCAATGACTAATTGTTGTGCCAGAGGTTGAGAAAAAAGATAACCTTGGGCAAAATCACAGTTTAAACTTCTTAATTTTTCTACTTGTTCTTTAACTTCTACTCCTTCAGCAATCACAGTCATTCCCATTGATTTCGCAATACTGATAATTGTTGGTACTAATCCCATATTATTTTGAGAAAACTGCATTCTTGTAATAAAAGATTTATCAATTTTTAATGCGTCTAAAGGTAAACTATGTATATAGCTGAGAGAGGAATAACCAGTACCGAAGTCATCCATCACTAACTTAATATTACGCTGTTTAATTTCTTCAATAATTGCTCTGACAAGATTAGTATTTTCCATAATGACACTTTCAGTAATTTCTAGTTCTAAATTTGATGGATTTACTTGAGTTTTATTAATAATTTGATCAATCTGTGTAATTAAGTTAGCTTGAGTAAAAAGACGCGCACTTAAATTTACACTAAGAGTTAAATTTTTTGGCATGGCTGGATGAGCTTGCCAAATTCTTAATTGATTACAGGCTGATTGTAAAACCCAGATGTCGATATCATTAATTAAACCTGTTTCTTCTGCTATGGGGATAAATTCTGTAGGAAGTATGAGACCACGAATTGGGTGTTGCCAACGCAATAGAGCTTCAAATCCCGCCACTCTACCTGTATGCAAGTCAATAATGGGCTGATAGTAAATAATTAGTTCTTCTCGTTCAATAGCTCTACGCAAATCATTTTCTATTTCTAGGAGTTGGATGGCTTCCTGATACATTGCGGGGTCAAAAACTTTATATCTACCTTTTCCTTGGGCTTTAGCCCGATACATTGCTGTGTCAGCATCACGCAATAAATACTCTGGTTTTTCGTAATCTTTATTACCCCAATTAATACCAATACTAGCATTCATGAATACTTCATATCTAGACAATTTAAATGTCATAGATAACTCTTGCAGTAAGGATTCTGCCACTTGGATAGCAGAATTCATATCTGTAATATTTTCTAAAAGAATACCAAATTCATCCCCACCTAATCGTGCTAGAGTATCATCTGGGTTGAGACATGATTGTAGACGACGTGCAATAGAAATGAGTAATTCATCTCCGACAATATGACCTAGGGAATCATTAACAACTTTGAAGCGATCGCAATCTAAATACAGTACAGCAAACTGATATTTTATATCTTCTCTAGCGAGGTTGAGAGCTTTTCCTAGCTGTCTTAAAAACAAAACTCGATTTGGTAATCCAGTCAGGGAATCATGTAGAACAATATCTAGCAATTTATCTTGCAGTTTTTGCCGAGAAGAAATTTCTCTTTGAAGTTTTTGGAGAGCATTTTCTAGTTCCCAAGTGCGAGATTTTACTCTTTTTTCTAGTTCCGTATTAAGTCTTAAGATTTCTAAGCGTGCTTCTCGAAGCTCCAGTTGATTTTGGACACGTATCACAACTTCTTCAAACTCAAAGGGTTTAGTAATATAATCTACTCCCCCCAATCTAAAACCTTTAATCTTATCGAAAACATCATCTAAAGCACTAATAAAAATTACGGGAATATCTGCGGTTAAATCCCAGTTCTTAAAACGCCGACAAACTTCATAACCATCAACTTCCGGCATCATAATATCGAGTAAAATTAGATCCGGTAAAACTGTTTGACAAGCAGTTAAGGCCATTTGCCAGTTCAAAGCTTTACGGACGTTGTATCCTTTTCTAGCCAGTAGAGAGGATAAAACCCTCAAATTATCTGCCTTGTCATCAATTATTAAGATATCTTTTTTATCCGGGTCTAACTGCTGGTAATTCATTATGTCTTGCTTCTAATCAATTCCATAATTTTCTTAAACTGATATTTATTAGCTAAATCTTTTAAAGCTCGGTACATTTGATTGTAATCTTATCCTTAAAATACTTTCCTATGGGATTGCAGATTTCATTTTCTGCCCTGCATATTTGTGAAATGAGCATTTTGCTTGCTTTACAAGCATCATCTTTTAATTCAGTAATTTCGCGTTTTCTTGCTGCGTAGCTAACTTTTGATTACTGTATTCTGTTTTGGAATTTAGAGATCAGCTAACAGATTGATCATCAAACTCATTTGCAAGACAAAAAACTTAAATATAACTAATATCATAGGTATTTTGCCATAAACTTTGGTAATGAGGAGGTTAAACGATTTAGCAAACTGAATTTGGGATGACATTTTTGCTGAATTTTTCCCTAACTCCAATTTTTGACAACTCAAGTCATATCAAAAACATGTTTTGATCAGGGTTATTACCATTTGTAAGGTTCAAAACCTCAAACGATATTACTATTTTTAGTATAAAGATTTACTTTTGCCAAGTTCTACGCATACATAGCATAGACAGATTCATGATTATACTAAATTCCCAAGCCTTGCCATAGCACCTAAGTTTATCTAAATCTAGCTCGGTGATAGATCAAAAGGAATGTTTAGCCAAAATCAGCAATTAACACTTATTTACCCAATTCTCTGGGATAAAAGTTGAATTTAGATATTTTCAGTAAATTACTCTACAATCATTGCACTTGCAACTACAAGGCTGAGAATAAATATTCAAATGGTGCTGGTAAGCAAAATTGCATATTAGCTTAAGAGTAATGGAATTATTTATGGCGTTGCTGATTGAGGGGATGATTTTTGTCTCACGCAAAGGCAAGGCAGCGCGTTGGGCGGGTTTCCCGACTTGTTCGCTGAAAGCGTTCCCGCAGGGTAGCGACTGCCGCGCAAAGGCGCAAAGAGCAAGAGTTTGAAAATTATAATTTTATGATTTCATCCCGCATTTATGCAACGCCTTATTTATTTTAGTAAAATTTAAATTTTATTAAAATATGTCAGAAGTTATTGCAATTTTATCGCCAATTTGCAACGTTTTGCCAGATTCTGATGCAGGCAATCTGGTATTCACACTCAACCGATAAAAATGATTAAAATATGATGAATCTACATACTCTGGCAATGTTAATTGTCGCTTATAGATGAAGATTTTTTGAAAATTTGGGTAAGCTGTGGCAGAGTCAGGATGGCGTGTTGGTACTATACAACGCTGACATGGGTTGACTCCATAAAACAGCACATTTCCCACTCTAAAGGAGACTAATTTACCAGCTTCCCTAAATAATTGATCTTCCCAAAAAGGAGGTACACCTGCAATTTCGATGTTGGCACGTAAACGACGGCGCATTTCGTCAACACTTATACCAGGAAACCAAGAAGCTACTTCTGTTAAAGTTGCTGTACTAATTACTGTTGGCCCAGGAGAGTCTGTATCATCAGGAAAGCCCATCAATGAGTTTTGCTTTATGGTAAGAGGAAACCCAAAAAAATCACTTAAAGTGGTGGCTAATGTTTGTTTTTCTACATCTAAATTAAAAACTTGTGGCAAATTATAGTTGGGAATTTTTAGAGAGAGAATTTTGTTGGAAATGCTAAATTGCGCTTCTCCAAAGGGGCTTGGGTAATACGCCCGCAGTAAATGAATTTTGGGATGACGCTTACCATTAACAAATTTATTTTTTGCATCAAAAATGGCGAATTCACGATCGCCCTTTAATGCGCCACTAGACAAAACCTCGGCTTGTGGCACCTCTACCCCATCTAGTGACTTAATCGGGTAAATTAAGATTTTGGCTAGGTATGGCATTCCAGGATGACTCGGTTATGGATACAAGGGTGATTTATCAATACCACCAACATGATTTAGTGGCCAAAAGCGCAGTACAGCCCGGCCGATAATATTGTCACGAGGTACAACACCCCAGCAACGGCTGTCGTAACTACTATTACGGTTGTCACCTAATACCAAGTATGAATTTGGTGGTATGGTCTGAGGGGCTGACAAAAAAGCTGGTTGTTGTCCCGAAGTGCAAACATCAACTACTGTACGCTGATTAGAACTCAGATAGTTTTCTTCGGCGAGAGGTTTGTTATTGATATAGACTTTACCATCCCGCAGTTCGACTGTTTCTCCTGGTAAGCCAATTACACGTTTAATAAAAGCATCTTGATATTGTTCTTTTTTGAGTTCGTCAGTGGGGGAAAAAACGACAATATCTCCTCGTTGGGGCTTGGCAAACTTATACTTCAACTTATCAACAATAATCTTGTCTGCTTCCCACTGGTTTTGGGTACCATGCAAAGTGGGTTCCATAGAGCCAGACGGAATCCAGCGAGCTTCGGCGACAAAAGTACGAATACCAAGGGCAAGAACAATACTTAATACAACTGTTCTACCTAGCTCGGCAATCCAGGAATTATCGGGTTTTTGATTAGAATTTTGATCAGACACTTGATTTTGCATGAAAGTACTGAAGTAAGGAAAAGTGTAGGAATTAACTAGCTCAAGGAGACTCTATTTGTAAATTTTAACGGGAGAATTAGGTTTTCTACGCTGGTTGTAACATCTTCACAGACAGATTCATAAGTTAAAAATAAACTTTTTTTTAATCAGCTGCAAAAATTAAACATCAAAAACGCCACAGAGTTTACCCTAAAATCAGAGTTCTCAGTAACACATAACTCCTTGAGTAATTATTTTTAACTCCATGTTATCTTCACAAAGTTTATTAATTCGCCACGTTCGCATTGTTCTACCCAATGGTGAATTCATGGTTGGGGACGTACTCACACGCGATCGCCTTATCATGGAAGTGGCACCAGAGATTGCTGCTACCATTGCAACCAGAGAAATTGACGCACAAGGGTTAACTTTGTTGCCAGGCGTTATCGATCCGCAAGTCCATTTTCGTGAACCAGGACTAGAACATAAAGAAGACTTGTTTACCGCCAGTTGTGCCTGTGCTAAAGGTGGTGTCACTTCGTTTTTAGAAATGCCCAATACCCGCCCTCTGACTACTACCCAAGCAGCATTAGATGACAAACTCCAACGTGCTGCTAGTAAATCTGTAGTGAATTATGGCTTTTTTATTGGGGCAACGGCAGAGATACTGCCAGATTTACTCACAGCCCAGCCGACATGCGGCATTAAGATTTTTATGGGGTCGATGCACGGTCAGCTACTTGTTGACCAAGATGCAGTCTTAGAAGCTATTTTTGCTCAGGGAAATCGCTTAATTGCCGTTCATGCCGAAGACCAAGAACGCATTAACCAAAGGCGACAAGAATTTGCTGGCATTCATGACCCAGCAATTCACTCCCAAATTCAAGATAATCAAGCTGCCCTTTTAGCCACACAAAAAGCCTTAAATCTTGCTAAAAAATATCAGCGTCGGCTACATATCTTACATCTTTCCACAGCCGAAGAAGCAGAGTTGTTGCGTCAAGATAAGCCCAGTTGGGTAACGGCTGAGGTGACACCACAGCATTTGTTATTAAATACCAGTGCCTATCAAGATATTGGCACTTTAGCCCAGATGAATCCACCATTGCGATCGCCCCACGATAATCAAGTTCTCTGGCAAGCTTTACGTGATGGTGTGATTGATTTTATCGCCACAGACCACGCACCCCATACCTTGGCAGAAAAAGCCCAAGAATATCCCAATACGCCTTCAGGTATGCCGGGGGTTGAGACTTCTTTACCTTTGATGTTAACTGCGGCAATGGAGGGCAAATGTACTGTAGCTCAAGTTGCTCACTGGATGTCGCAGGCTGTGGCACAAGCATATCGGATTCCCAACAAAGGAGCGATCTCCCCTGGTTACGATGCTGATTTAGTATTAGTAGACTTGGATGCTTACCGCCCAGTTCGCCGCGAAGAATTGTTAACTAAATGTGGTTGGAGTCCCTTTGAAGGTTGGAACCTCACCGGTTGGCCTGTAACTACGATTGTTGGGGGACAGGTTGTTTATGAACATAATCAGGTCAATACTGACGTGCGCGGTCAAGCTTTAAATTTTTTGTCATGACTACCGAACTCAACTGCCCTACTTTAGTAGGACTTACATAAGAAAACGAAAAATCAAGGGTTGAGACAAGGGTATAGGGGTGTTAATGTTTACTCTTACCCCTTAAACTCAGTCTCAACACATAACCTGGGTGCGTAAGTCCTGATTACGTATAAATACTAGCATTGAGATTTTGAAGAGAAAAATTGAGTGTTTATACGAATTAAAATCGTATAAATACTATGTTACTTGGTTAAAAATATTTAGGCTTTATCAAGAGTTATCAGTGTGAATATAAGATTTTCTTTTAAAAATACTTATTTAAATTACTTTATCTCATAATTTGATCATTAATTACTTTTTAATTGCAGATCCTCGTTTTAACTTGGGAATACTAAGTCAATGGATAGATGACACGATGACGATGGTGATCGTCAATCTTTTAACCTTTCTCAACTAGTCTTTTGTGTTTAACTATCCGGATTTTTCAGCTAAAAAATGAAGAGAATTAATAGGGTTAAGTAAACGGGCAAATTTCTGTGAAAACTCAGTTTTATACATATATAAATTTTATATGCAGTTAATTTGGACGATCTTAAAACCTATTTTTTACACGGCTGATTGATTTTTTCTATCCAGTTGCTGCTTTAAAAGCCAGCAGCAGCAATGCAAACGGAGTTAGAACTAAAAAACTAGCATCCAATTAAACACACTAAAAGAAACAATTTACTGAGTTAATCAAAGGAAGGTACAAAGGAAAACAGAATACAAGTATATCAAACAAATGTACCAGTATTTACTGGCTAAATGAAAGTCATCTGTACATGAGCCTTCTCAGAAAGATGATTCCCTAGACAAAAAATTAAAGTCATTTCTAATTTGAATGTAATTTACCTTGAGTGCCTGCACTCAAAAAATCTGGCAATTTGCTAGATGTCACTCTCCAAAGGATTGTTTCATTCAAAAGCTTTGACTAAATATTACCGACATCTACAGCAATATTATCTGCGAGCATACGCCCAACTTAGCTAAACGCAGTAGCTAGTAAATGTCAATCAAGGCCAAATTCCTATTGCAAAGTATTTCATTGATTTTTGAATAATGAAGGCAGTAATGTTAGTCAATTTCTTCGATGAACGCGGTAGTGGTAGATAGAACGAGTGTATTATCCGCCCTCGGCTATCGGCAAAATTTTGTAGTGTCATCAAAATGCGAGGCTGATTTGGTTAGGACACTAGTCCTTGTAGTTCAGTTAATGGAACCACATCCAGAAAATCCTCTCAACCTACAGCAATGAAGTATGAATTTTGAGCGGCAAGTTTTGTCGCTCACACTTCTTTTGGGTGGGATAATCTACACAACTTCTGCCTACCCATAATACCAACTTGTACAGTTAGTGATGCGGATAGTTAAAGTATTAATCAGGTAAGAGTCGAATCCTATAGCGATCGCCAGTTTACACAGCATCTCAGTCAGTGGGTAAAGCGATCGCACTTGAAAAACTGTATACTATCAACCAAATAATTCGTTGATATTGCAATGCAGTGGTATGATCTCGGCCTGACGATTACCATTGTCTCCATTTGTTAATCGCAGACGCAGATAAATATCTGGCTGGTAAGGCATTCTTTGAGCCCACTCTATCGCTACAATTCCTGGTTCTATTTCACTAGCTTCCCAATAGCTTTCTAAATTTAAAGCGGCAACTTCTCGTGCTTCTAAGCGATATAAGTCCAAGTGGTAAAGAGGTATGCGTCCTTGAGTGTATTCATTAATCAAAGTAAAAGTCGGACTGACAATTGATTCTGTAATTCCTAAACCTTGACCAATGCCTTGCACCAGTGTAGTTTTACCAGCGCCTAAGTCTCCTTCTAGCAAAATAACGCTACCTGGAGTCAAAGTTTGACCTAGTTTTATGCCCAAATCTAGGGTTGCTTGTACATCTGCAAGAAAAATTTTCATTATTGCTCAATAGTCAATTATTTACTCACTATGGATTTTTGACTATTAACTTGGGACTAATTATCATTTTCCATGATGTGTGCCACTGTACCACCGCAACAACACTTTAGCTAGTTTTTGGGGATTGTGACGTACAACACCAGTTTCATCTTCATATAATACATTAGCTAAAACAACCCGTCGCCCTAATAACGATACATCTTCTCTATCTAAGAAAACCGGATGAGAATTTTGTTGGGCATAGCGAATGATTGACTGGGGAGAAGGTGATTTTTTGTGTACCAATACAGCATCAAATAACCGTCTTTGACCACAAGCAGCATCAATTGCTCTGATATGGTCAGCAACAGTATATCCTTCAGTTTCTCCTGGTTGGGTCATAATATTGCAGACGTAGATGCGGGGGGCTTTGGTGGCGGCGATCGCATTCGCAATTTCTGGTACTAGTAAATTAGGAATCAAGCTGGTATAAAGGCTACCCGGCCCAATAATAATATAGTCAGCATCTTTGATTGCTTTAATTGCTGCGGGTAAGGCTGGTGGATTAGCTGGTGTGCAGCCAATTTTAACTATTTTACCACCAGCTTTGGGAATGCTCGATTCCCCATCTATCCGGCGGCCATCTGCTAATTCTGCCCACAAGCGAACATCGCTCAGAGTTGCTGGCAAAACTTGTCCCCGCACTGCTAATACTTTGGAACTAGCCGCCACAGCCCGTTCCAAATCGCCAGTAATATCACTCATAGCAGTTAAAAACAAATTGCCAAAGCTGTGACCAGTCAAACCATCGCCAGCCCGAAAGCGATATTGGAATAATTCAGTTAATAGCTTTTCCTCATCTGCTAATGCTGCTAAACAATTGCGAATATCTCCGGGAGGTAGCACACCAAATTCTTGACGCAACCGCCCAGAAGATCCGCCATCATCAGCGACAGTGACGATCGCACTAATATTAGCACTATAAGTTTTCAGTCCCCGTAGCAAAGTTGAAAGTCCTGTACCACCGCCAATGACTACAATTTTTGGCCCACGGTACAAGCGCCGATGGGCTAACAGAACATCTATTAGTTCTGCTTCACCTTCTTTTTGAAACGCCTGAGTAATTGAGCCAACAGTGCGGGTTTGTCCCCACAACAGCAAAAGTAAGCCGCCCAGCAGTACCAAAGGGCCGCTGATATAGTTGGGTAAGATGTTGGTAATGACTCCCAGAAAACCCCTCAACAATTCCAACAGCCAAAAAATTGGGGTCAACTTCACCCATATAGCTAACCCCAAACTTGCCAAAAATACACCACCAACGCTGATAAGTAACCAGCGTTTGACTGAGAGTCCTGGAGATAACCACTTAAACCACTGGTTAACCCGGTGAGATGTGCGGCTGCGCGACTGCTGTTGCAGGGCGTTGAGGGCTTGTCTGAGAAAACCAATTGACATACCTGATTTAAAGCAGTGCTACAAACTAATGAATAAAAGAACATCTACACTACCTGGTTTTAACACCAAGTGTGTCATTATTAAATATTTAAATGCTTTGAGACTTACAATAAGTCATCAAAGTTGCCAGTCTGGACAAGGGTTATAGGGGTGTGGGATGTAAGTGAGCAAAACCCTGATAACCCTATATCCTTAACCTTTAATACCCCAGTCTCAACAAATAACCTTTTTACGTAAGTTCTGCTCAGTAAAACAATACCCTGGCTTGGTCAAAGTTAGTTTAATGGAAAAACGAATTTTAGGTTTTGATCCTGGATTAGCCATTTTAGGATTTGGCGCAATTACTTGCAAACAAAGCCCTAGCAAGATACAGGACACAACGGTAGATATGGTGGACTTTGGGGTAATTAGAACCTCAGCAGATGCAGAAATGGGTCAGCGCCTGTGTACCTTGTTTGACGATTTGCACACCCTGATTCAGGAATTACAACCAGACTTAGTTGCGATCGAAAAGCTGTTCTTTTATCGTATGTCAAGTACTATTCTTGTGGCACAAGCCAGAGGCGTATTGATGTTAGTTTTGGGACAACATCGCCTACCATATCTAGAATTTACTCCAGCACAAATTAAACAAGCCCTGACTGGATATGGCAATGCAGATAAATCTGATGTCCAAGCAGCTGTAGCGCGAGAGTTGAATTTAGAGACTATTCCCAAACCAGACGATGCCGCAGATGCTCTGGCGGTAGCTTTAACAGCATCATTTCAAATGTGATTGTCTCTCTTTTACCACTAATATTTATTTCGGATATTGCGTTTATGTAATTTAAAACTATATTATAGTAATATCTAGAAACACATCAAAGATGACCAAAATGGCTACCATACCTAAGCAAAATCAGCCTTTAGAGTCAGTGATGGCTCCAGAACAAGAAACTAAATCTATCCAGCAACTGGAACGTATTCTCAAGCGTGAAGGTGTTCAACCACAATTATTAGGAGCAACTGGCGAAGCAATTACGATTCCAGATTCAATCTATCAGGTGTTGCGTCAAGTTGTTCATGCAATGGCATTAGGCAAAGTAGTATCAATAGCAATTCAGGAGCAAGAACTGACTACACAACAAGCAGCAGACTTTCTAAACGTATCTCGTCCTCATTTGATCAAGTTATTAGATCAGGAGCAAATTCCTTACATTAGAGTAGGAACACATAGACGTGTTCGTTTTGAGGATTTGATGAACTATAAACAGCAAAGGGATGTTAAGCGTAGGAAAGGCTTAAAACAACTAACTCAATTTTTGCAAGAAGAGGGATTTTATGATGAACAGAGTAGCGAAATAGACCAATAAAAATGAAATCTCTCTCCGTTGTTTTGGATTCTTGTGTCATCTACCCCATGCCTTTGTGTGATACCTTACTGCGTGCTGTTGAGGCAGAAATCTACCAAATCTATTTTTCACAAGAAATTTTAGAAGGTGCCACTCGCAACCTTGTAAAGAAAGGAAGAATGACAGATGCTAAGGCAGTACGTTTTCAGGAGGAACTCAAGAAAAATTTTCCAGAAGCGATGGTACTTCTACCATCGCATTTAGTAGCGGCAATGACAAATGATCCTGGCGATCGCCATGTTGTCGCAGCTGCTATAGTTGCTAACGCAGATGTCATAGTTACTTCTAACTTAAAAGACTTTCCCGTAGAGGCTCTAGCTCCTTGGGGTATTGAAGCTTGGCATCCTGATGATTTTTTGGTTTACCTTGATGAACATTTTCCAGAAAAAATGTTTCAAGTCATTCAGCAGCAATCTGAAGATTTAGAAAATCCACCAGTCAGTGTTGCCCAATTGTTGAACAAGCTAGAAAAAAATAATCAAGTACCGAACTTTGCTAGAGCTATTCGCTGCTATGAGTATGGCAATAGCATTTTGCAAATAGCCAAGAAAGCTTTAGATCAGCTAGGCAGACCAGCAAAAGAGGGTGGTAGATGCTTAGAAGGTAAACGGTATAGGCTTTGGTGTAACCAAAAAATTTTAACAATTACTTCTAAAGACAACCGAGGTGAAATTCTCAGATGTGAGAATGGAGGGATTGGTGGATACCTCTCATCGGCTGATATTGAAGCATTCCAAATCTTTGCTCAAAGCTTAGAGCAAGAAATATCAAAACCGGGAAAGCAAAAATCCGAAAGTTTATAGCTCAACGTTGACAGCTAATGTTACATCTAAGATCGTTGAGCGATGAAAAAAAATCAACGTGAAAGCACAGGTATTTAGAGGCGTAAATAAACTTTCCTACGAAGAAATCCCCGTACCCACCCTAGAAGCAGATGAAGTGCTAGTGCAGGTACAAGTAGTAGGGTTGTGTCAGTCAGATATAAAAAAAATTCGTTATCCACTGTATGAACCACCGCGCATATTTGGCCATGAAACTGCGGGAAAAATAGCCGCAGTAGGTTCGGAAGTCAGGGGTTGGCAAGTAGGACAACGGGTAGCGGTGATGCACCACATACCATGTATGCGTTGCGCTTACTGTTTAAATGAAAATTTCTCGATGTGCAATGTCTACAAAAATATCTCTACCACAGCTGGGTTTAACGCTAGTGGTGGGGGTTTTGCGGAGTATGTGAAAGTCCCAGGACATATTGTGCAGAATGGCGGATTAATTCCCATCCCCGATGATATTAGTTTTGAAGAAGCGAGTTTTGTTGAACCAACTAATTGCTGTCTCAAGGCGGTGAAAAAAGCCCAAATTGCCCCTGGACAAACTGTATTAGTTACAGGAGCAGGCCCCATTGGGTTAATGTTTGTGATGTTGGTGAAGTATTTTGGGGCAAAAGCGATCGCCACTGATTTACTACCCTCTAGAATTGAAAAAGCCTTGAATGTCGGTGCAGAAGCAGCTTTTGATGCTCGTGATCCCGATTTAACTGCAAAAATTCAAGCCCTCACCGATGGACTAGGAGTGGATGTGACCTTACTGGCTGTGCCTAGTGAAAAAGCGTTCTTTCAAGCACTAGACTGCACCCGTAAAGGGGGGAAAATACTGTTTTTCGCTGAGTTTCCCGATGAATTAGAAATTCCTATCAATCCGAATATTCTTTACCGCCGAGAAATTGATTTGATGGGTAGTTACAGTTCTTCCTACCGTCTTCAGGCGTTATCGGCTGATATTGTATTTAATCGGCGGATTGACGTACCAGCCTTAATTAGCGATCGCTATCAGCTAAAAGATTTACCAGCCGCCGTAGAACAAGCGATCGCCCCTTCTGCCGATACATACAAAATATTAATCTATCCTTGATCCGGGCAAAGAAGGTAACTCGTAGAAAATACTTATAGCTAATTTTGTCATTGACTCCCACAATGGGAGTCAAACTGAGGAGAGATATTCATGATGAACACGTACATTGCCTAATTGTTCCTAGTTCCTATTCATCTACCCCAATTCATGCCCATGACATTAGTTATAGTTGCTATCCTAGCTTTTTACTTTGCCTGTAATCTTGGTGCCAATGATGTTGCCAACGCAATGGGAACATCTGTTGGTTCCAAAGCTGTGACTCTCAAACAAGCAATCATCATTGCTGGAGTTTTAGAGTTTACTGGCGCTGTCTTGTTTGGGCATGAAGTTTCAGAAACATTAGCCACAAAAGTTGCTAATCCTAGCTTATTTGCGGCTACACCTCAATTATTGGTTACGGGAATGGTGACAGTATTAATATCTTGCGGTGTATGGTTGCAAATTGCCACTGCCAAAGGTTTACCTGTGTCATCGTCTCATGCAGTGGTTGGTGCGATCGCCGGATTTAGTGCTGTAGCAATGGGTATAGGTGCAATCGATTGGTCATCAATTGGGATGATTACCATCGGCTGGATTGTCACACCAATAATTAGCGGTAGTATTGCTGCGTTGTTTTACAGCCAAATCAAGTGCTGGATTTTAGATCAACCAAATCAAGTCACCCAGCTAAGAGAGTGGATTCCTTGGTTGAGTGCGGTTTTGGTGGGTGTATTTGGTGTAATTGTCCTACCTTCGCTAACGCAACCTCTGACTAACTATTTGATCGAAAAAGTTGGTATTGATCTACCTGCTTACGATATTCCCTTATTCACAGGTGCATTAGCAGCAGTCGGACTGACTTTAATTAGTTGGCGACAACTGGAAATGCAGGGGTGCAGGGGTGCAGAGGAAGAATACATGACTCAGCATTCAATACTCCCTAATCCCGTCGAAAAATTATTCGGTAGATTCCAGCTACTGAGTGCTTGCTTTGTGGCTTTTGCACATGGTTCTAATGATGTAGGAAATGCGATCGCACCCTTAGCGGCGATCGTTTATATCAACACAACTGGTAATGTACCGATAAATGGTATTGATATTCCTTTGTGGATTCTGGTTGTCGGTGGCGCAGGGATTGTTACAGGTTTAGCGATTTGGGGAAAAAACGTCATTGCTACCATTGGCGAAAACATCATTGCTTTGCAACCCAGTAGTGGATTTTGTGCAGAACTTGCAACCGCTACTACCATTCTCCTAGCTTCTCGGTTAGGTTTACCTGTTTCTACCTCTCACGCACTTGTTGGGGGTGTAGTAGGGATTGGGATGGTGCAAAGCTTGAACTCAATTAAACTCCAAACTCTGCAAGCGATCGCAGCTGCATGGTTAATTACGGTTCCATTAAGTGCAGTTCTGAGCGCAAGTATCTTTAGTATTGCTCGATTTTTTTGGTACTAACTGGAAATAGAGCTAAGTGTTTGTGTTTACTAGGGAAATTTGCTGATGAATAACAAACTTAAAAAAGACTGGGAGAAAAATCGCCAAATGAATATTTAAATTATTCTGACTTCCTATTGCCCACTGCCTCGAAATACCAGAATTAGCTAAAATATTTTCTAGGAGCAAATAATATTTGAGAATTCACAAACAAATAAATCAGTCTATAGGAAAAATGTAAACTGTCGCTAAAGTTACATTTTGGGCGAATTTACATCTAACTTTTACAAATTGTCCATTTTTAAGGATGACTAGGTATTTATTTACAAGTATTTAAAACTTACGGTTGCTATCAAAATAACAAGTATTTATATTGAGTGACATATTTTCTCTCTCAAAATCTCACTTTTAAAGGATTGGATTTTCCGGCTGATACGCAGCACAAAGTATGTGAAGCGGTAAAGCCAAAAACTACATACTTTGCCAAGCTGTGTTCAGCGTGACAAAATTACTTTGATACGTGCAAATCTTGTTAAATTTTTTGGTCTATCTGACAAAATACTGAAAATTAGTATGAGCGCCAAGCAAATTTACGGGAAACAGCTTTATCTTCAAGGTGTTAGAGGTTAGAAGCTAATGGGGCGAATTGAGAAACGGCCAGACAACCCGCGAGTTAGAGGCGAACTATCGAGATCAGCCGAAACAGCACTTTGGGCTGTTGTGGAGGATTTAGAAAATCTCCAACAGAACGTGCTGAGGTCATTGCAAGAAGAAATAAAACGGTTACAAGCAGATAAAGAACGGCTGTATGATGACATTCAAAAGCTGTTAGAGGAAAAAGAACACTTACAGCAAGTGCGACAAATTACTGAACAGCAAGTGTTAATTCGGCAGTTGGCAGAAGTTTTAGCCAAACATATTTCTTCGCAGTTGCAATCATCGCTCAAGAATTTAGCTAGTGAACTGAAAATGAGTGGCGCTGATGAACAAGCAGTACTCAAATCAGCTGAAAGTAATGAGCAGATTAAACAAATGTTAGGCACTTTGGATGATACTCTCACCATTACTTTTAACTCGCTGCAACAGGAACTAAAAAATTATCAAGGTAATCTTTCTGGGCAATTGTCTCGGATGCAAAGCCAGCAGGAGCAAGGCGAAGTCATTGTTGAGGAATTAGTTAATCACCTGCGAGGGGAATTAACCAAAGTTATTCAAGAAACGACCCAAGTAACCAAACCATCACCGCCAACGGTTTTACAACCACCAGATGAGCCACCATCGGGTAGTTCTGTAAAACAATCGCCACCAACAGTTTTACAATCAAGTGAGCGATCGCCTAATACTTCTTTAAAAGTATCTTCACCCACGGTTTTACAACCAGATGAGCCATCATCAGCGAGTTCTGGGATAATTTATCCACTTTTATCAGAAGTCACCAACAAATCGGATGACAACCAGACTACATCTTCTGTACCAGTAACATCCTCAGCAGTTATTATTCCACCAACTCAAGAAAGTCCCACCCAGCCAATTTCCATCGCTCCCAAAGACTTTCCACCCAAGGAAAAACCACCTGAGCCAATTGTTTTACCGAGCAAAAATATCGCGGAAAGTGAAACTTTCTTTTCACCCAGTAACGTTAAGGCGAGTGAACAAAATTCTGCACTGCGTCCTGATTTACCAGAAACACAAATAAAATTTTCATCAAGTAAAGCTAGTGAGCCAGTTTCCGTTATTAACCCAGATTTAGTTGAAGGTGAAACAATATCTCCACCTGCTGCACCAGAACCTAAACCAAGAAGGTTAGGAAAATCTCAAAGTTTATCCCCAGTGCAAATTGGGTTTTTGCTGGTTGTGTTGTCTACAGTCGTGTCTTCACTGTATAACGTAGCTGTGAAAATGATGTTCCACCAAAATTCTGCGGTGGTTGGTAGTCTGGCTGTAGAACGTTTGTTATTACCCACTTTGGGAAATATTTTCTTAATTTTGTTGCTGCGCTTGGCAATCGTAGTTCCATTAACGTTGCTGTTAGCGCCAATGATGCACCCCCAGGTTTGGCAAGATATCAAAAACTTGATGGAATCATTTCAAGGTAAACCTTCAGCAGCGAAAGTCAAAGCACAGAGAGTTTTGCAACTATCAATTGCTAGTGGTTGCTTTTTGTTTTTATCTCAGGTGCTAATTTACATGGCTATAGGTCAAGTAACGACAGGTATGGCGATCGCACTTTTCTTTATCTATCCCAGTGTTAGCGGTTTACTGTCTTGGTTGTTATTCCGCGATAAACCCACTGGAGTACGCGCTGCGGCAATTGGGGCAATTTTCTTGGGTGAATTATTAGTGTTAGGCGGCGCTGCGACTGCGGGGATCAGCGATTTTTCTGTTGGTAGCACTGCTGCCATTTTTGGTGGTGTCGCTTTTGCTTGTTATGTAATTTTGACCCGGATCTGTGCCGCGAAACTGCATCCTGTGTCTTTTACTTTAATTAGTTTCACTACCATGTTTGTTTTGAGCTTTATCGGTTTAATGTTACCCCTACCAAGCACTTTGAGCCTGGACATTGATGGTTCTAAGTTACTAGAGATTATTTTAAGTGCTTTTATTTTGGGGGTGCTGACACTTTTAAGCTACGTTCTTAACAATGTTGGTATTCGCCAATTAGGAGCATTGCGATCGGCCATCATTGGCGCAGGTGTACCCATCTTAACCGTAGTTTTTGCAGGTTTGTTGATTCAAGAAACTTTAGAAATTATTCAGATTTTAGGCGTTTTATTTGTCACTTTTGGTGCTGCCGCTTTCAGTTTCGAGAAAATGCGGCATCAAGTTAAATCTTCTAGTGCTGAAACTTAAATGACAAAAAGTAGGCATTTAACAGCCAGGAAAGTTAAAAATCGAATGTTAAACAAATAGACCATCATTTCAACTTTGATTTTTAACTTTTCAATTCTTTATTTTGTTTTAATAATTCTGTATAAGCCTTCCCAATACCACAATTATCTTAGCAACATAACAACAATTTTAGCAAAAAATATTCTTAAATCTGGTAATTGCATTTCGACACCAGATAAACGTATATTTCATAAATAACAAAGCACAAAATTATTTTCGCTGACTTCATAAGAGTTTAACACCCAAATATTTAGTACAAAACAATTGTCAAAAGTTCAATTTCTATCAGTAAATCGTCATTAAACTGCTATGAATATTTAGACTGTCTCCGTTCTTGACACACTCTGAAATACTCAGTTTTGTAGTCAAAGTATCAATTAAATTGTTAAATCATAAATGATTAAAAATAACTTTCTCATATTCATTGAAATATCAGGAATCCTTAATAATTGCTAGTATCTAAATTAGGATAAATTCAATATCAATTTAATATTAAGATTGGGTTAATTTACACAAACTTGATAAAAAAGCTGACAGAATAGAATATCATAATTGAAGGCAATAAAAAGTATTTAGGACTAGGAATTATCTACCTGATTTGAGGAATTTAATTTTCCCATGTACTAACCACCAAAAGATGCCAAAAAGTTGCCGAAAGATGTGAGTATCTATGGTAGTCTACTAGTTATCTACTCAACCTGGAATTTGTTGCAAGTTCAGTAGGCGATTGACTCTGAGATTACTCCTCACAAACAGGAAATCAACAGGTAACTGAAGTTCTCTACAAACCCGAAGAAATTAGTCATTCTTGGGAAAGGTGCTTACCATAAAATCCATCAGCTAGTTACTGCTATTTCAGCAATAAGGTTTGTTACCACAATTAGGAAGCATTTTTTTCCTGTTGTCACTAGTAAAGGATGCAAAAGTCTTGAACCTGAAGACAATCTTTATAGATTAAAGCGGGGAAATAGATGCTTTTGTAATGGGGATGACAAGTAGAGAAAATAAATGGTTATTTTCAGAGTCTGTCAGGAAAAGATAACAATAGCCAAATAAATCAGCTTCTGTTTAATAGTAATTCGCTATATAATTCGGAGCCATTGGCAGTTTCGACTACTAGTAACCTCAGAGTCACAGCATCCTAAAAAGTCTAAAGTAACGACATCGCCTCAAGTTGGGTGTATACTACTTACTTTCCTCTGACTATAAATCTGTAAACGTGCTATTTAACTGTCTGTAATATGAGTAACGACATAGATCTGATCAAACGTCTTGGCCCTAGTGCGATGGATCAGATCATGCTTTATCTGGCTTTTAGTGCCATGCGTACGAGTGGACACAGGCATGGAGCATTCTTAGATGCAGCAGCCACGGCCGCTAAGTGTGCAATTTATATGACCTATCTCGAACAGGGACAAAACCTCAGAATGACGGGTCATTTGCACCACCTGGAACCAAAGCGAGTCAAAATTATTGTTGAAGAAGTCAGACAAGCTTTGACGGAAGGCAAGCTGCTGAAGATGCTGGGTTCTCAAGAACCTCGCTACTTAATTCAACTGCCTTACGTTTGGATGGAGAAATACCCTTGGCAACCAGGGCGATCCCGCGTTCCGGGAACTAGTTTGACCAGCGAAGAAAAAAGACAAATTGAGCAGAAACTACCCAGTAACTTGCCAGACGCACAACTAGTTAGCTCTTTTGAATTTTTGGAACTGATTGAATTTCTGCACAAGCGATCGCAAGAAGTTCTCCCACCTGAGCATCAAATGCCCTTGAGTGAAGCCTTGGCAGAACACATCAAGCGTCGGCTGCTTTATTCAGGTACAGTAACTAGAATTGATTCGCCTTGGGGAATGCCCTTCTATGCACTGACTCGTCCTTTCTATGCACCAGCCGACGATCAAGAACGAACCTATATCATGCTAGAAGATACGGCGCGGTATTTTCGGATGATGAGAAACTGGGCAGAGAAACGACCAAACTCCATGCGTGCTTTAGAAGAACTAGATATTCCCCCAGAAAAGTG
The DNA here is from genome assembly GCF_000316625.1 of Nostoc sp. PCC 7107. Lineage (GTDB taxonomy): Bacteria > Cyanobacteriota > Cyanobacteriia > Cyanobacteriales > Nostocaceae > Nostoc_B. The sequence goes on along the minus strand of NC_019676.1, from coordinate 345,907 downwards.
GGATCAAGCAATGGAGGAACTTGACGAAGTTATCCGCGCTTGGGCAGATAAATACCACCAAAGTGGTGGTATTCCTATGATTTTACAGATGGTTTTTGGTAGAAAAGAAGACTAACGAAGTTCCTCTGAAAACTTCCGGCTAATCAAATAAGCATCCTCAAACTCAGCAACAGAAAATTTCAGATCAAATGTATCATCATCACGACGGTTAGGCTCCTGCTGCAAAATTAGAGACATTGTGAATTTTTTGTCTTCCATAGCAGGATGCTTCCGTTGCCATCCACTTTTAAAAGTCGGATGATTAGTATTTTTGAGCTTTATATAAATAAACAGGGTTATTTTTAGTCAACCGTCTGTCGTCAAGAAACAAGTCACGATAGTCGGTTGACCAAAGAAAAGATTAGTAAGTCATATTAAAACTTAGGTAGTGAAACGCAACAATCAATAGGTATAAAAATTTAGGGTGTAAATGAGCAAAACTCTTACACCCTAAATTCTTGTACCCAATTTCAACAACTCAGCTTTGTGCCTAAGTTCTGTAAGCTCAAATTTATGGCAATGTCGGTGAAACCGTAAGTCCATTAGCTGTTTCACTAGCATCAATACAAGTATCTAATGCCTGCATTGGTGTTAGAGAAATTTCTTTACGCAAACCAACAACACAATCACCAAAAGTGACAGGCTGTAAACTGCGACCACAGTAATTTAAAACCGCTGGGTTAATTTCTTCTTTCGTATTGAGGCTAACATCTACAACACAACTGGCTAATTCCTTGGGACGACGCGCCCTTGTACAGTAAGCCAACGCATCTGTTGGGTCAATCTTTGTTCTCTGTTTAATGGTCGCCACACAAGCAGATAAATCTCTGGGACGTATTGCTGTAGCACAACCTTGGGCCGCAGCTGGTTGTGCTACACCGGCTTTTAAAAGTTGTGCTGCACAAACACGGTAACTATCGTGGTCATCAGAAAATAATGTCAGAGCCGTACTGGGAAGGCTAGATGTCCACAGTCCTGCTACAGCCAAAACTGGTGTAGCCCAACGAATGGTTTGAGTCTTGAGCATCCCAGAAATATACCTGCCTTGAGGTTTTCTAGCTTTACTAACCTTTTGCGTTTCCATTGCCATTTTTCAAAAACCCATCAGTTCTGCTAACTCAAATGTACGATAACTCTGATTGATCTTCAGGATTCTGACACTTGGCTGTTGAATTCTTCTATTTATAAATTTTTGATGATTAAATTTCGGATTTTTGGCATTTTTCATTTACAGATATTTATAATAGTATGTCTGGGTAAAATTTAAACAGGATTAGATTAAGGAAACTCATGTCCCGATACAGAGGGCCACGCCTCAGAATTGTACGTCGCTTAGGCGAATTACCAGGATTAACTCGTAAAAGCGCAAGACGCGCCTATCCACCGGGTCAGCATGGTCAGAACCGCAAAAAGCGCTCTGAGTATGCTATCCGTCTAGAAGAAAAGCAAAAGCTCCGTATGAATTACGGTCTCACAGAAAAGCAACTGCTTCGCTATGTCCGTAAAGCTAGACGTGTAACTGGTTCTACCGGACAAGTGCTGTTGCAATTGCTAGAAATGCGCCTGGATAATACCGTTTTCCGCTTGGGGATGGCTCCCACAATTCCAGCAGCGCGTCAGCTGGTAAATCACTGCCATGTCACAGTCAACGGTCGTGTAGTAAATATTGCCAGTTACCAGTGCCGTCCCGGCGAGGTAATTGCTGTTAGAGATAAAGAACAATCACGGAAGTTGGTGGAAACTAACTTGCAATATCCCGGTTTAGCTAATCTTCCCAGCCATTTGGAATTTGACAAAAACAAGCTGGTTGGTAAAGTTAACAGTGTCATTGAGCGCGAGTGGGTGGCTCTACAAGTTAACGAACTGCTGGTTGTGGAATACTATTCACGACAAGCGTAAGAAAGTGCTGAGTGCTGAGTGCTGTTAGCGGTAGCGGGGCGTTCAGTCCGTGCTGAGTAGTTAAACAGCCTCAAATCTCAGAACTCATTACTCAACAAGGTTTTATCCACCAATTTGCGACATCGTGCGGCTGTATGTGCCGCTTGTACCAGAGTCGCGGCCTTTAAAGTTAATTTCTGGCTTAATAGCCAATAAGTCTCTGACTTGCTCTCGTAAGTAATGAATGCTCACACTGGAGCGTAGAGCAGTTTTTAAGTCTAATTGACCAGTTTCATTTAATAAGCAAGGACGTAACCAGCCATCAGCGCTCAGACGCATTCGGTTACAACGATCGCAAAAACATTCCGACATCTGGCTAATAAATCCCAGTGTCCCCTTTGCTCCCGGAATTTGAAAAACATCAGCAGGCCCGCTACCACGTATTTGTGATTCTGTCAAACCCCATTGCTGGCGGATGCGTTGGCGTAAATCAGCAGAAGATACCCAACCGCGATCGCCAAATAATTGCCAATTGCCGATAGGCATAAACTCAATAAATCGGACGTGCCAATTTTTATCAATGGTGAGGGCGGCTAAGTCCAGAACTTCGTGGTCATTTACATCTGGGATCACCACTACATTCAGCTTCAGCGGGTTGAAACCTACCTTGTAGGCAGCTTGAATACCATCCCAGACTTGTTGCCAGCGAGAACGTCCGTGATTGCCGATAATTTGATCAAAGATATCGGGATCAAGGGAATCTAGACTGATATTAATTCGGCGTAAACCTGCATCATAGAGATTTTTGGCGATGGGTGCAAGTAAAAAGCCGTTGGTTGTCATCGATAAGTCTTGAGTTTTGGGTAATGATGCGATCGCTTTTACCAACTCTACTACACCAGGACGCAGTAGAGGCTCTCCCCCAGTTAAGCGAAACTGCGTAAAACCAACAGGGATAAACACCTCTTGAATCAGAGTCAGTAGTTCTGCGTCAGTGAGAAGCTGTTGTTTGAGGGCATATTCTAGTTCTGCACCCTCCGGCATACAGTATTGACAGCGAAAATTACAGCGATCGATTAAACTAATGCGGAGATAGTCTACCTGGTTCATTTTAAAGAATTTATTTCTATTGTATTTTCCGCTAGAGGGTAAGCAACATTGCTCACCTGATATCTTGTAACATTCTCAATCAGCATAAAGTGGGCAATGTTCACAAAATAAAAGTTAGGGTTTGATGGAGGTTTCCGTATTACCCACCTGACTTTAATTGCAATCAAGCAGCTGGTGCAAGATATTTATCCAAAAATACATAACCGTTCCCGATAGATAAAGTGTAGTAAATAAATAAAGGCGCAAAGCTTTGCGCCTTTAGTTTTGAGTATATTTAACTTAACAGATAACTTTCTCCCTAGCTGGCTAACACTGGCTGGGGGATTTTTTTTGGTAGATGAAAGCTTTTCGCTGCAAATTTTTCCGGGAGATGCACTTTGATAGCAGAACAATTAATTGGTAGATGCACCCTGATAACTTCTTCCCTAGCTGGCTAACACTGGCTGGGGGATTTTTTTCTAGCAAAACTTCAGCAGAAGTAATGCTAGTTATTCATAGATTATATTTGGAAGATGCTAATTGAAACTCGAACATAATAATTGTTATAAATGCACCCTGATAAATAAATCTCCTAGTTATCTGCAACCACTGGGAGATTTTTTTATGTTTGGTAAATAGCAACCATGATTTTTTAAAATTTATTCGGAAGATATTGATAACTTCTCGAATAAATAAATTATTAATCGACGCGCCCTAATAACTAACTCCCCTATGCACTGGCCACAACTGGTAGATTTTTTTATGCTGTTTTAACAGCATATTAGCTTTTGGAATTTTTATCCGGAACATACTTCTCAATCCTAGAAACAGATTATTGGTAGTTGTACTAAGATAACTAACTTTTTGGTTTGGTAGATACACAACTGTTTTGCGATTTTGAAGCACCTTATATCCTTTAGAACAATTGTTCCGGAAGACTTTGCTAGACCTTGGAACAATTAATTGGTAGATGCACCCTGATACTTAACTCCCTGAATTAGCTAACACTTTCTTGGAGATTTTTGTGAAATGTTGGTAGTTGCTTAGGCGTATATTCTAGCGTAAGTTTCAGACAATATACTAGTGCAAATAGTATTTTTTGACTATCAGTGTCAGCATTTATTGACTTAACTTAACTCTAAATCTTCGCAGGTATCATGCTACCGATAGAGTTTATCAAACACCCTTTGTGGTTATAACATTAAACTCACTTATTAACCTTCTACTATTTACAAATAGCAGATGGATTGTTGAAATTTTTTTGCGATCGCTCAGTTGCTTTGCAGAAGCTACCCTGGATGAGAATCGTAAGTTTGTACATCTTATCATAGTTTATAGTCAGATCTCTACTGATTTGTCAAAGCCAGATTACAGATTGCTAAAAATTAATTTTTTAGGCGTGATTTCCATATCTGTAATAGGGTCATAGCTTGGGTTTTGGCTAAAGTCACTGGTCTAGTCAACAGCATTTCCTAGCAACTATATATTGCCGGGAAAATATTTTTTTAGATAAATTTTTACTTAAATTCTCATTAGCTGTATTATTTCATCTTGATCATCCATGAGTAAGATGATTTTTTATTAAAACTATGATATTATTTTTTCCCGGTTTCCAGGGAGGTGCAAAATCATAATGAGTTTAGCTGTAATTAAATTTTCATCTGAAGAGTGCGGCATTTGTCATAAAATGGCTTTCTATGATCAAAAAGTAGCAGAAGAACTGGGTTTGCAGTTTATTGATGTGAAAATGCAAGACACAGCTACTTATCGCAAATATCGAAAAATTTTGCTCACCCAGTATCCTGATAAATCAGAAATGGGATGGCCTACTTATATTATTTGTGATTCTTCCGAAGGCGAATTTCAGATTATTGGTGAGGTTAAAGGCGGACATCCCAAAGGAGAATTTAGAAGTCGTCTGCAAGCAGTTGTAAATCCTGCGGCTAGTCAGAATTAATTACTTCAAAAGATTTTACTTCTAAAACTGGGCCAATCATGGCGATCGTCATGATATCTTCACGCACCTGTCCTTTAACTTTGGCTTGCTGCCCAGCTTTGAGTAAGCTTTTATCAGCGCCTTTGAGAATTTCGTAAGTTACACCCTCATCGGTAACTAATGCCCAAGCGCCCATACCAATCTCACGACGTTCAATAGTGCCTGTAACTGTAATGCTCATAATTAAGTGCTGAGTACTGTTAGCGGTAGCGGGGCGTTTAGCCCGTGCTGAGTGTGAGTAGTGACTAGTCACTACTCACTATTCCCTGATATTTTATGCGACTTGTTTATCGTTGTTAACTGCCAAACGAGCTAGTCCGTAGCAGAGTAGGGCATTAACAATGAGAAATATTCTTGCTAAGTTACCGCTACCCAAGCCCCAAACGGCTGGGTCGTAAATTGCGCTGACTGTCAAACAAGCGGCTACACCTAAAGTAGAACCAATGGCAAACCATTTCCAACTAGGATGTCCTAGCAGAAATACAACTAGAACAAGCGGAATCAAGACACTAGCAAATACAGGATTGAAAGCATCTGTACCTTGTAGCGCATTACCTAATTCAGGTAAAGAACTACCTAAAACACGGAAAGGCCATTGAGGTAAGTCAAATATATAGATGCCTTTGAGGAAGAATAACCCAGAACTGCCAAAAGTTAAGCCACTAAATAAAGCCCAACTCCAGGTGAAGGGGAAGTAAACTCGTAAAAACCAAGCCAGCAGATAAGAACCGACGACCATTAAAATCTTCGGTAACAGTGCAACTACACCGCCATCTATCCAAAAGCCGGGGTTAATATAACCGTTATCTCGCAACCACCGAAAGAAATCTGGGAAACTTATTTGTCCTTGGGCTGCTAGTTTAACTGCGGCTTCGGCGTTTAGTTGTCCAGCGCCATAATAGTTTAAACCATCATCTTGAATGACTCTGGCTGACTGTTTGAGGACTTTTAAAATCTCATCTGGATTTTCAATGCCTTTAGCTTTAATTAAAGCGGCCACACCTGCAACGTGAGGGGAAGCCATACTTGTACCTTGGAGTCCCAAAAATACGCCTTCGCCATTTTCGTTGATGGTTTCTTGCAAAATTTTACCAGTTTCACTTCCACCAGGAGCCGAGATATCTACACCAGCACCAAAGTTAGAGTAGTCTGCTTTTTCACCATCTGGGCCGAAAGAGGAAACGCCGACAACATGAGGATAACGGGCTGGATAGCTTGCGCCATTGGCACTTTCATTCCCCGCGGCGGCTATGATAACTACACCTTTTCTGTAGGCGTAATCAATGGCATCTTTCATCAACTGGCTTTCACCGCCACCGCCTAAACTCATATTAATTACATCTGCGCCTTTGTCAGCCGCAAATTTAATTGCTTCAGCAATATCGGCAACTGTACCGCCACCATAATCATTTAAGACTTTTAGGGGCATAAGACTGGCTTCGTAAGCAACTCCAGCTACACCATATTGATTATTGGTGGCTTGGGCGACTGTACCAGCAACGTGTGTACCGTGTCCGTTGTCGTCTGTGGCTTGTTCTCTGTCGTTAACAAAATCGTAGCCTTTGACAAATTTTGTCTCTTTTAAGTCGCGGACTTGGGTAATGCCAGTATCAATCACAGCAACGGTGATACCGCTACCTTTAGTTTCCGCCCACGCGCCTTCAATGCCGATTTTGTGAAGGTTCCACTGCTTGCTGTAATATTGGTCGTTGGGGCCAGTTAATGAAGGTTTGTCCGCGTTATTTTGGGGTGGTGTTAGTTCTCCAAGAACGGTGGTTTGAGGTTCTGGAGGAATTCTATAGATGTAATTTGGCTCTATAAATTCTGTGGCTTTGGCAAACTGAGATTTTTTCAGTTCTTTGAGCCTTTGGCGATCGCCTCTGATAATATACACATTGTCTTGTGCAGAAAATTTATTGTCTAATTGGGGTGTAAGGTTGTATTGTTGAGCGATCGCTTGCAAATCTCGGTTTATTTCATCTTTGGCAATATCTTCCCGAAAATCAAGCACAATCGTTTCAAAATCACCTTTTGCTGCTAGTCCCTGAAAATTTAAAAATCCAAAAACAGCAGCGCCTAGCCCAATAATAAACAGGCACAATAATAATAGCCTTCTCATATTAAATCGTCACCGCTTTTGCCAGTTTGCTCACTAACATAACTTATCTGCATCGCTCATTGGTGTAATTGTCACTTTAGTTAGTTAAACTTTCACTTACGACTCAGGATTGTTTAAACGATGGAACGTGGTCTTTTATGGTTGCCTTTGTTGATAGCGTTTTTTTGGTTGGCTTGGCAAGGCTCAAAAGAATATCAAAAAGTCGAGGCTTATAAGATTTGGGCAGGACAATTTGAACGTGCCAAATATGATATTTATGCTGTATTAGGTCAAAAAGACAACAATCTTACTTGGGGTAAACCCACACCAAAAGGAATAATTAATTTAGAAACTTTTTCTTTGCTTGATGTCAAAAAAATTCATCTTTTGGTAGATGGCAAAATTGTAAATATAGCAGCACATCCAACAAAAGGTCGTGCTATTGAGTTAGAATTTATTATTGCTGAATCCGCTAATTCTTCTATACATATACCCTTTACAGAAATCCCTTTAGCTGTGAAATGGGCTGAATATTTACAAGGCGCATTACAAAATTTACTAGAGGAACAAACTCTGTCATAAAACAGTCCAAAATTGTAGGAAATTGCTAGGTATATTTAGGAGTTAAGAAACATTAGATTCCCTAATTATTTAAGAAATAGGGAATCTAATTTTCTAGGAATTTATCCAAAAAAATCTTAGATAAATTAATTTATTTTTTATCAAAAATTCAGAAATTTTATCTCCACTAACTGTAGTAAGTATTAGACGTTAAAAATCAATAAATTTTTGCCAATAGATGAGAATTGATATGAGAAAAAATATTGCGCTCTTGGGTGTATTTTTACTAGCAGGTGCTTGTAATTCTAGTATTGATGGCATTTCTCAGGCAAGCAACACAGCAAAAGCAACGGTAGAGAACTGTCCAAAAGCCGCGGTTGTGACTTTAGCATCACCCAATAAGAATGAAGGCTTTTATGAAATATTTGATTGGCATATTCGTAATATCGTAGCGAATGATGACGTTATGAAGTTTCAAACTTTAAAACAGGATTTTGTTTTCTGTCGGGCTAATAATACTTGGACGGTACAAACAGGAACTTTATCCAAGGATTTGCAACCACCAAGTAACTATACAGCCTTGGCACAGGATTGGGTAAATCCTAAGTTAAAGAATATTAATTTTCAGGGTAAAACCTATCAGTATCGTGTTGTGCAAGAGCCAAAGTATTCTTTAAGCTCAGATAATAATATCTCCCGACCAGAAGTACCAGATCCAAGCAAAGATAAAATTGTTTTTGAACTAATTACCCCTGATAGTAAAAATCCTCAACGGCAAACTGTGTACACTCTCAAGGATTTGCAGAATGCAGCAGTGAAAGCTGGATTTTCCGCTGAAGGAAATCAGTTGGGCGTGCCGAGAGTAACATCTAGTTTAGTTTATGGAGAAAAGATTTGGTGGGCGATCGCATTTGAACAAGGTGAAGGTAACAATGGTATTGCCACCATCATGAGTTACGATCCCAAAACTGAGAAATTTAGCTTGATTCAACCAGAGGCACTGGGATTTACACAAATTACAGATTTAGCCATTACTGGCGATGTGAATAGTCCTACTTTTTGGATGGGGACTAATTTAGGTGGTGAAGGAAATCTCTACATTCCCGCTAAAGGATTAGTTGCTTACCGTCCTGATGGTTCTTTAAGTACTTACACCACACATAACAGCCCGTTAGTTGGGGCAATTCCTGACAAACTCAGATTGGAAAATGACATCCTTTGGGTGAGTAGCGCCAACGGAGTTTGCCAAGTGAAATGGCAAGCAGCTGATAACCCAGAAAGTTGGGCTTGTTGGCGTTTTACGGCAATGGCTAAACTGCCAGAAAAATTACCACTTTACAGTGCATCAACTAATCAAAAGCCAGCGGTATCTTTGCCTGGTAAGAATACTGTAGAAGTGTTGTGGTGGAGTCCGGTGAATTTCCAAACCAATAAAGGACGTTATGAGGTGACATATCCTCAAGGCTTCACTACTAAACTCAATGAAGGTACAAGTAAGTATGAATTTGGGCATTCTTTACCATCAGGTAAACCACCTATTGAATGGCCTGGTTTTGAATGGCATTGGAGTGGACAAAAATTTGTCCGTACCTTAGATGAAGTTTCCTTAAATCTAGTAGGTGGCGGCCCTCAAGGTATCGGTTCTGGAGAATTTCAACCAGAATTACCGATGAATTGGCAGGCAATGCGCGGTGATTTAGAGTTAGTTGATATTTCTCCCAAGTCCACCAGCGTAAAATATTACTCTGGTTGGGTTGACTCCAAAAAACTGCAACCTTATCTTACAGTTGTACCGCAAACCAGACCCCAAAACCCTCAACCAAATCCTTTGTTGAAGGGTCAATAGTCATTTGTCAACAGGCTGAAGGCTAAAGGATGAAATTTCAGACTTCAGACTTTACACTTCATACTTTCTTCTCCCTTCCCTTATGAATGCTGAAACAACATCGAAAATCCCTGTGGCTTTAACTATTGCTGGTTCTGATAGTGGCGGTGGTGCGGGAATACAAGCTGATTTACGCACCTTTGCTTTTCACTGTGTCCACGGTACTAGCGCTATAACCTGCGTGACGGCACAAAATACCTTGGGAGTAGTGCGAGTTGATGCAGTGCCATCAGAGGCAGTTGTAGCCCAAATACAAGCGGTTGTGGAGGATATTGGTGTACAAGCAGCAAAAACAGGAATGTTGCTGAATCAAGAAATTATCACGGCGGTTGCCCAGCAAGTGGAGGCTTTAGAAATAAATAATTTAGTGGTTGACCCGGTGATGGTATCACGCACAGGCGCACAGTTAATTGATGATGATGCTATTAAGACGCTATGTCAGCAGTTGATTCCCCAGGCGGCTATTATCACCCCTAACCGCTATGAAGCACAGATTTTAAGTGGTTTGCCGATTAATTCTCTGGATGATATGAGGGAGGCAGCCCAAATTATTCACCGCGATTTAAAGGCAAAGACTGTTTTAGTCAAAGGTGGCGGGATGGAGGGAAATGCCCGTGGTGTTGACATCTGGTTTGATGGCGATCGCTTGGAAATCTTGACAACACAGCAAGTAGACACGCAAAATACCCACGGTACAGGTTGTACATTATCAGCGGCGATCGCTGCTAATCTGGCAATGGGCAAGGATTTGTTAACATCTGTCAAACAAGCAAAAGAGTATGTTACAACTGCCCTGGCTTACTCGCTTAGTATTGGCAAAGGTCAAGGCCCTGTAGGACACTTTTTTCCTTTGTTACGAAATTGACCTGTGCCTAGTGGAATATTGTAAGTTGTTAGTTGCTTGTTATGGCAATTTTTAGGTATTAACTCGACCAAAAAAAATCTTTGCTATCTCAGCATTTATCTATTATTCTTGGGCATAGTTTCATATCTAGCCATTTTTCATAGCATCTCTAGTAAAATTCCATTACCTTAACTTTTGATACCAATTCACCGATGCGAACAACCACAGCAGCTGTTCATAGCCACTCTGCAAAAAGGCCCGCTTCTCCAAATCATCCTTCCTCTGTGCCACTGTACGTATATCGGGAATTGGCAGCAGAGTTAGAAGCGACGCAGGCGAAATTAGATGCACTCACCGCAAAAAATCAACAATTAACGCAAGAAAATCAATTTCTGCGCCAAGAAATTACCAAAGTTTTGCAGTCTGTCTCAAATTTGCAAAAGCTAGTTGATTTCCGTAGTCCAGAGAGTAAGGAGAGTAACTCTCAACCCCGGCCTACTGGTGAAGTGAAAAATACTGCCAAACAGCCGAAAAAAGCAGCCCGTCCGCGTCAATCCGAAGCACGTCCGCGTCAATCTGAAGCACCCAAGGCCAAGCGCCGCCCAGATTTTTCTGTACCTGTAGTAGAAATCAGTTCTCACATCCCAGAAACAATCTTTATCGAAGAACAGTCCGTGAATTATTATCCTTCAATGGAAGCAAAAAAGAAGGAAATGAATGGTTGGGGGTTGGTGATTACGATTTTGTTAGTGATGCTGACTGCTTTTGGTGCTGGGTATTTAATTGTGCGTCCCTTGTTTGCACATCAGAGTAACTAATTTTGCTGTAAATTGTTAACAAATATACTTAAATGTAGAATTTTTCTATTTTTAAGTTAAATAAAGTATGTTTATCTCTTGCCTGTTTCAGTCATCAATCTGTGATGTCAAAACTGCATAGACAAAAACCAAACACTTTAAAAAAAGTTGCAATTATTACATTATGTTTTGGTAATCACGTTATTGGTAAGAATGTCAGACGGTTGATCTGGTTAGATGGATAAACGAACCTATTAAAATTTAGGAGTCAAATACATGAAAAAAGTAGAAGCAATTATTCGCCCATTTAAGCTTGACGAAGTGAAGATTGCTTTGGTTAATGCTGGTATCGTGGGGATGACAGTTTCGGAAGTGCGCGGTTTTGGACGGCAGAAGGGACAAACAGAACGCTATCGTGGTTCTGAATACACTGTGGAGTTTCTGCAAAAACTGAAAGTAGAAATTGTTGTTGAAGATAACCAGGTTGATATGGTTGTAGACAAAATCATTTCTGCTGCCCGCACAGGAGAAATTGGGGATGGTAAAATCTTCATCTCTCCTGTTGAACAAGTTGTGCGGATTCGGACTGGAGAAAAGAATACAGAAGCAGTATAAGGCTAAATAGTGGCGTGAGCGATCGCGTCTAGTTATTGGCCAAATAGTCAGCGTTGCTGAAAGTGAGATGAACAACATCCGAAAGTTGAACTTTCAGAGGTTTTTTCGTCTCTAACATCAGCAACGCCTACTGTAAAAATTCAACAGGCTAATTTCTCAGAGAAATTATTTAGCTGACTTTGCAAAAACTTGAAAAATATTTTGGTAGCCTTCTTTTGCTAAATTTTCAGCCTCCCGACGTTCTTCATGAGAAAATTCACTTTGTAGTTCTTCGTCGTTAGAAAATTTGGCAATTAGTGTTTCATCATCGAAGAACAAAGTTTCTCCTGAGTGGAAATATCTGATGGCTACGACTTTGTTATTTTTAAACCAGAAACCCACACCATCTCCTACTTCTAAAAGTGCTTCCGAAGCTGTGACAGGTTCATTGTTGATAGTACAAATCCTATAACTAACGCCTGCTTTAACTTTTGTTACTTCTTCACAACCTTCAGTCATTTCTGTTAAAGCCTGCATTAGCGTATCAAAAATTTCTTTTGGAGTTTCTGTCTTAATTTCCTGTTGTTTGCTTGCAGAAGTATCAATCACACATCTATCGGGGATACCATCACCATCATCATCAATGCGTGAGTCATTTTGTCGCCCATCATTGTCGCAATCAATTGCACCTCCAATAATTTTACTTTCTTTCACACCTGATGTTTGAGGAGTGGATACTTGAGATGCTTGAGATACTTGACCAGTAGTGAGTAAAGTAGTGCAAACTAGCAAGCTCAAAGATAATTTGTTGGCAAATGGTAGCGATATCATGACTTATCTGAGTATTTGGCTAGTTTAGTTTGCCCAAAATAGATAGTATGGGCGACATCTGTCACTAGTCTTTCTTCAGTGCATAATCTTTATTCTCAACACTCTTGATTCTGGCTGCTGAATTCTGACTTCTTCCTCAACTCATGGCAAATAAATTTATTAAAAAAATAGATTTTGCTCACCAAAAATTCACAGTAATTGAGATGAATCTCAGTACTAACTCGTGAAAAAATATAGTTTGGTCAACTACTGTGATTTATCACCACTTTCCAAAAGAGACATAGAATCTTTCACCCGCCGAATTGGTAAATTAGCAATCAAAGCTGTTGTTCTTTGGTTGCTTTCGAGCGTAAATTCCAAACCATCAGTTTCTATTTCCACGTAGCGACAGACGATATCAAGAATTTCTTGACGCATTTTTTCTAACGTCTGAGCATCTAAGTCAGCGCGATCGTGAGCTATGACTACTTGTAGGCGGCGTTTAACTTGATTGCGACTGTTTTCAGGAGGTCGAGAAAAAAGTCGTTCGATAAGTTCAATGATCATTGTTGTTAATAGATCTCAGGAGACTGAAACATTAAACAATCTTTGTCCACAACAACTTCCGCAAACGGGCGAAGATGTTATCTGGGGGCGCGTCGAGATCCAAGAATTCGACTGTTTCTCCTTCCAATCTCCGAGCAATATTTTCCACAGCTATAGCAGCTAAAGAGGGAGTATCCCCTAATACCAAGGGTTCGCCGCGATTGGTCGAGACAATTACACGCTCATCGTCAGGGATAACGCCAATCAAGGGGATTGCCAGCAGTTCCTGAACATCTTGAACAGACATCATATCATTTGCCCGTACCATTGCTGGTCTGATGCGGTTTATTATTAAGTGTACACGCTTAACACCTTGTGCTTCTAGTAACCCAACTACCCGATCAGCATCTCGAACCGCGGAGATTTCTGGAGTAGTGACAATCAAAGCTTCTTTGGCTGGGGCGATCGCATTTTTAAATCCGTTTTCAATCCCCGCCGGACTATCAATAATTACGTACTGATATTTTTGCGCCAGTGCATTCACTAACAATTTCATTTGTTCGGGAGTGACTGCATCTTTGGAACGATTTTGGGCTGCGGGTAGAAGTACGAGGTTAGTTTGGCGTTTGTCTTTGACTAACGCTTGTTCTAACCGACACTCTCTGGAGAGAACTTCTACGGCTGTATAGACGATGCGGTTTTCGAGTCCTAACAGCAAGTCCAAATTTCTTAAACCAAAATCTGCATCAACCAAGGCAATTTGACGACCCAATTTAGCGAGGGCCATACCTAGGTTTGCTGACACTGTAGTTTTACCCACCCCTCCTTTACCGGAGGTAATCACAATAATGCGAGTCATGTTCAGAGTTGCGAGCGATGAGGGTTCAGGAATTATAATAGTTATTTATGGTACTTGATTTATCCTAGCTAATTGATTTCTAGAAAAATCAGTAGCCCTAGCGATGCGAATTCCTTGGGGCGTGATATGTGCCACTTCGGGAGAAAATTGCGATGGTAGCTTTTCAGGCGCTCTGGCTACAGCATCGGCGATTCGCAATTGAGTTGGTTCCATTTGCAAAGCCATAATTAAGCACTCGCGGTTCCCCCCAGCGCCAGCATGAGCAATTCCACGTAAACGCCCCCAGACTAAAATATCTCCTTCTGCAACTACGATACCACCTGGATTGACATCTCCTAGCAAAATTACTGTTCCGGGATGACGAATTTCAACTCCTGAACGGACAGTCATTTCGAGATAGAGTGCGTCTGCTTGGCTGGTTGTAGTTACTTGAGCTTCGGAACTGAGGGAGGTTTGTGGCTGTAGTTGTTCTACAGAATACCCTGATGTGACAGCGGCGATCGCAGTTTGTCGCCGACTTGTAGCGACACATTTTAGCAACAGTTGCACTTCACTAAAGCTGTCGGCTAAATCTTGCAGTTGTCTGCTGTCTAACAAGCGATCATAGGCTATCAAGTATACAGGTGTATTTGGTATCCTTAAGCGATCGCCTGCGTTTAATCGCAACTTCAATTGTTGCCAAATATCAGACCAAGCTAGTTCTGATGCTGGTAATTGAGATTCTGTCGGTAAGATGACCAACAGTTTTTCTGCTTCATGTTTGAACTGAACTTGAAAATTTTTGAGTCGATTGTCTATTTCGGCTTCTGTCACATCCCAAAGAGTAGGACTTGCATCTGCAATGGGTAATTCAGCATTGGTTTCTAAGTCCTTAGCCAAATTTAACTCCAATTCTCCAGGCGCAGCATTTAACTCTACATCCTGAAGTGGAGAATTTGACTCTAATTCTTGGGGTACAGACTCTGGATTTAACACTAAAGGCGGAGAATTTGATTTTAAATAAAGGAGAACAGATGATAACTCCGTATCTGGAATGACAGAGTGAGGATCTGGCTCAGAAACGGTGGAATTCGTCTCAATATGAGAAACATGGGAATTTACATCTACATCAGATAGATGAGAGATAGACTCTGCATCAGGAAGTGCAGAATTTGACTCTGGATTGGGGATAGCAAAATCAGAAGTCATGCAGCACCAGCCATAAACACAACTGAAACTCCGGGTAATTACTTATCTTAAATTAGTTATACAAAGGAACAACATTCTCACCCAAGAAAGTTATGAGGACTGAGTGCTGTAAACGCTTCTGTTACCTCCCGTGAGATGCAGCAACAACTGCGGCTCAGAACTTTTGAGGATTTCACTGAACTCATGTTTCTGAAGTATTTCAGAACAAACATTTTGTATCAACCCTGATTTATTATTCTTAACTAGTGATCTAGACAGCTATTAGGCATACATATTGCACTTTTTTTGGCGGATTGTCATTAGTGATTGGTCAATAGTCAATGGTCATTAGTTTTTATTAACATCTAGTGACAAGTTATTTTTAAAGGCTGAAAACTCTACTAATAAAGCTTTCAGACTTCATACTTCACACTTCATAATTGTTTAGTTAATCGTTGGTAAACTGTTGCCAAAGCATGAACATCACCAACATTGCCGGGAAATAGTACAACTGGTAAATTGGGAAATTGAGGATGGTTAGCAGGTGTAATTATCATTGAACAACCAGCTAAAATTTGCCCTAATAATCGCGCTGTTGTTAAAGCCAAGCCTGTACTCAAGACATCGTTTGATGTAATCCCACCTTTGCTAATTAAAAAGCCAATATCAGCGGGTAAACCCTGTACAATATCCATCAATAAACTGGAAACTTGAATGCCAAAATCAAGCCGTGTTTTAACATCATTAAAAGTGAGTTCTTGACGGCTAGTATAAATAACTGGCGTTTTACCAGCATTATGTACAGTCTGAATATTTGCTAATGTTTCGGTGAGAAGTATCGTAGCGGAATTCTCTTCCTGATTTAGCAGTCGCTGGACATCAACTTCAATTCCCACTGTCCCTTCTGTTTCCAAGAGTGCGGTTAATTGCTGTGTTGTCTTTTTGACATGGGAACCGACAATAACTGCGCCAGGTTTGCCTTGCCGTACATATTTTGCCATGTTTTCGGCTGGAATGGTTTGGGGTGGTAATGCAGCTAAAGCAGTTAAAATACTGGCGGCGCTACGAAATAAAAAGCGTTTACCTTGGCTGGCTGCGGCTAATAAATCTTTGGCGAAAATATCGAGGTCGGTTTGAGTTTCACCATCAACTACGGCACACTGATTACCAGTTAGTTGGAGTAATCTGTCTAAACTACCAGCACGAATATCATTCAGTAAAAATCTGGTGACAGACTCAGCACTAATGCGACCTTGAGTTTTTTCTTCGACGTATTTGGGTAAGTAACTGTGATGATAACCAAATACGGAATCACGAGCAAACTCAGTTTCGTGTACTGGGGTTGGTACACCATCAATAATTAAGTAATGGATGCTGTCGCGGGTGATACGTCCGCCCTCAAAAAACGCCGGGACGAGAAAATGAGCATCAAAAGAACCGAGTTCATCGGCGATCGCATCTGTTTCAATAGGATAATGCCCACGTAAGGTAGAATCAGAACGACTCACAACCAAAAAATCGCTGATTTCTTCAGCCGTGATTGCTTGCTTTAAATTTTGACACACTTCTTTTGTGACTGCTGCGGCTGACTCTGGAGGTAAGGCGCGGGTATTAGTCAGAATAAAAAAAATTGGTGAATCATCGCGCAACCCGATGCGTAAAGTCTCCACATCCCACCGCATTAGCAGCAAACAACTGTGGACTGTTTGCGAACCAGTAGGGTCATCATCTAAAACAATTATTTTTGGTTTATTACTCATGAGAGTCAGCAGCGCAACTGTTGTGTGGGATAATTAGGGCTTTTGCAATTTTTTAATTTCGGTTTGCACATCAAGGGCAATCTGCAAAGATTGATTGAGTAGTTGAGCATATTCGCCAGCTTGCGTACTGACTTGTAATGCTTGCAGATTTGCCAAATTATTCACAAATAATTCTTGATTATTTGCCAGCAATTTTTTATTATCCCGCAAAACTCGTTCTGTTTTTAAAGCGCGTACTAAATCTTCCCGAATTAGTTGTAAAGCAGAGATTACTTGTTCTCTATCGTTGATGGAATTATCTGAGGTTGCTAATTGGTCGTGAATATCTATAGCGTTGATCACAGAGTGATATTGATCAACTTCATCTAAAAGTATAGTTAGGGCTTTGGGACAAGTAAAACTTCGCCAGAGCGATCGCCCAAAAATCACAGCCAGGGGTACTAAAATTAATAAAATGATGCCTAATTTAATGGAAGAACCAATAGTTGGCAAAATAATAAACGCATAAATAAAACCAACAATAATTGGTGTGAGTGCTAACGCCACTAGTAATTCATTCACCAAAAAGCCGAGTCGCTTTTCTTTGTCCTTCATTACCGAAGGACGGAAAACATCTTCTGGGTCAAACCCAGTCAAACGTCTCAGTTCTCCCTTGCTAATTTCTAAGCCTAGTAAATCCGGCTGCACTGCTGCATACTCCTGTAGAAAATGCGATCGCGTAATTTATTTTAATCGGGTTTGAGTAATGATCGCATTCACCCTTGAGAAAAATAGCGATCGCATTTTTCGAGTCAGACAATTGCCCATATAAGTTGCTGCATATAGAAATTTTTGCCTATCTCAATCTACCGTCTGTTTTCAGATTGTTCAGTATTTTGATAAGTTTGAGAACGATTTTGTTCTACCTGCTGAATTTCCCGTTCTAAAAAGTAATTCAGCAATGTTCTTAGCAGCACAATTGCCCCTAAATTGAGAATATCTTGACGTGTGGGTGCAACAGCAGTCCGTAAAATGTCACTAGCCACGGTAAATTCTAATCCCAACGCTAACACCCGTCCCAACTGCAAGCGCACGACTTCCGTAGTATCAATATGTTGTTTGGAACGAGAAAAAGTTTGACGCAGATAAACTAACATCCCTCGAATTACCGCCAGTCCAATTACTAATGCTGCGGCGATTTCGGCTGTTGCGGCTAGATAACCGACAATTAATTTTAACCATGATTCTAATGGCGCTTGTGCTGCCTCGGTTTGGTGAGTCTCGCCGACATTGAGGCTTAAAAGTAAAACTAAACCAAAAATTAGTGCTAAAGGTAGTAAGATTTCTACCAATGATTCTTGTAAAGATTTTTGTCGCATAAAAATTAAATTAGTTTTTATGTTTCTAGTTTTGGCAAAAACAGCACCAAGCGATCGCACCATCCGCAAGCGTTTACTATTAAGTAAGAACACTCAAGGCTAGTCAGTGAACTTTTTTATTGGTTGTGCCGTTTGGTCTTATAAAGGTTGGATGGGTGAATTTTATCCCCCAGGTACTCGCGCTACCGATTTTTTGCGCCTTTACAGTCGTCGCTTGACTACGGTTGAAGGCAATACTACCTTTTATGCTGTACCTAACCAAGAAACTATCAGCCGTTGGGTAGCCCAAACACCCCCAGGTTTTGAATTTTGCCTCAAATTACCGCGAGACATTACCCATACAGGTTTACTCCAGCCGAATATACCCGCAGCGTTGAAATTTTTGGCAGGAATGCAGCCTTTAGGAAAACGCTTGGGGCCGATGTTTGTCCAGTTACCACCAAGTTATTCGCCTACATTAATTGATGATTTAACTAATTTTTTGGTAGCTTGGCCGCGGGAAACTGCACCGCTGGCTTTAGAAGTGAGACATTTTGATTGGTTCAAAGAACCTTATAGTAGTCAATTAACAGCGTTGTTAGAAAATCTTGGTGTAGGACGGGTACTCTTAGATTCACGGCCGATTTACAATGGCGAAGATGATCCGCAGTTACACTCAGAACGACGCAAACCTAAATTACCTGTACAATTCAGTGTTACAGCGCCCTTTAGCCTGATTCGCTTTATTTCTCATCCCACATTGTCGGAGAATCAGCCGTTTATGGCAGAATGGGTAACTCAGATTCAACAGTGGTTACAAGCCGGGACAAAAATCTACTTCTTTGTCCATTGTCCTCTAGAAGAGCGATCGCCATACACTGCCCGTCATTTTCAAAAGCTGTTAGAACAAAGAGGTGTTGAAGTTCCGCCTTTACCTTGGAATCAACTAGAACAGCCACCCAGTCAGCTAAGTTTGTGGTAAGCCTTTGAGGAATATTTTGATAATTTTTTGATTTTCACAAAATATCTAACTCATACTCACTTCAAAAAGAGTCATAATAGTTATTGCAAGACATTTTTAATAAAGCTAAAGCAATTCTCTTTTTTAGCAAGAGGATTATATACCTCTGAGTAAATCTGCCAAGAGGATATTAACAATGCTTAAAAATAGCTAATAGAAATGGCTTGATTTTTAATGCGGATTGTGATTGGGGCGATCGTTGTGTAAGCAGTTTAATCAAAGGAGGTTCAGATGAGTCGTCTTCTTTATGAAAACTCAGTTTCATATCAAGGATATCTCATCATTCCGTTTGTTTACGGCAAAGCTGATGCTTACGAAATCTACTCCTATAAGCTGTTGTCAGAAATTGGCAATAAAAGTAGATTTCACAAAACAGAAAATCCAGCGGGTATCTACGGTAATAGCATTAATAATATTATTGATATTGCCCAAGAACATCTGGATAAAAATTTAGAATTTATCAGTCATCAAGATTGTTTTAAGTCTCGCTATATTTTCCGCGATAATTTAATTATTATCTTTCAAGAAGAAGGCAAATACTTCTACGATCATTATCCACCAGAAATCTTGAATAATATTGCCGCCCCAAAATTATTCAATTCTGAATATGAATGCTTGAGTTGGATTCAAGCTGGACTGAATGGTCAATATGTCCGACAGCAAGCAAGCTAAATAAAGGTCATAGTTCAATACAGTTCAGATAAGAAAACTAAATCACGACAAAACCAAAAAATAATTACTCAATCAAAAACGAAAGAATTATTTTGCCGGGGGTTTGGGGGACGCAACCGTCACCCAATCGGTGGCTTGGGGGAGAATCCACCAAATCTTACTTCTTGTCTGATAGGTAAGCATAAATTGAGAAATCAACTCTCATCACCTTAACTGAACCGTATTGGGTCATAGTTGACTTAACCTCATGATGGCTTGGTTGGTAAAGGTGTTACTTTTATCAACCAAGCCATCCTATTAAAAGAAGTTATTGCATTATTGCTCACACACAAATGTTAACCTACGCGCAAGGCATGAGCCATAATTGTGAGAGATGGATTAACAGGTAATAATTAAATGCTTAAGATTCAAGCGCTTTACGTAATTTTCGTTCCAATTGTGCTATTAAAAATTTGCCGTCTATTTTTTCTAACTCGGCAATAGAAACATCACCATGATCACAGGCTGCTTGTAACCATTGCTCATACTTTTTATCATGTTCTTCTAAGAGTTCTAAGGCTTCGACAAGTATTTCTTCAATAGTGTGATATCTACCACTACTGAGTTTCTCTTGAATAAAGATTTCGTGCTTTTGGTTGAATTTAGATTTCATTATTAATAGCTCAAATATCAATAACCTAATGGATCAAAGTTGTTGTAAATAATACTCAAATCGCTGCCGTAGTTGTTCCACTGCTAAATTCTGAGTCCAGTATTCCACAAGAGCGTGACCAAATGCCCAAGCGTTGCGATCAGGTGTAGCAGAATTCTCTAACAATAATGGCCAGAGAGCCATTAAATCAAAGTTAATTTTATTGGCATCGTCTGTTTTTAATAATGAGAAAAGTTCATAAGCGATTTGGAGTTTACCAATGACAATCGGTAATTGTTCTACAGGAATTTGCTCTGCTAGTAAATATGCCAAGGTGGGCGAACCAGTGGACATAGTAGAAATAAATTGCAGCACAGGACTTTTTATCAGTGAAGTTAGCCCTTGGGTGGTCGCCATCTGGAAGGTATAGTGATCAATAATTTTAGCGGCGGCGACGGTGCGAGAGTCTAAGTCACGCAAAAACCGAGCGAGTCGCAATTGCTTGGCTGGTGCGATCGCCTCTATCAATCCTAACGATAAAGTATCTATATTCCAAGCTGTGCGGTTGGTTGTGCGATCGCTAGTAACTACCGGTACAACAAAGTTAGAAAATTCTCCTAGTTTTTCAGCCCGATATTGAGTAGCTTCGCGGATAGAAATTTCCTTGGGCTTTTCTCCCCATTCCCAATTGTATGGCGGTAGCCATTCGCGGATAGGACGCAACTTATCTACTTGGGTGACAACGGCGATCGCAGGTAAATCATCAATTTCCCTTTTCATATCTGCTAAAAAGTCCACATCCATTTGCAAAGCCGGATCAAGGGCGGGTGTCACCAGCAATAACAAATCTGCGTTGGTTGCATAGTCTAATACTAATTGGCGGAGTTCTGCCCGCTTCACTTGTTCATAACCAGGAGTATCCCAAAGAGTCAGACTTTCGCCGCTGGGAGTTTCCCAATGATAATTTTGAATTTCGTCGGTACTGGGTAACACATCCACCGCTGCCAGATCAGCTTGAAATAACGTGTTAATTAAACTGCTTTTGCCTGCACCTGTCCGCCCCACTAGTAAAATACTGATGGGTTTTTGCTCAACTTCCTCGACTGGTTCAGCTTGGGTGAGGATTTCCCGCAGAGTTTGGGTTTTGGTTTGTGGGATGGTTGGTGTGGAAATAGCTGCTGTTGTATTTACTAGGGTCATACCTCCGTAAAGTGCGATCGCTTGTCTGCATAAGTTTCTTAAAGCTGCTTCGCGCAACAGTTGACCTAAATTGATCAACAACTGCTGATTAGCGCGGTTAGTGTAACCCTTCGTCGCCCGGTTCGCCACCGCAGCCACTGGATTTAACAACCATTGCGCCCAGTTCCATGCTCGCAAAAGTTTACGAGCCGATGGTTCTAGCTTGCGGTAGACTTCATACGCTTGATAAGCTTGCCCGACTGTCGCTTGATTTAAGGCAGGTGATAACCTCTGCATCCACTGGTCTAAATCGTCTACTGTACCGCGGATAAGTCCGTAAGCTTGGGGGACGTAGATATTTAGGAGAGGATACTGCACTTGGGGATGGTAGATATTCGCCACAGCAACTACGACATCTTGACAGCGCTGCCAAAAAGTTTGCCAATCTTCCCAAATTGGGCGATCGTTAATTGATGCTTCTAAGATTTTTTGTAGTGCGGCTTCTGCTTGCTGGGTCGCATCACTTCCCGCCGTTGAAGTAGTTGTATCTATTGCCGTTTCTAGCTCTTCTTGAAATTCTGCTAACGCCGCTTCTACTTGCACAATCGCTGGTTGTGTCCATTTCACCAACAACCATCGCCAGCCAACAAACGCCACGGTAAACACAGCCCAAATCCAGTTAATTCCCCAGACATTGATTTGTATGCCTGCGGCAATCAGTAAAAAAATGATAATAGCTGCGATCGGTGTTGCTAAAATAATCAACTGCCACGGTTTTAAGCGCACCATTCCCCCCTACCTACCTTGATAGACTTCTTATATATTGTTAATCTAATATTCCTGTAATGAATACTAACTACTGGTGTAATATCCATGCTCTTTTAGAAAGAAATTTTATCCTAGCTGTTCAATAATATTTATATAAAAAGTGCTGTCTTCACCATAAAAGCAACATAAATTTTATGAGATTCATACTTAAAAAAACTAAAAATTTAAATGATATTTTACAGCGTTCTGACATGAGGAATGAAGAATTTCTTTATAAGCTGCAATTGTCTGGTGAATTAGCACTCAAAATAGTGAATTGTGTCCGAATAGAATTGGGTAAAGCTTTTCGTCTTCCTCCAGAAAAATTATATCCAGATGATAATTTTCGAGAGATAATCTCACTTCCCTGCTGGGAATGGGACATGATAGAGCTTGTATTCGCTCTTGAAGAAATTCTCAAAATAGGTATTGATGAAGAACAAGTACCTGACTGGACTTGTAAAAGTATAACTCTAGGTCAATGGATTGTAGAGTTTTTATGCCGCAACTTTCCAGAACATAATAACCTTAAAAATCGGGAAATATGACAAACTCGATACCCAACTTAAATCCACCTATTAGACCTCAAAAGTTGCCTTTTTTAGAGTCCATTTGTTGGCAGACAGTAGATGTTTATCAGTTTACTCCTGAGCAAATGCTGAGTCGCTATGAACGAGGTTGGCACTATCGTCAACTGTTTAATAATTTGGCAGGCGAAGAACTCAATTTTATTAAAGAACTTGCCAAATATTACGATTATTGGTTACAAACTGATTTGTAAGCTTGAGATTGAATCAGCATAATTAAGTTTAGTAAACAGATTTTGGGAATTGCCTATTTTATTGCTGTATTATCTCTGGTTTGTCAGCCAGTTGTGTAAGGATAAAAGTTATGGCACGAAGTGGGCGATCGCTATTCATCATCTCAATTACAATTATTAGTATCATCACACTGCTAACTTTTACCTGTCTTCCCGGTATCTCTACAACACCACCAGTAAATCAAACCCCTTCAGTAATTGCTCAAAATGTAAATCTTGGCAGTTATTTCAACGAACTAGGCACGTAGTTTCAAAGCTTTAGGATTACTCTAAAATTGCCTACTTTAAATAAAGTACAAAATTAGCTGTGGTTAATTTTATGTTTTCACTCCTAACTGTTGGGTTCTTTTTCGTAGTAGCCTTGATTGTTGTCGAAACGATACAAAAATTACATCCTGCTAATCCAATAATCAATCCCTTTTGGGAAGCAATTTGTCTAGGAACTACTAGTATATTTTGGAGTTTTCTGCAAAACTGGCTTTTTCGTGAAGCAAAAATTAATTTAGGCTGGTTGATTTTCTTTGCTATTTTTGGTTCTGTACTGGCGATGACATTATCTCTCATATTTTGGTATTTTCAAGATTCAACTGGTAAAAGTAAATATACTTTGCGTAATGCTCATATATTGATAGGAGTGTATCGGTTTGTACTCTACAGTATTAGCATTATCTTTGGAGTATTTTTATTCCAAATTATAAGCTCAAATTAAAGCCTGATAAATATCAACGAACTATCATTTTTTATCGGCATTTATCTATTTATTTTTTTAAAATAATTTTGTCTAATCCTTACTCGAACTTGTTTTTAGCCAAAAACAAGGATAAATAATTAAATTATGTTTAATATTTTTTTGTAAAAAAAGCAGCATTTTGCCATTTAATTTCATAGTAATTATTGGCAAGGACGGTAAATTTACGGCTTAAGACCTGAGAGCTAAGGTTTTAACAGTTAATGCTGTCAAAAATATGAAATTTTAAATTTATTTGAGGAGAAAATACTTATGCCCATTAATGATACTAGTAAAGCATTACTTTCTCATAACGGGCTGAATTCTCAATTGTTCTCCTCCGCCGATACCTTTCATACTGAAAATGAATCTAATTCGTACCTTAGTCACAGTAGTTATTCCCAAACTAACAATGCAAAAACAACTACAGCAACTACCAAAAGCTATAATTCTACTACTGGATATGGGTTAGTAAATGGGGCGGCGGCTGTAGCTAAAGCTGCGGGTAAAAGTACCTTTGCAGATGTTCCCAATTCGGGAGGTAATAATTGGGGCGCTGACCTTGTAAACGCTCCCGAAGCTTGGAATAAGGGATATACAGGTAAGGGTGTTGTTGTTGCGGTGATTGATACTGGGGTTGATTACAACCACGAGGATCTAAAAAATAATATCTGGACTAATACGAAAGAAGTTGCTGGTAATGGCATAGATGATGATGGCAATGGTTATGTTGATGATGTTCGCGGCTGGAATTTTGTCAATAACAACAACAACACCCTAGACCAAAACGGCCACGGTACTCATGTTTCTGGTACTATTGCGGGACAGAAAAATGACTATGGTGTAACTGGCATTGCTTATGATGCCAAAATTATGCCTGTGAAAGTTTTAAATGAATCTGGTTCTGGTTCTTACAGTGCGATCGCTAATGGCATTTATTATGCAGCGAATAATGGCGCTAATGTGATTAACCTCAGCTTGGGGGGTAATTTTTCTAACCGTACTCTGCAAAATGCAGTTGAGTATGCCAATAGTAAAGGCGTAGTGGTGGTGATGGCGGCTGGTAATGATGGCGGTTCTCAACCAAATTATCCGGCTCGTTACGCCAACAATACAGGAATTGCTGTGGGCGCAGTGGATAGAAACAATAACTTGGCTAATTTTTCTAATCGTTCTGGAACAAATCAACTTGCTTATGTGACAGCCCCAGGAGTTGATGTCTATTCCACAGTGCCAAATAATCAGTATGCTTCTTACAGCGGTACATCTATGGCAAGTCCTCACGTAGCTGGGGTAGTTGCGTTGATGTTGAGTGCTAACCGTAGCTTAACTCCTGCACAGGTTAGGCAAATCATTACAGATACAGCCGGAAATAATACCCAAGCTGCAACTGCTAGTTCTCAGACTGTCTCAATTAGCACTAGATCAACACTACAGTCAGCGATCGCAAATTATCAACTATCAAATTCCTCTTTCAAGGTTGACAATAGCTCTTCGTCAGATATCAACGCTTCTGCTAAACTTACCAACCACACTGCTGCAACTGGTTCTGCAACTCAGTTCCAGTTCCACTACTACAACAATAGTATCAGTATGAAGAGTTACAACAGTACTGATGAAGATCGCCCAACTGATAGTCCGACCAATGGTAATAATGGTAATCTGGGCAAATTTTTAGAACAGATAGATCAACTTCAAAAACAACTAAACGAATATCGCAGATTTTTGGGCTTATCTAATAGCTAAAATTAGAAAATATGACTTGAGTTAAAAAGTAAATGAGAAGAACTGTCTCACTTACTTTTTTGTTATTTCTATAATATTAAAAAAATCTTGCGGGAAAGTTAAAAGTAATTTTTATGACTTATTATTTTTGCCAAGCCTGAAACAAAAAACAATATCTAAAAGCAATCTTATAAATTGGCAAAGATATTGAGAAAGGCTATACCAATTATCTATATTTGTGCATGAATAGCGCTCAATTTAATGTTGAATACCATGTTACGGCCGTGATTACTCATTTAATCAAACTAGGTCGAGAGGAAGAATATGAGGAATGGATGCGCGGTATTATTCCCGTAGCAAGGACTTTTCCAGGCCACTTGGGAGTGAATGTTCTCAGACCCCAAAAAGGGGTGCATTCAGAATACATTATCGTTCTTCATTTTGATCATCACCAGAATCTACAAGCATGGTTAGAGTCAGATTTGCGTCTGGAGTTGATTGAACGAGCCAAACCCTTGATTGAATCAAAGGAAGATGTACAAATCCTCACAGGTTTAGAAACTTGGTTTGAATTGCCAAGACGCTCTCAAAAATCTCCACCAAAGCGTTACAAAATGGTGTTACTGACTTGGCTAGGAGTGTTTGTGACAATCTCAATTGTCAGTCGTTTACTCAGTCCTTTATTGACACCTTTACCTATGTTGCTGGCACAAGTAATTACTATCGGTGTTGTTGTTTGCATATTAACTTATCTGTTAATGCCTCAGTTAACACGATTGTTTTACAAGTGGTTGTACCCAACTGGTTGAATAAGGATATTGGCAATTTAAAGTGTGAGCAAATTTTAGTAGGCGATCGCTACCATCATCAACAAGCGCCAAGGATAAAAAGATATGATTAAGTGTGCATTGTGAATTGTTGATATGCTTACTCTGTCTCCCAGCCTGCAAGCTAGACTCTCCCAACCTTTAAAAATCGGCTCTTTGGAAGTTAAAAGCCGGGTACTGCAATCGCCTTTATCTGGGGTGACAGATTTGGTGTTTCGCCGTTTGGTGCGTCGCTATGCACCAGATTCGATGATGTATACCGAAATGGTCAACGCCACGGGACTGCACTATGTGAAGCAGTTACCGAAAATCATGGAAGTTGACCCCAACGAACGCCCAATTAGTATTCAGTTATTTGACTGTCGCCCTGATTTTTTAGCTGAAGCAGCTATCAAAGCTGTGGCTGAAGGGGCTGATACTGTTGATATTAATATGGGATGTCCGGTAAATAAAATTACCAAAAATGGTGGTGGTTCTTCGCTGTTGCGTCAGCCGGAAGTTGCAGAAGCAATTGTGCGCGAAGTTGTCAAAGCTGTTAGTGTACCAGTCACAG
This sequence comes from Nostoc sp. PCC 7107, assembly GCF_000316625.1. Classification (GTDB taxonomy): domain Bacteria; phylum Cyanobacteriota; class Cyanobacteriia; order Cyanobacteriales; family Nostocaceae; genus Nostoc_B. The sequence goes on along the minus strand of NC_019676.1, from coordinate 318,685 downwards.
TCAAAACGCGTATTGGCTGGAATGACAAGGAAATTACCATTCTCGACTTTGCCAAACGGATGGAAGATGCAGGGGCGCAAATGATTACAGTGCATGGACGCACCCGCGCTCAAGGTTACAATGGTAACGCCCGCTGGGAATGGATAGCCCGTGTGAAAGAGGTGCTGTCGATACCTGTAATTGGCAATGGCGACATATTTTCTGTGGAAGCTGCTGTGAGATGCTTAGAAGAAACTGGCGCTGATGGTGTGATGTGTTCGCGCGGAACTTTGGGTTATCCCTTTTTGGTAGGCGAAGTTGACCACTTCTTGAAAACAGGGGAACTTTTACCGCCACCAACCCCAATTCAGCGTTTAGAATGCGCCAGAGATCATTTACAAGCTTTATGGGAGTATAAAGGCGATCGCGGTGTTCGTCAAGCCCGCAAACACATGACTTGGTACGCTAAAGGATTCGTCGGTGCAGCCGAATTGCGCGGACAGTTAAGCTTAATTGAAACAGTCCAACAAGGTTTAGATTTAATTGACCGCGCCACTGAAAAATTAGCCTCTGGTTATGAACTGGTAGAAGAAACAACTAATTTTCAAATGGCATAAGGGAGAGAGCATAAATAATTTTTAATTGCAAACATGAATTGGGAAATATTTCTCAATATTTAAAATTTCGTTACAGAATTGAGTTGTTTGACAATTCATAGTAATCAGTGAATCACCATCATAGATAATTCAAATTACTCGGTTGGTTGCAACTTCGACTTCATATATCTTTACGTCAAGCATAGAGCGTAGCGGACAAATGAGGTAAACACGTTGCCGTCTTGTAGCTGATTTATAAGGAAACAGAGAAATTTCGCAAATTTTCACTTTAAAAAGTGCCTATTACATTGTTTGAAGTTATGTAGCCTTTTACTTACTGTGGATGAGCCACTGCGGTAAACTATGCCTTGATTATGATTCTTTCGCAGAGAAGAGAACTCGAAAGGAGCCTTTTTTCAATGTCTCATACCGTAAAAATCTACGATACCTGTATTGGCTGCACTCAATGCGTTCGCGCCTGCCCTACTGATGTGCTAGAGATGGTGCCTTGGGACGGCTGTAAAGCTGCTCAAATTGCCTCCTCACCCCGCACAGAAGACTGTGTAGGCTGCAAGCGTTGTGAGACTGCCTGCCCCACCGACTTTTTGAGCATCCGGGTTTACTTGGGCGCTGAAACAACTCGTAGCATGGGTCTAGCTTATTAGAGGAATTGAGAAATTTGCCCCAAATTTCTCATCAGACTCACAATTAACTGTCTCCATAGCAAGCTTTTTTAGCATCGTAGGGTGGGTACTGCCCACCTTACTAGGTGACTTTTAAGCGTACAACTTCAAAAACCATAAAAATACCTTAGTGGCAGAAGGAGCATCTTGCTCCTTTTTTTTGAGGAAATAGTCAATAAATTCTCTATTTGCCACCCGAAAAACTTGTGACAAAACCCCAGCTTTGTGCTAAACACTATACTGGATCTAATAATCCTAAAACCAGAATGGTGTGAGCAATGTGTGGAATCGTTGGGTATATAGGCACTCAAACAGCAACAGAAATTTTACTGTCTGGTCTAGAAAAACTAGAGTATAGAGGCTACGATTCCGCAGGAATAGCCACAATTTGGGAAGGTGAAGTTAATTGCATCAAGGCAAAAGGTAAACTACATAACCTGCGTTCTAAACTCGAACAGCTAGAAAACCCGTCATCCATTGGTATTGGTCACACTCGCTGGGCAACTCATGGTAAACCAGAAGAACATAACGCCCATCCGCATCTGGATATGGCGGGGCGAGTAGCAGTTATTCAAAATGGCATTGTTGAAAACTACCGTGAATTAAGAGAAGAATTAAAACAAAAAGGATATGAGTTCCGCTCGGAAACTGATACTGAAGTAATTCCCCATTTAATAGCCGAATATTTAAAGAATCCCCCATCTCCCCTTCTTCCTACGTCCCCATCTCTCTTCCTGGAAGCCGTTCGCCAAGCAGTTAACCACCTGAATGGGGCATTTGCACTGGCAATAATTTCGGCTGACTATCCCGATGAATTAATTGCTGTGCGTCAACAAGCACCTTTAGTGATTGGATTTGGCCAGGGTGAATTTTTCTGTGCTTCGGATACGCCGGCGATCGTTGCTTACACCCGCGCCGTATTACCTTTAGACAATGGGGAAATTGCCCGCCTCACACCATTGGGCGTAGAAATCTATAACTTTTCTGGCGATAGGTTGAAAAAACAACCGCGAATGCTCAATTTGAGTCCCACAATGGTAGAAAAACAGGGATTCAAACACTTCATGCTCAAAGAGATTTATGAGCAACCAGGAGTAGTAAGAGCTAATTTAGAAGCTTATTTTTCCAATTTAGGAGATGCTTCTCCTTCACCTGTTAACCTCGGCTTATCTGAGTCACTTTACGCAGATTTAGAACAAATTCACATCGTCGCCTGTGGTACAAGTTGGCACGCCGCCTTAGTTGGTAAATACTTATTAGAACAATTAGCAGAAATTCCGACTCAGGTACACTATGCTTCTGAATATCGCTATGCACCATCACCACTAACACCAAATACATTAATTATCGGTGTTACTCAATCGGGTGAGACGGCTGATACATTGGCAGCCTTAGCAATGGAAAAAGAACGCCGCCAAGGTCAAGAGGCGAAATATCAAGCGCGACTTTTAGGCATTACCAACCGTCCAGAAAGCAGCCTTGGTCACATGGTGCCGCATATCATCAGTACATTAGCCGGAATTGAAATTGGTGTTGCAGCCACCAAAACTTTTATCGCGCAATTAATGGCATTTTATGCTTTAGCCTTAGATTTAGCTGCTCGTCGTCAAACAGTTTCTCAAGTAACTATAGAGAAAATTATTAACGGACTGCGACAAATTCCTCAAGAAATTGAAGAAACTTTAGCCAGTCAAGAACGTTTAACAGAACACCTAGCCCACGAATTTGCTGATACTCAAGATTTCATCTTTTTAGGTAGAGGAATTAACTTCCCCATTGCTTTAGAAGGGGCTTTGAAATTAAAAGAAATTAGCTATATCCACGCCGAAGGTTATCCCGCTGGGGAAATGAAACATGGCCCCATTGCTTTATTAGATGCGAAAGTTCCGGTAGTGGCGATCGCAGTTCCTGGTAGTGTGTATGAAAAAGTTATTTCTAACGCCCAAGAAGCTAAAGCCAGAGATTCGCGGTTAATTGGTGTAACACCAGTCAACGATGGCGAAGCAGCAGAAATCTTTAACGATTTACTTCCTGTATCCTCAGTGGATGAATTATTATCACCCATCCTGACAGTTGTACCTTTACAACTATTGGCTTATCACATCGCCGCCCGTCGCGGTTTGGATGTCGATCAACCAAGAAATTTGGCCAAGTCTGTAACGGTGGAATAGTCTATTTATAGAGGTAGTAGCGTCTCGGCGCTACTACAAGCCAATGTATTCATGCTTTTTTGAGGTAGTCCTCAAAAAAACCTTTGTTGTAGTCATTGTACAAATGAGCTAGTCTAGCTAGTCGGGCTATATATGGCAAGAAGAGGAAGTAAATGGCTAGCGGCATCTCTACAGTAGATCTGTTTTGTGGTGCTGGAGGACTAACTCATGGGTTTGAGCAAGCAGGTCTTCCAGTCAAAGCTGGATATGATATTGATCGAGCTTGTAAATTTCCATATGAGTACAATAACAAAGCAAAATTTATACTGCAAGATGTAGAATATCTTAGCGGTTCTGATCTGGCAAAGCATTTTTCTGACAGCAGTATTAGGGTTTTAGCAGGATGTGCCCCTTGTCAACCATTTTCAAGTTATTCAAGACGTTATAACGATAGAGAATCAAAGTGGAAGCTCTTGCAGGATTTTGCTCGTCTGGTACAAGAATGTGAACCAGAGATTATTTCAATGGAAAATGTGCTTCAGTTAAAACACCATCCAGTATTTCATGAATTTATCCAGAAATTAGAACATTTAAACTATTTTTTGGAATCTTATGAAATTAACTGTCTAGATTATGGAATCCCTCAATCTCGAAAGCGATTAGTTTTACTGGCTTCAAAATTTGGCAAAGTTAACTTAATTCCACCAACACATAATGCAGAAAGATACGAAACAGTAAGAAAAGCTATTGAACATCTTGAACCACTTGCTGCGGGTCAAAAATCTAAGATAGATCGGCTCCATCTATGCAGTAAGCTATCTAATCTGAATCTTCGTCGTATTCGTGCTTCAAAACCTGGAGGAACTTGGCGGGATTGGCCTAGAGAATTAATTGCAGAATGCCATACAAAAAAGAGTGGTAAAACTTATCCTGGGGTATATGGTCGGATGGAATGGGATCGACCTAGCCCAACCATCACTACACAATGTTTTGGATTTGGTAACGGTCGTTTTGGACATCCTGAACAAGATAGGGCTATATCTCTTAGAGAAGCAGCATTACTACAAAGTTTTCCAGCAAATTACGAGTTTGTAGCCCCTAATGAGGCTTTAAGCTTAAGTCATATAGGACGATTGATTGGAAATGCTGTTCCTGTTAAACTAGGCAAAGTTATCGCTCAAAGTATACTCAATCATCTTGAAGTTGTCCATTAAGGATTTACCATAATAGATAAATCCAAATAGTCTTTATTAACTAAATACTTTTCAATATTTTGTAGAATTTGTCTCAAATATCTAATCACTTTACTCTTAATCTTTAAAAGCTCATCAGCAGTTTTGTCTCGTCCTACCTCTGCAAAAGACTTAAAGCCATGTGCCAAAAGATTTCTGTTTGTTTTAATAGTTACTAAATCACTCCCATGTCCTGTTTTAGCATAGTCAGTTGCATGTGAAAATCCATACTCATCCGCCGTAATTCTGATTCGTTTTCCATCAATATTGCCTGAAAATAGATTTTCTTTATCAAATCCAGCAGTAATAATATCAATAGAGATAGCTGTGATGCTCGAAAATATTTTGTCAGGATTTCGTTTTTTAAGGTTTTGAAGGACTATTTTCTTAAGTTCAGGTCTAATTTGATCGTAGGAAACCCCTTTACTGCTAAGTTCACCAAATATTGTTTCGATAGCATTTCGCATTGTTGCTTCTACTAGGTTATAGAGCAATAAAAACCCACTTGCTTTCAAAGTTTTTATTAATTCAGAATCAATTTCTCTAATTTTTGGGTTTCCTTGTTTACCTTGCATACTTAATTTAGTAGTGCCATCTTCTAAGGTCTTCAAAAAAATAAAATATTTGCTTACTTCTTTAGAGCGTTCATTAAAATCCTGAAATAATGTACTTGTCATATTTTACCGAGAAGTTGATCGCGCACATACTCGATACGCCGAATTACTTTAGGTCTGGAGTTACTTGCATCTGATGTGGTGTAATCCTTAAATTCTGGTGATTCAAGCCAATTCATTGATTTAGGTTTAAGATTGCTTTTTTCTCTTAAAGCAAGTGCAACACCTACGGAAATTGCCTCAAATCTAATTCTTGGTGTTCTTACATGTCCTTCTTTTTTGCTAAATCCATTTGGCAAATATTGTTCAACAAAATTTAACATTGCGTGAAATTCATTTCGCATAGTTTCTCTGTCTATTCCAGTATGGTTATGTTTCTCTAGATATTCATTGAGAAAAAGATTAACGCGTCTTTCAAATTTATTATAGTTATCTAGGTACGCGAAGAAACGTAACACAAATTCCTCTGGTTCACGTTTATTAACAAGTGCTTCTGAGAATGGACATAGCTTGCGAAATTGAGGATCTTTAGCAAGTTCTTCAAGAAGATTAACAAATGGGCCTGGAGATATACCTCTACGCTTCTCCATGTCATTTAGTTCGACACTACCTGTATTGATGCGTTCAAACAGATCCCTTCTTGTTTCTTCATCAGCTTTATCCGTTAGTACAATCATCCGAATAGTTGCCCGATTGAAGCGTCTTCTTCGTGCCAGTGGTAAATCTTTAAATTTAAAGTCGTTAAGTTTTTGTAGTTTGTCTAGCTCACAAAGCTTTAACTCATTATTTATAAATCTGTCTAGTGTACGAATACGTTGAGTACCATCAACAATTTCTAACCGAGCTTCATCATCACTATCATCATCATCTTTTGGTCGTAAATCAGCAACAAAAATATATGGAATTGGTAGTCCTAGCATAATAGATTCAATAAACTTTGACTGCCGAGATTCTTCCCAAATCATCTCCCGTTGATAGTCTGGTATATACAACTCATTAACGTCCTCATCCAGCCCATCTCTATATTTTTGGACAAGCACTTCCACTGGATACTCTTTTGTGTCGTAGTCAACTATTTTTTGTTTTTCCCGAATTTCTACTTCTGCTGCTTCTCTTTGATCATCTGTAATTTCTGGTTCTGGTGGTGGTATATTTGAGGCTTTTGCCATCTTGCTCTCCAATTTGGATAGAGTAGATTTATCAGAGTAGGAAAGGCTTGAAAATTAATTCTATCACCTGGCATATTCACTCACCTACTCGCAAGAACACTGGAGCGATCGCTAGTTATTGACAAACTCAGCTAATATTTATTAGCACCAGCTACTTTTTAATTCGTCGCAGAACTCACGTCAGTGTTAGCCTTCTTAACTTATGACTAACTAGGCTTGAACCAAATCAAGTATATATTAACCTTGTATTTTCATATTTTATTCTTCATCGTTAGAAGTGTCATTTAGCAACCGATTTATTTCTGCTGTCTTGTCAAGAGGTACGAGATAAAGACCACAAATTTTGCTTACCTGATCTATCGAAATATTCTCAAAATCACACCAAGCACGGGCAGCTTGGTTAGCTATCTTCTCAATCTCAGCAGCTTGAATTGCGGCACAAGGTTCTGATTTTATACAAGCAATTAAGTCAAGAATAACAAGTTCATCTTGCTTTTCAAGCTTTTTGCTTGACAAGTTGAAAAGTATGGGACAATACTTGCTTTCATACTTAAGCAGTACAAAGATACGAGATTGAGGTTTGGAATAGCTCCTTGCACTCAGTAAATATTCTGGCAGTTCTTCTGCACGACTCCGGTATTGTTCAAGCACTGCTACATGAGTCAGCATGGATTCAGCACCAAGTCCACCAATATCTTTTAAAAATTGACTATCTCGTGTAAGTTGCTCCACATCCAAATCGCTATCAAGCGTGATTTCAGAGTGTTCTTCTTCTGATATGACACCAGATCTCAAAATGCGTTTCGATTTATTGTGGCGATGAGCAATGCGAGTAAATCTCTTACAGATATCGTTTTGTACGCGGGAGAGGCTGTCTGTTTGATCTATGATTAACGGTACAAGTGTATAGAACTGAAGCACTCGTTCAGAATTTGCGGTCATCCTCAACACTCTACCTGCCCTTTGAAATAGCTCATCCGCTCCTTCGGGTGGGTCGTAGTTTACCACAGTATCAGCATCTTGTAAATTAACACCTACACCATCTGCATCAGTACAAATTAGTACGTCATACTCTCGGCTGGCATTGTAATTATGAGAACGTGGTGAAAACTGTTTTAGTACTTCAGAACGCTGTAATCCAGCTTTTAATCGCAGATTACCTTCATCCGTTTCAACTGTACAACCAATCCTAAGTACCTCACTAAATCTTCTCTCCAACATACTTAGTAAATACTGGGCAGTAAGATATCTCTTGACAAATATGATTACTTTACCCCTTGTATCTAGGCAATGCTCCTCAATAATGTTCTGCAATTTCAGAAACTTGTCATCTGTGTAGTTACTCTGCGTAAGCCGTGCCAATAGTGGTATCAGAGTATTCCTACGCTCTTCTAAGCTTAGATACATCGGTGTTTTATGAGACCGATTTTGTGTATCAAGCACGTTAAAAGAACGATGTTCTTGATTATGAATATCAGTAGCAGACTGTTCCCATAGATTTAGAGTGAGTTGAGAGGAGTCTTCTGTTTGCTCACAATAGCTTAATGTCGCAAGGTTTTGTTCAATACTGTATGCCATTGCTACAGGTGAACTAAGCCAGTTTGTAAGTGAAGAATTATACACTGTATCGATCGCACTCTCGCATAAAGCCATTTTGTCATCATCAAACCATTTATGTGGAGACTTAAAAGCTTGATCAAAACAACGGCGATCAAAAGCAGCTTGTAGTTCAGGCTGCAAGAACAACTGGTAACGTAACGAATGTAGCTTGAGGCTTTTTGGTAGATAACGTCGTTCATCACCAAACTGAATAAAAGTTCGTCCGTTTGTATCAATATCACCTCTGTTTCGAGCCATTTGTAAGACATGAGGTAACCCCAAAATAGTCACAATTGGTAAGCGGGAAAACTCTTCGGCATCAATAATTTCCCAAGGAATTTGCTCTTCCAATAGATTAGGTTTGTAAAACCGATGAGGTAGAAGATATAGTAAACTATTAAGATTTAAGTAATCTGTGCCGTATGCTGTAGCCGTGAGAAGAAAGATTTTTGCACCTGCTTTGACTGCTGGTACTATACGTTCATAAACCAAACTCTTACCACGATTGGATTTCTCCCGTAGAAGTTCATTTCGATAGAAGTGAGCCTCATCAATAATAATTACAGTATTATCATTAGCTCGTTGAAGCAACTTCTCTAGCTGGGTTGTTAGATGGCGAGATTCCTCAGAAGCTTTGCGAAACAGCAGATCAATGTTAAAAAACTTAAAGTAAACATTGCGATTTTCAAGCTGCTGTTCCCAATTTTCGCGTACTCCGCTAGGAGCAATTAAAATAACTAGACTGGTTCTGCCTATTGGTTGCAAACGCAAAGCAATTTCAGCACCTATAACAGTCTTACCTAATCCAGTCGCAGCTATAATAAGTGCGCCACCATACTCATTAGCTTGACGAAGAGCGCGTGCAATTACACCCTTCTGATAATACACAGGAGAATAAGCACCTAAACACAAAGGATATTCAGCTAAGTTATTTAGCAGAAAAAGTGTTTTGAGATATACCTCGAATGGGGTGGCGAGATTAAGCCAATCCTCTAACTTTTTGATCAGTTCAGCCAGTAAATCTTGGGCATTTTGAGCAACATCATCATACCAATTTGTAAACAAACAGATCCGCTCAGAATCGTGGCTAACGCTCACTTGCTCAGCTGATTGGCAAAGTCCCCTACGACTGTAGTTTGATGAACCATGCCATATTAGCTTTGAATCACAGATGTAAAATTTACAGTGAAAAGGCACTTGCATTTCGCGGGCATCTCGAATAATGAAGCGTCCGGATTTCATGCGTTCAACTAATTCAAAAACTGTTTTCCACAGATCTGTATCACACTGCCCCAAATCTGCCATAATCTCATCAATGACAGTGGCTCGGACATGTTTTCCTTCCTCCCGACCAACTAAGATTTGAAATTGTATGTCTGATGCCACATACTTACGACCCAACTTGTATCCAACTAGGCTAAAGTAAGCACTAGCAATACGAATTATATTTTGAGCTTCGGGAAAATAGGCTTTGATAAACTCTAATCCAACACCAGGGCCGACACCTGCAATAGGCTGACCATCAGGATTATACTGTAAAACTAATGCTAACTTCGGCTTAGGCTTACGAGGCATGAGAAAGTGTGACTAATTTCAGCAATACCTTTCTATTATCTATCTTATTGGTACATAGGTACTATAATTTAGACAAGACTTACGCACAGGCTACGAAAAATCGAACCACAAAGACGCAGAGGTCACGGAGAAATAAGAGTTTGAAAGGTTTTTTGCGTAAGTCCTATTAGCGATTGCGCTGTAACAGTTGCGTAAGTCCTGTGATAACAATCCCATCAAATTTTGTCGCAGAAGAAGTTCTCATGTTCAACTGAATTATTACTCTACAAAACACTCTATCGCACTACCCATAATTGATATCACGCCACCCAATTCCAAATAGTAAAGTTAAAGGAATATGAAAAGAGTAATACAGCAAACCAAGTTAATATCAGATATCCCCAGCGATTGTAAGCAGAAAATAACCAGCCTAATGCTAGTGAGAGCGACACAATGCCATAAGCATAACGGCTAATAGACATCAGCGCTCCAGAAAATATTATGAGTAACAATGAGCAAAAACCATAGACTACAGCAGTTTTACTCAGATGAGTTCGCAAGCACCACAACATGTAGCCGCCGCCAAATACCATCACAACTTTAATTAAACTATCTTTGCCTACAGAAATAGCATCGTTAAATATATACCACCAACTTGGTTGCGCCCATGCCTTTTGTACATGAACAAATGCTAAAGGATCTTGGAAATTAATGGCGCAATATAAGCTAAATGAAATCAGCCCCAATGGGACACAGAGTCCCGTAATATATGCAGTTAATGGTCTTTTTTCTTGCCAAGCAACAAAAATAAAAGTAGGTAATAATGTAATTCCTGTGGCGCGAGTTGCACTAGCCAGCGCACCGCAAACAGCAGCCCAGACATATTGACGATGATCAAATGCTCGCAAAGCTGCCGTAGTCAAAAATAGAAATAAACCTTCAGTATAGATAACTGTACCGTATAAAGAAAAAGGACACCAAGCCATTACAGCTATTGTCCATCTTGCAACATTAATACCATGACGTTCTTTTGCCCAAGAATAGACCAGTAGCAGCGCCCCCAAAAAAAAGAAGTTGTTAACTACTGTCCCTGCAACTTCAAAGGGTAAGCCAAACATCATTAGCCCACGACTAATTAAGGGAAATAAAGGATAAAAGGCTATCGAATGTTGATTTCCATCATTAGCGTAGTCATAACCTTCAACAGCAATACTGCGATACCATTTACCATCCCAATGAGAAAACAGTTCCCAACTCGGTTGAGGAAAAAAACCAGGAGTATAGTCCAGTGGATATGGAGGTTGCCAATCTGGATGTACTGCTGATGTGTACATTAAAGGAGCAACAACTTGCATAGCAATGATAATTACAAGTCTGCTCACCAGCCACATTAAAATGACAAAAAGATAGCCATTAATTTGGAAATTAATTTTTTTAAGTGATATTGGTTGATGAATCATTTTTTTCATATATATGAAAATCAAGATACCCAGAAACCTAAATTATTCAAGAAGTTGGGTATATTGTGATTCAAGAATAATTTATGACTGCTCTAGGAATCATATTTGATTTTTGAACTAGAGTGGTAGCGATCGCCTAAAATTCTATACCAGTTCCCGTTTGTCTGAAGTACATTTCTCAACCTCAATCCCTCAACCCAACTAATTTATTACTTATGACTGATAACAAAATACCAGAAAAAAATAAAGACGCAATTAATTGCGTCTTTACAGAATGATGTGATATTAAGATGGGATTATAAATCCTGAAAACTTATATCCCAACAAGAACTGATTTTTCTGGCTGTTCTTGCTGATAAAGTCCTTGTTTTAGCTGTTGGCAAAGTTGATCTAATTCCGAATCTCTCTGCTCAATAATCTGTTGTGCTAATGTGATCAATCGTCTAATATTTTCTGGACTGACATCATCCATATTGTCATTAGCTTTGGTTAATTGTCTTTGAAAACGATAGTATTGTTTAGGATAACCATCAGCTTGTGGTAACAATTGCTCTAGCTGACAAGCTACCGATTCACTACTACCATCCAAAGTAATATTTAGCATTGGCTGTACCCATTGAATCATTCCCCATTCCACAGCTTGATCGTAATTGTATCGACGATTAAGAGAACCTGTACCTAATGAAACTACTAGAATATCATTAATAGTCAATGGTTTTTTGTCTGGCTGTTGCGGATCAGGTCTAGCGGAAGAAATTAAAACTTCCATAATTGCCAAGGATGTAGGATTATTAGCAAATACACCACCATCTACCAAGGCATAGTAACCCCCATTTGTCGGGTCAGCTGTATCAATTTTGTAAGGCTTGAAATAAGTTGGTGCAGCAGATGTAGCCATTCCGGCTTGCTTCATAGTGTAACCGTCACAAATTTTGCGAAAGTTTTCGCCTAATTTTTGGTCTTTTACATTATTGACAAAGAAAATAGGCATTCGCAATTCAATGTCATAGCTTGTGATAAACAGGTCGGTTAATGCTTTCTTAATAAAAGTATCTTGCAAATATTCTGTTAAAACTTCGTCTCGGCCTTTTGAAGAATATTTTGCTTTTAAAATATCATCCATTTTGATGCTTTTTGCTAGTGTAGATTCTGCAAAAATCCGCTTTCCCTCTTTGCGATAGATATCAATTAAATCTTCTGCTTTAAAATGTGGAAGATTTTGATTACTAGGATGTGGCTTAGTTAAAGCAGCAGATAAAATCCCGCCTGTGGAAGTTCCAGCAATTAGATTAAATAGCTGACAAATCGGTTTACCCGTGCGTTTTTCAATTTCAGCGAGAATAATTGCTGGTATAACACCGCGAATACCGCCGCCGTCAATAGATAATATTTTGTAGCGATAAGCCATGTAATCTCCTAATCTTGATCTTGGTGGCTGTTGCTTGAGGAATAAACGAGCCAAATGTACTTTAGATAGATTCAATAATATAGTTGTTATTATTGTGCCAAGTTCAGTATTTTTACTTGAAAATAAACATAAAAACAGAGACCTGGATTCTTGCAAGAAAATTCCAGGTCTCAAATTTTACTTTTATTATTTGAGTAATTTAAGTTAGAGGGTTAAAGATTGAGCGTTAGTTTCAATCAACTTGCTCAAGTCTTGTAGGAAGGCTGCGGCGTGAGCGCCATAAATAATTCGGTGGTCACAGGTGATATTTACCTGCATTTGTTGGGTTACCCCAAATAAACCATCAGAAGTAGCCACTAGTTGGGGACGAGCCGCACCGATCGCCAGAATTGAACCTTGACCAGGTGGTAAAATTGCATCAAAAGTATCGACCCCAAACATCCCTAAGTTAGACAGGGTAAAAGTACCAGTGTTGTATTCGTCAGGTTGTAGTTGCTTGGCGCGAGCGCGGTCTACTAAAGATTTCCAATTGCGTGAGAGGGAATAAATATCTACCATGTCTGCATTCCGCAATACTGGTGTAATTAATCCTCCGTCATCCATTGCCACAGCTACAGATATGTTGATATCAGAATGATAGACAATTCCTTGATCTGAGTAGCTGGCGTTGAGTAATGGATGTTTTTGTAATGTGACTGCAACAGCTTTCGCCAGTAGAGCAGTCATTGTCACGCCTTTCGATTTAATTTGTTTGTAAAGCTTATCTAAGCCATCGGTAGTAATTGTGTAGCCTACACGGAAAACAGGTACAGCTAAACTAGCAACCATCCCTCGGACTACAGCATTTTGCAGAGTAGTCAAAGGTACGATTTGACCAGGAACTACACTACTGACAGAGGGAATTGGTGCTGAGGCTGCTGCTACCGCGGGTGTTGCTGCTGGAACTACTGGCGCAACAGTCGATACGGGGGTGGTAGGAACCGCGGGTTTACTTTTATTAACGATAGCTTCCACATCTTCAGCCACAATTCGACCGTAGGGGCCACTACCTTTGAGGCTAGTTAAATCAACTTTTAATTCTTTTGCTAACTTGCGGGCGCGGGGGGAAGCGACGAGTCTACCTTCTTTGTGGTTCGAGCCGTTACCGTTGTGAGCGGCGGCGGTGGATGCGCCGACAGCTGCTGTCGCTGGGACTTTTTTGGGAGCAGATGCTGTCGCCGCAGTGCTACCGGAATTAGCCAGAGATTTTGCTGCTTCAATTTCTGCTTCGGTTTCAGCTACGTAGGCAATCGCACTACCAACAGCCGCGCTCTCACCGGCTTGTACAATGATGTGTGCCAGATATCCTTCATAGAAGGTTTCTACATCCATGTCTGCCTTATCTGACTCGACAACCACCACTGTCTCGCCTTTTTCCACTTTATCCCCTGGCGATTTTACCCAGGAAACGATTTTACCTTCGGTCATGGTGGAACTCAGCGCCGGCATGAATACTTCGTGAATGCTCATATATGGTGGTTTCAGAATCGATAAATAATTTATGGACTTTAACAGCTTTTGCTAGATCGAATTGTATCTTGGCTAGAGAGTTTTCGACTTTCTATTTTATGTCACTAAGCAGGAAACAATATCTGGGTGAAGCTGAAAATTATTAATTAACTACTGGCTATTGTTGCTCCTTCAGGACTTATTCTTTAACAATATTTGAACGCTTTGAACAGGTTGATGTCTCTGATGCACGTGCTAAAGGCGGAACAGGTCTCGGCTTGGCAATTTGCCAAAGTATTATTCAACAGCATGGTGGTAGTATTTGGGCAAATAGCATTCTCGGTGAAGGTAGTACGTTTTATTTCACCTTGCCAATACGCAGTATCTTAATTCTCTTTGATTACTGATTTGTCAAAAGCATTGACTTTCTGAGAATATTCGGCTACCAAGGCAGCAGAAATGCGATCGCAACTACCAGCAGCTAAACTATGAATAGCGAACTACTTATTCCCCCACACTTCAACCCCAATAAAGTCGGCGAAGTTTGGCGCGTACCCTACCAAGAATGTGCAGACACAGCCGAAAATTGGGCGAAGCAACACAATATTCCACCATCAGCTTTAGATAAAACCCGGATTTGTCTCCTATTAATTGATGTCCAAAATACCTTTTGTATTCCAGGGTTTGAATTATTTGTTGGTGGAAAATCTGGCACCGCCGCCGTAGATGATAATCAAAGATTATGTGAATTTATTTATCGTAACTTAGGCAAAATTACCACAATTATTCCTACCCTAGATACACATACAGCAATGCAAATTTTTCACCCGATTTTTTGGGTGAATGCTGAAGGAAAACACCCCACACCAGCCGCCACTAATATTACTCCGGCTGATATTGACCAAGGTATTTGGCAAATTAACCCCGCAGTTGCCAGCATCGCCAATGGCGACTATGAACTATTAAAAAAACAAGCTTACCACTACGTCAATCAACTAAGTCAAAATGGTAAATATCCGCTGATTGTTTGGCCTTACCATTCTATGTTAGGGGGAATCGGCCATGCTTTAGTTTCTGCTGTAGAAGAAGCAATATTCTTTCATAGTATTGCCCGTCAAAGCCAAACACAATTTGAACTGAAAGGTGAGAATGCCTTAACAGAAAATTACTCCATATTACGTCCAGAAGTTTTAATTGGGTACGATCAAAATCCCCTCGCCCACAAAAATACAAAACTCATCAAACAACTTTTAGAATTTGATATTGTGATTATTGGCGGTCAAGCAAAAAGCCATTGTGTTGCCTGGACAATTGATGATTTATTAACAGAAATTAAACAGGTAGATGCTACCCTTGCCAAAAAAGTTTATCTCTTAGAAGATTCCACTTCCCCAGTTGTCGTTCCAGGGGTTGTTGACTATACCGAACAAGCAGATGCAGCGTTTTCGAGGTTTGCGGAAGCTGGGATGCACATTATTAAAACAACAGATTTCATCTAATTCTCCATCTCCTCTTTGCGCTCCTCTGCGTTAATCACTTCTTCAAATAACTCTTAGGATCTTGCGCCACCCATCCTTGAGATGAACTAGAACGCATTTCAAAATGAAGATGAGGTTCTTTCGCAGAAGGTTCGCCAGTTGTTCCCACAGTTCCTAAGACATCGCCGGTATTGACTTGCTGACCAACCTTCACCTTAATAGTACCAAGATGAGCGTAGCGGCTTTGCATTCCGCCACTGTGGTTAACAATCACCAATTGACCATAACTACCTTGCTCTTGAGCAAATACTACATTACCAGGTGCGATCGCCTCTACCGGACTACCCACGGCGGCTAACAAATCTACACCACTGTGAAAAAATACCTCTCCATTCTGAGGATTAATTTGCCAACCATACCCTAACACTACAGTTGCAGCTTTCTCCAAAGGATAGCCACTGATGGACACACGGCTTTGTGTATTTGAATTTTCTGTTATCAGAGATGTCGTTTGCGGAGGATTTGGCAACCAATTCAAACCCGGTACAAAGACAATTTTAGGATTTTGTTGACAACCATTAATTTCAAATAGTGCATCAGGACGAACTTTATATTTTGCTGCTATTTGTCGCCAATTTTGCCCACTCGGCACTTCTACAACAACGCCGTTGTAGGGGGGTATTTGCAGTTCACTACCCACGCTCACACGCCCATTATTCACATTCGGGTTCATAACAATGAGTGTTTCGGGAGCGAGATTGTAGCTTTGTGCTATGCTCTCTAAAGTTTCGCCACGAGCAACTTTATGGCGCTGGAAGCGATTTAAAGCCGGAGTCGGACAGTTAGCGGCTTGCGCCTGAGCTATTTCTAAGTTTGGCAGTGTGAATGCTAGTCCCAATGTATTGACTAGGCTACAAAGCAAAAGCAGACGAGCAGAAAATGTCATGAGTCTAAGTTAAGAGAATCCCTAACTTTAAATTTTAGTTGGGGATTTCTGGACTGTCGGCTGTTGAGCGTAATCCTTTATCCTGTAACATTTCATTTGCCCAAGCTGCATCTGCCTCTGACAATGGTGGAAATGGCGCTTGATTGTAATCTATGACTAAATCGTAGGCGGAAATATCATATACTTCATTTAACAATTTTTGTAAATCAATAATTGGTTCCATATCTTCTTGACGCAAAGGTAAGGGAAAAGCCGGAATTACTTCTTGTAAATTAAAAGCATATAAATCAGCATAAGGACGGCGATCGCCACGACAAACTAAAATGCGATAATGGCTTTCAATATCAGTATCAAAAAATGTCATTGCTTGCCCCGTTCGCAGTAAGTCAATCTCTACCAAATGAGTTTTACTGCCTAGTACATCTTGACGTTTCTCTTCATAAGTTTCCCGTCCTTTACCTCGGCGTTTATTAGTCGGGGATAAAATTTCTATGGTAGTAACTACATCTTCAGTGCCAACTTCTCGCACTTCTAAATAACCTTCTTTGATTATTTCCGGTCTGGGAATTGTAACTTGTATAGGTTTTGTGGCTGGTTCTGCAACTGCGACATTTGTTTTTGTTGAATCTGTCACATTTGATAGGCGTTTTATTGTGACATCAGGAATACCAACAAACAGGGAATTTCCCCCACTTGTTTCATACATCCTAACTTCTACGGCTACCCGATATTTGGGACGTAACTGAGGAGAGAGTAGTCTCGCAATTTCAATAATTAGCCAGTGATGTAATCCGGGCCACAAGTTAGGATGTTCTAAATATGGGTTCATTCCGGGAAAGGGAGAAGGCATTCATTTACCTCAAACGTAATTATATTGGACTATAAGTACTAATTCTTATGGTAGCTAAATAGTTCTAGATAAACTTCTCCCCACTAAAACTTAGTTTAAATTGCCTTCTTCACTGCCGGCAATATTATGAACAAGTTGTTAAGGCTGCACCGCACTGATCTTCTTTAACTAACCAACCCTTGCTACCTTGATATTCTACTTGCGCCCAATCTCCTTGACAGCCTAATAATTTCATTGTCGCATTAGCCGGAACCTTGGCTATTTTGAAGCTTTGCTGATTAGCACTAGCGTAAAGATGCACACCATTAGTACTGTAACCACGACTTGATAAGCCTAATTTTGCTACAGATACCCATCCGGTTCCCGAAAAACCAGCACTGGCATTCGTAATTTTCACCCAATTTTTGGTAGTTGCAATAATCTGAACTGTTTCGTTTATGGGTACTTGTCCTAAAATTTTGTGCCGCAAACTTGCACCATTCCGCACATTCAAGCCTTGCGGATCTGGATCAGTTACATAAGCGGAAATTTCGCATTTTTTAACATTAATTGATTTTGCGAAAACAATTTGCTCACATATCCCAGTATTTACAAATACACTTATGCTTGCAAGTCCTAATGTAATTACTAGTTTTGGCAGACAATGAGTAATTATTCTATTCATATTTGCTTTATTTTTGCTCAAAAATATGCCTTATTTATAGCAATTAAATTACTTATTCACAGTTCCCAGTCAAAGTTAAATTAGCGGTTCACTGTACTCAATTTTCGTGACTTTGCCAGCCTCGATGCGGAATGTGAATGCTGCTGTATTATCTTGACTACCAACCCCATATACGAAAAAAGTGACTTTTCCGTCTTTTGATATATATGGCTTTCCGTAAGCCTTAATTACCTGAGATTGCGTATCACCAATTTTCACGCCTGTGGGAGTTAGAAGTTTTGGACTACGGGTAAGAAAGTGGTAAACAAAGAAGTTTTTCGGTTTGTTGACATAAGGAACTAAAGATAAAGAAATATGAGGATATTCCAGCGTGCGAATATTATCGCCAACTCCTTGGCTAAATTCGGTTTTAGTGCTGGTGGGTTTTCCTAGAATGCGGCGTACTTGTTGTTCAGACATCCCCGGACGAATTTTTCCCAGTCCAACTTTCGCAATGGGTATGATTGTGTTTTGAGTTTGTGTTACTTGTGGAGGCTGCGCCAAAATCAAGCCTTGGTTGGCTGTCAAAGAAAGCGAAAACAAGCTAGTTAACGCTGTCATTAAAATAATTTTTTTCATTTGGGTGTATTTTAACTAGGTTTTATAAATAGTCGGACACAATTAAATTTATTAGTGAAGAATAGGAGACAGATTAGAGGTAACAGGAAAAAACTTGTGTAATTAATTGGGGACTTACTTATAACAACGAAAAATTAAGGGTTTAGGTAAGGGTGTATTATCCAGAATCTTTACACCCTATACCCAGTCTCAACAGATCATATTTTTACGTAAGTCCTGATCTTATTTCATGTCATAACCAAATAAGTTAGGGTCAACTTCTCCTAACTGTAAGTCTCCTAAACCATATTCTGCCCATTTTCTTTCTACCATTGCAGCAACATCAGGATCTGATTCTAGTGGTGCGCCCCATTCATGTTCGGTTTCTGGGGGAATTTTGGTAGTTGCATCAATTCCCATCCTTCCACCTAAACCAATTTTTTCACTGGCAAAATCTAAAGTATCAAAGGGTGTATTCGGCAGAATAAACACATCACGGGTGGGGTCAACTTTAGAACTGATTGCCCAAACTACTTGTCGGGGGTCGCGGATATTGATATCTTTATCGACGACAATCACAAATTTGGTGTAGGTAAATTGCGGTAACGCACTCCAAAAGGCTAAGGCGGCGCGGCGTGCTTGTCCGGGATAGGCTTTATCAATGGAGATAATGGCGGCTTTGTAACTCAACGCTTCCATTGGTAAGAAGAAATCGACAATTTCTGAGACTTGTTGTCGTAAAATTGGGGTATATATCCGATTGAGTGCGATCGCCATCATTGCTTCTTCTTTGGGTGGACGACCGCTAAATGTGGTTAAATATATCGGGTCTTTGCGGTGCGTCATACACTGGAAGCGAATTAAGGGCGAGTCTTCCACACCGCCGTAATAACCCATGTGGTCGCCAAAAGGCCCGTCTGGTAAAACTTCCCCTGGGGTAATTGTCCCTTCTAAAACAAATTCGGAATCAGCGGGAACTTCTAAATCTACTGTTTTACACTTTGCCAACTGCACACCAGAACCGCCATATAACCCAGCAAATAACCATTCTGATAAATCTACTGGAATGGGTGTAGCAGCTGCCATGATAATTAGTGGATCAACACCAAGGGCGATCGCTATCTCTAATTTTTTCCCACGTTCTGCCGCTTTTCGCAAGTGTCTTGCCCCACCCCGCACTGATAACCAGTGAACAGTCATGGTATTTTTAGATTGCAGTTGCAAGCGATAGACACCAACATTCGGTGTACCTGTCTCACAATCTTTGGTAATTACCAACCCCAAGGTGATAATCTTGCCAGCATCACCAGGATAAGGGCGAATCAAGGGTAAAGTATTTAAATCCAAATCATCGCCTTGAATTACCACTTGCTGACAAGCGGGAAAAAAGTCTCTTCCAGGTTTGGCTTTGATGACATCAAACAGCACTTTACCAAAATCTATCGCCTGGGAAATCTTTTTCGGCGGTTTCGGTTGCTGTAGCATACTCAGCTTTTTCCCCAGAGTTTCTAACTCCTGCGGATGCTGCATATTCATTGACCAGCATATTCTTTCGACAGTTCCCAGCAAATTTACTGCCACCGGGAAAGATGCACCTTTGACATTTTCAAACAACAACCCCGGCCCGCCTTTTTGCAGCATTCGGTTAGAAATTTCCGCAATTTCTAGCTCTGGGTCAACTAAGGCAGAAATCCGCCGTAATTGCCCTCTTTCTTCTAAAATTTTGATGAATCCCCGCAAATCTCTCGCCATTGTTCTAATAAAACTAAATAGTTAAGAAGTATGAAGCGTTTATTTAATATTATGAGCTATTAAGGGACAGAAGATGGAGCGTAGACAGCAGCAACCCCTGATCTTTCCCCAAGGGTTAACTAATTGATTGACTTTTCTTAACCCTGTTGTACAAGCAATTTGGTTATTCTAACTAAGGATAGGCATTATTGATTACAAATAAGCTCTACCCTTCAAACATGGCGAGATATAGATTTTTATCTCCTAGCAGGTGGTTTTGTGATGTGCTACCTGCTAGGCTTACCTATTTTTGATGATCAAAAGTCTAAAGAACAACGTTTCACACTTCAGACTTCATACTTCAGACTTTCTATAGACTAAACTATTTATTGATAATGTAGTTTTGCAAAATCTTAGTAATTAACTGTCTTATGCTTACAAGACTTTCAGCAGCTGTGTACGGGATGGGTACCGCACCAACTGTTGCTCCTGAACGGTCTAGTCAAACTGTTAGTAAACCGTATCCCAATTACAAGGTGATCGTTTTAAACGATGACTTCAATACTTTTCAACACGTTGCTGAGTGTTTGATGAAGTATATCCCAAATATGACTAGCGATCGCGCTTGGGATTTAACTAATCAAGTACATTATGAAGGGCAAGCGATCGTGTGGGTAGGCCCCCAAGAACCAGCAGAATTGTATCACCAACAGCTGCGGCGAGCCGGTTTAACAATGGCTCCCCTAGAAGCAGCTTAATTATCATGGATAAATCTCAGCCAGATTCCCAAAAACCAAATAACCGCAAAGATGGCAGACTAGTCTGGAATCACTCTACCCATCTTCCCGGTCTTATCCCTATTTTAGAACTTCTCTGTCGGCAAGATGGTATTTATACTGTTACCCCAGGCGTAATTGGCCGGGTGAGAGGTCATAGCCCGAAAATGCAGTTGCGTATATCTGTACCAATTCGTGGCGGTTACAAAGTCATTGCTAGACAAGGTAAAACAGTGCAAGAGGTGTTCATCCTAACTAGTTTAGTCCAGGATGAACTACAAACAGCTATTGCGATCGCTATGAAACATTAATCAGCTTAATAGTTACTAGCCCGTCCTTTGATGGTTGACCCCATTTCACACTTCATTTGACTATTCTTCAACTCTATGTACTGCAAATTTATGTAGCGGTAAACTCAGAATACAAGAAAAAGTTAAAAAATATGACAGTACTGTTGTGATTTTCAAAGAAACAATTACAGATTCCCAATCAGGTAAAATTACCTTTTCTAACGCAAAAGCAACACAGTATACCAGCCAGTAAGAAAAACTCATTCTCAATAAAATCTTCTCTGTTTCTTCTATGTCATCTTTTGGATGCTTACCATCCCAAAGCATTACTAAACCAAGAATACAAGCACCAAATGAGACAGCGACTACAAATTCATGACACAAAAAATTCATCGACTGCATTTGCCTCGATCCCAATACTTTCCAGTTGAGATTCAGTCTAAAGGAATATTCCTTTCAGTTATACAAAATATTTACAAACTGCAATAAGCCCTGGGATTAATGTTACAAACTGCAACTATTTTCATCTTAGTTAACTAAACTAAATATACAAATAGCAATTTTAGTGAATTGATAAAATATTCGTAAAGGAGATAAACAGCAAACAAGTTTGTTTGCTATTAAGCAACAGATTGCTAGATATTTGTATACATTTCTACAACAGTTGCGAGCAATTTGGCGACCTAACCTAGTGCAGAATTCATTCACACTTAAATTAAGTTTAAATGGCCTTAAAAGCCCATACTAATTTGATTTACAACATACATACTCTGAATTCGCCACGTACCCTCTCGGCGAATTAAATCATAGCGAACCCGCAAACTTTCGCTAGAAGACTTTTTCTTCTGACCGTTTTCATAAAATTGTGTTGCTTCTTTGACAGTAGCTAAGACGGCGGCGCGATTGGGATCTAGGTCATTTTTACTCACAAATTCAACTTTAACGCTGTGGTCGTACCTGCGATAGCGGTTATCGACTCTATCTTGCTGGGCAATTAATCGCCATTGAGATAGAGATGAACCAGTCAAAATGTTAGTTAAACTCTCAATATCATGGTTCGGCCCTAAAGCTAAAGATTTAGTAGACAGCCAAGTCCGAATCACTTCTTCGGCTGTTGTATCTGTGAGAGGGCCATCCGGTGGTAGTAACTCACTATCACCATGAGGAATTTCTATTGGTGGTTGATTTAATTTCACAGATAATTGCTCACCTTGTAAAAAAATATCTGGTAAAAAGAGGTTTTTCAACCAACCAAAAGTGGTAGAAACTATGAGCCAGAAAACTAATATACCCGCCAATGAGGCAAATACCGTCCAGACTAATCGTGTTTTCCGATCTAAGTTGCTGGTGACATTACGTCGTTGCCGAGTCGGGCGATCGCGATTATTATCTAACCTATGTTCTCGGTTAACAGGTTGACTGGGAGGCTTACGACGTCTGCGTTTTTGGGGAGGACGAGATGTAGCAGTTTTCCCATTGAGATTATGACTAGTTGTGCTGCTTGTTCGTTCTGGTGGCGTAAACGATGCTACAGGTATTTCTGGCGGTTGGTGATGATTAGCCGTAGCTGATGCAGGTGGTGGATTCGTTTTCGGCAGTGAGGAATTAGAATACTCAGGTACTTTATAATTACTTGGTTCTGGTAAATTCAGATCCGGAGTTTTCCCGTGATTCTGGCGAGAATTTACCGCAGAATGATTTTGTGGATGCTGATTATTAGATTGTGGAGAAGCAAAAGGTTGGCGATTAATTACACCCCACTCGTTGCTAGTTTCCGCATCAGTTGGTAGTGCTTCTAAATAAGCCTGCACTTGGGGGTTGGCAAAGTAATCTTTGAGTGCAACTGGCTGTCTTGACAGATCACGAAAATGGGGAAAAACTTCATTTTGTAACCATTGTTCACCATACAGACACAGCCCTGGTAACAAATCAGGAGAGTCTTGGGATTTTTCCCGAATAAAAGCTAAGGCTTCGTACTCCTGGCTCATTTCCAAAACACGGGTTGCTTCTTCGGTTTGACCCAACAATAGCGCACAGAGCGATTGTTCTAGATGTACATCTTGGCGCTTACCCAAATACATCAGCATTTGTCTCGCCTGACGAATTAGGGCTGGTTGACGTTGAGCAAATCCTCTAGCAATCAAAGCATAAACTGCTAAATACGTGGCTACAGCAGATGGACGCTGGCTTTCAGCTTCAAATAGCTTGTGTTGTTCGGCGACTGTTAAGTAGTGGCGGATTTGCTGAATAAATCGCAAAAAGTCATCAATGCTTAAACCGGATTGATCGTTGTTAGTTCCATCAATACCACTACGATCTTCCAGGATGCTTTGCAATAATTCCAAGCCTTGGTGGCGTTGCACAGTTTTTTCTAAAGGTAGTGCGAGTAATTCTAAAACCCGATAAGGACGCAATTTATAAAGATCAGCTTGGATTTCTGCCTGCACACTCGCAAATATTCCTTCACTGGACAGCATTTCTAGCCCAGCTTCTAGAGAAACTGCGGCATTTTCGTAATAACCTTGTTGCCATTGTTCCCGCCCTAATTCTAGGCAAGCCAAAGCTACAGTCAAGACAATATCAGGATGGTCACTAGTTGCGAGAAAATCTTCCTCAAGGAGATTAGTGCCGATTTTGGCAGAGGTGGCACTATGATTAGCTAGATATGTTTTACCTAGTTTTAGTACCAGCTCATATTCCCCTAGCTCTTGCAAGATTAACAACGCACCAACTAATTCCTGTTGGGGAATTTCAATACTGAGACCTTGGTTATCAAGATCGCGATTAATTTCTGTGCGTTTGCCTGCTGTAACCGTTGCTGTAGCAGTGCCATCAGGATCATAAGCGTGGGACAGATAAAGCTGATCGTAACTGCTACGTTCTTTCGGATTGGATAAAACCACGTAAGCTGTTTCTATAAATTGTTTACGAGAAGCAATTGCTGCTTGAGAATACTCCCGTCGCGGCAATTGTACAATGCGATCGCTATACGCTTGTCGCAACTGTTCCTCACTTGCCGCTAACGGTAGTCCTAAAATTCGGTAGTAATCTAGCGGAATTCGCACAGCCTACTTCCCCTGCACCGTGATCAACATAACCCACCTAGAGCATTCCAGGCCTGTAAAACCGTGCCATAATATTACGGTGAATAATACCGTGCCGGACTTACACTATAAGTGTATAGTGCAACAATTAATTTTGTTCCCTCTGAAATTTTGAGACACATTTTAGTACTATTAATTTGACTTCGCCTAGGTCAGAGGGAAACTTTGTCTTAATTCTTAGTATTTACTTGTGTATAACTGCTATCAGTCATGAGACACAGCAAAACTATATTGCGATAGTTAATCATACTAGTCATACCTAACTTATAAGCTTATCTGCTTGACTTTTACGTAATTTATTACCCTGGCTATGCGGTGATAATAGTAATATTGCTAATGGTAGATGTTAATAATATCAAGGAATAAAACGATACCATGCTTAGATATTAATGACAACTATTTCGCAAGATAAATTCAGTTTCAATGTTTATTTGTGCGAAATTGTTAATAGATATGCAGAAACCGAGCTATCCTGATTGATAGCATTTCTACAGGATTTGGGATTGTAAAACCTCAAAGGGCAGCATGAGAGGTCAGACAATTTTGGATTTTAGATTCTGGATTTTGGATTTATCCCACGGATAAATCCGGTGACTTTTACCATCAAGAAATCGAATCATTTGTCATTTATTGCATTTAGGGTGTCAAAATCGCCGATGGCAACTCATAAAAATGCCAAAATTAACCTATCTATTCCCTCTTTCCCAATAATCCGCCTCAGTGCATAAATTTTTAGTTTTGGTCTCTAGCACAACCTAGCTTAGATAAACCAGCAGATTTGTCAGAAAGCGGCCTATTTAACATGGTAAATTTCAGTTTTACAACAGGGATACTAAAAAAATAATGGTTCAAGAACGGACGTTACCTAAATTTGATACTGCCAGCGCTCAAATCACCAAAGCACAAGGCTTAATGCTTTACGAAGACATGGTGTTAGGACGCTTTTTTGAAGATAAATGTGCGGAAATGTACTACAGGGGCAAAATGTTTGGTTTTGTCCACCTATATAACGGTCAAGAAGCTGTTTCGTCTGGCGTTATCAAAGCAATGCGTCCGGGGGAAGATTTTGTTAGCAGTACCTACCGTGACCACGTTCACGCCCTGAGTGCAGGAGTTCCCGCCAGAGAAGTCATGGCGGAATTATTTGGTAAAGAGACAGGATGTAGCAAAGGACGCGGCGGTTCCATGCACATGTTCTCTGCGGAACATGGCTTATTAGGTGGCTATGCTTTTGTTGCAGAAGGTATTCCTGTAGCGGCTGGCGCAGCTTTTCAAAGCAAATACCGCAGAGAAGTTTTGGGAGACCCAAAAGCTGACCAAGTAACCGCTTGCTTTTTTGGTGATGGTGCTGCTAACAACGGTCAGTTTTTTGAAACCTTGAATATGGCAGCCTTATGGAAATTGCCAATTCTTTTTGTGGTAGAAAATAATAAGTGGGCAATTGGTATGGCTCACGAACGGGCAACTTCCCAACCCGAAATTTACAAGAAAGCCAGCGTATTTAACATGGTAGGCGTAGAAGTAGACGGAATGGATGTACTCGCAGTCCACTCAGTCGCTCAAGAAGCCGTCGCCCGCGCCCGTGCTGGAGAAGGGCCAACATTAATTGAAGCCCTCACCTACCGCTTCCGTGGTCACTCCCTAGCAGACCCAGATGAATTACGCAGCAAGGCCGAAAAAGAATTTTGGTTCTCCCGCGACCCAATTAAGAAGCTGGCTGCTTATATGGTGGAGCAAAATTTGGCCAGTGAGGCAGAATTAAAAGCCATTGACCAAAAAATTCAGGAAGTGATTGACGAAGCTGTGAAATTTGCCGAAAGTAGTCCTGAACCTGATCCTAGCGAATTGTATCGCTTTATATTTGCAGAAGACGAGTAAATGTTAGAGAGTAAGGGGTGAGAAGTAGGGGCTAGAGATGATTTATGTTTAGACTCCTCACCTCTCACTTCTCACTTTTCACCTCTAAGGAATAATATTGTGCCGAAAATTACTATTCAACAGCAGCAGTACAAAACCTACATCCTTTCTGATGAGACCTCCGACACTCAAATAGAAGTTGTGCCAGAGCGAGGTGGGATTATTACTAGTTGGCGTGTTCAAGGTCAAGAAATTTTCTATTTAGATAAAGAGCGTTTTACTCACCCCGATTTAAGTGTCAGGGGTGGGAATCCCATATTATTTCCCATCTGTGGCAACTTACCAGATAACACCTATACTCACAACGGGCAGCAATATACCCTCAAACAGCATGGCTTTGCCCGTGACTTACCGTGGGACGTTGAGGAAGTATCCGAGGACAACACAACTTATCTCAAAGTCCATCTTGCCAGTAACGAGCAAACCAAAGCCGTATACCCCTTTGATTTCCATTTAAGTTTTAGTTATAAAGTTAACGGGAATACTCTAGAAATTCTGCAACATCTACATAACTCTTCTGCAACATCCATACCTTTTTCCACTGGGTTTCATCCTTACTTCCAAGCGCCAGATAAAACACAGCTAGAAGTGGAAATTGCAGGTCACGAGTATCAAGACAACATAACCAAGGAAATTAGAGCTTTTAACGGCAATTTTGATTTTAATTTAGATGAAATTGATGCTGCCTTCAAGCGCTTAACTGCTAAATCAGCTACAGTCACCGACAATAGCCGTAGGTTAAAATTGACCTTAGATTATGGGGATGATTTTCCCGTCGTTGTTTTTTGGACAGTCAAGGGGAAAGAATTCTATTGTCTAGAACCTTGGAGCGCTCCCCGCAACTCCCTCAACACAGGTGAAAACCTAACTGTGGTAGAGCCAGGAGCCAGCTACACTGCATCTGTTAGACTCACTGCAAACTTTTTCTAAAAAAACCTTTGCAATTCTACCGATGTTCGTGCTATGATGGCAAAGTTGCGAAAAGAAACGCACGGGTCGCTAACTCAACGGTAGAGTACTCGGCTTTTAACCGATTAGTTCCGGGTTCGAATCCCGGGCGACCCATATAAAAGGAAAGAATGCTTGCTAAGACTTTGATGTTGAAGCAAGTATTGTTGTATGTAGGGTTTCAAAAGAGATGCTCTTGTGCCGCTAACAGTACGCAACCGATGGAAACCACCAGGAATGCGACTACTTCACGGCTTTGCATCTACCCACAAAACCTACAAGAAATATTCTCAATTCGGTAGGATAGGCATAAGCTCAACAACTACCGTTGTCATGGTAAAAACTCCTTCACAACTTCGGACAATTCACCAATTAGAAAACGGCGACAAACTCACCCGCTATGAATTTGAGCGTCGCTATAACGCTACGCCTAATGTCAAAAAAGCCGAATTGATTGAAGGAATTGTATATATAATGCCTGCTGCGTTACGTTTTAGAAGTCACGGTCAACCACATGGTTGGATTACTGGTTGGTTATTTACTTACGAAGCCGCTACACCTGGTGTAGCTTTGGGGGTGGAACCAACTGTGCGTCTAGACTTAGATAACGAACCTCAACCAGATGCAGTTCTGCTCATCGCACCAGAAGCAGGCGGTCAAACAAGGCTGAGTGAAGATGATTATATCGAAGGTGCGCCAGAGTTAATTATTGAAATTGCGGCTAGTAGTGTGGCTATTGACCTTCATGCTAAAAAACAAGCTTATCGCCGTAATGGTGTGAAAGAATATATTGTTTGGCAAGTGCTTGAGTCGAAATTGACTTGGTTTTATTTGGAACAGGGCGAATATTTGGAGTTAGTGCCTGATAATGATGGGATTCTAAAAAGTCAGGTTTTTCCCGGTTTGTGGTTAGCAGTTGCAGAGCTACTAGCAGGAAATATGCAGGCTGTGTTGGCTGTTTTGCAAGCTGGCTTACAATCTATTGAACACTTAACGTTTGTTGTGGAACTGGGAGTGGAATAAGGAGCGTAGGCATAACCCGCCGCAGGCATCGCCTGTATATTTGCCTGAATAATCAACAGTGGATTATTACCTATCTGGACTACCACACTACTAAAGCAAATAACTGTAACGTAGCATACTTGACAGCAGGTTAGGTCAAGCATAGGTCATCTTGATGAGAGGTGGCGCAAACTTTTTCAACATAAGCACCCTACACTAGTTATAATTTCCTATAAGTTGAAAAAACTCTTAAGATTAGCGTAAAAATTACGCTTGTCTCATAACGACTAGCTGAAAATCATTATTAGGAGGACTATCTATGGCGCTTGTACCATTGCGGCTGCTCTTGGATCACGCGGCTGAGAACGGTTACGGCATCCCAGCTTTCAACGTTAACAATTTGGAGCAGATTCAGGCAATCCTGAAAGCTGCTGCCGAGACAGATAGCCCCGTAATTTTGCAAGCTTCCCGTGGCGCTCGTAACTATGCAGGTGAAAACTTCCTGCGCCACCTGATTTTGGCTGCGGTAGAAACCTATCCTGAGATTCCCATCGTCATGCACCAGGATCATGGTAATGCTCCTTCTACCTGCTACTCAGCAATCAAGAACAACTTTACCAGCGTCATGATGGATGGTTCCTTGGAAGCTGACGCTAAAACCCCTGCTAGCTTCGAGTACAACGTTAAAGTTACTAGCGAAGTTGTTAATGTAGCTCATGCTTTAGGCGTAAGCGTTGAAGGCGAACTCGGTTGCTTGGGTTCTCTGGAAACTGGCGCGGGTGAAGCTGAAGATGGACACGGTTTTGAAGGTACTCTTGACCATTCTCAACTATTAACTGACCCCGATGAAGCTGTTAGCTTTGTAGAAGCCACCCAAGTAGATGCTTTGGCTGTAGCTATTGGTACTAGCCACGGTGCTTACAAGTTTACCCGCAAACCAACTGGCGAAATTTTGGCAATCAGCCGCATTGAAGAAATTCACCGTCGTCTACCTAACACCCACTTGGTAATGCACGGTTCTTCTTCTGTACCTGAAGATTTAATTGCTTTGATTAACGAGTACGGTGGTGCGATTCCCGAAACCTACGGTGTACCTGTAGAAGAAATTCAAAAAGGTATCAAGAGTGGTGTTCGCAAAGTGAACATCGACACCGACAACCGTTTGGCTATCACCGCTGCTGTGCGCGAAGCTTTAGCAAAAAATCCCAAGGAATTTGACCCCCGTCACTTCCTCAAGCCTTCTATTACATATATGCAGAAGGTTTGTGCAGAACGCTATGTACAATTCGGTACTGCTGGTAACGCAAGCAAGATTAAACAAGTTTCTCTAGAAACTTTTGCTGCTAAATATGCTAAAGGTGAATTGAACGCTATCAGCAAGGCTGCTGCTAAGGTTTAATTTAGCTAAAAATTTATAGGGGACACTTTTGTGTTTCCTTAAACTGAGGGTTTTAATATTAAAAATAAACCGGGAAACATCAAAGTTTCTCGGTTTTTTGTTGAAATGAGAACAGGTGATAGGGGACAGGTTACAGGTGAGCCACTGCGGTGGACAGGTTCCCTGGCATAAAGCAAGTGGCGAACCCGAAGGGTGACAGATAGAAAAGTCTTGTGCTGTCTCAGTAGATGGGATAAAACAGATAACGAACCACAGAGGCGCAGAGGTCACGGAGGAATGAGAGGTTGAGAGAATTTTTGCTTGAGTTCTAAGACATTTACTCTACTAAAGTCCTTTCAATCTCTTCTGCTATTTCTGGAACTGTTGAGTCAAAGACAATTACATGGTTGGCTGTGGGTAATAATCGTTGAAGAATTTGTCTATAAGCGTCTGCATCATGGCGACGATGAAATCTAGCTACTACCATCCGTTGCATATTTGGTAGTTGTCGAATAATACACCAAGGATGACTATTTGATTTTGGCTTTAAGGTTGGTATCATAGGTCAATACTGTCCCACTTTGTGGGATGTGTTAAGAATAGCGATCGCTTCGTATGTTTTCCAGGCAAGAGGAGCGATCGCTTTTAACGTGCTTTAACAACTTTTGATGCGTACGCATCATTGTCTATAAAAAGATTATCTGATGCGTACGCATCATTGTCAACTATTTAGAATGGGTTACGTTAGGTTAAAGATTAGAGAACTAGCTGAACAGCGAGGTTGGACACTAAAAGATGTGGCTAATCGCTCAGGAGTCAACTACAACACTGTAAGAAGTTATGTGCAACGTGGCGCACTTAATACCGTTGACTTATCTGCTGTCTTTAAAATAGCCCAAGCTTTTGAAGTTACCTTAGAAGAATTGGTAGAAGTTGTGGAAGATTAAGTGATTGCATTCTGTATTCGTTAGTTCTATAAATTGTGTACGGTTATCCCTGCTATTCAATTCGTACACATAATACTTAGACACTTGTTAAAATTTCAAAAACTACACATTGTAGTTTTAAAGTCTAAAAAATTTCACTATGGGTAAAACTTCTCTTGGAGGTTAACGAATAAGCTTCAATAAATATACTTTGAAGAGTATATAAATATTTACTCGAATTTATTTAGACGCAGATTTCAATCCCACATTCCGCATATCATCAAAACAAATAACCGCTCATATATGGTTAACTCTCCTTTGCCTTCTGCTCAAAATTCACAAGTATTCAAAGTTTTATCAATAGATGGAGGGGGGATTAAAGGACTATATTCAGCCAGAATTCTAGAACATTTTGAGGATAGATTTAACTGCCATATTGCTGATTATTTTGACTTGATCTGTGGCACTTCAACAGGAGGTTTGATTGCACTAGGATTGTCCCTGAATATCCCTGTTGGACTAATAAGTAATCTCTACTATAGGCGGGGCAAACACATTTTCCCGCAGAGAAATGGTTTTCTAAGTTTACTTAAACAGGTTTTCCTGCGAAGCAAGTATGACAATAGCGAATTAAAGAGAGCATTGGAAGAAATTTTTGGAGAGCGAACCCTTGCTGAATCTCGCTGTTTGCTGTGCATCCCCGCATTTTCTTTAACTGATGGTAGACCATTCATTTTTAAGTATGACCATAATGAAGGCCTTCTACGTAGAGATGGTAAAACGAGATATGTTGATATAGCTCTTGCAACAAGTGCAGCACCAGCTTACTTACCGATTGTTACTATTGACACTTACGATAACAAACAGTTTATAGATGGAGGAGTTTATGCCAATAATCCAACTCTAGTCGGTGTGGTGGAAGCACTTCGATACTTCGTTGGTAATGGCAAAAGATTTCAGAAGCTAATGGTTATGTCTATTGGCTCTTTAGAACCTAATCCTGGAAGAAGATTTGTTTCTAAGTATCATCGTTCTGTTCTTGACTGGAACACAGATTTGATCACTACGTTTTTTGAGGGACAGGCCTATGTCACAGGTTATTTTGTGGACACTCTAGCAAACTATTGTGACTCTAGGTTTGATTATGTTCGTATTCCTGGTGCGCCTTTATCTCCACAGCAAGCACAGATTATTAACCTTGATAACACGTCTAGTGAAGCCTTGCATTTAATGTCGCAGATGGGTACAGATCAGGGGTTGTTCTGGGGTAGAAAACCAGAAATTGCTGAGTTTTTTAAAGAACGTAAACAATATATTATTAGGTGATTCAGTGGCGGATTGTCATAAATTGTTCTTGGAATTCAATACTTTTATTGCCTTAAACTCTAAGCGGAAAGAGGGATTACGTGTATCCCGTAATGCTGTTCGAGATAAAATTAGGCGGTACTTTCAGGATAAACAGAATGGCTTTGTTCCAAAGTTTCATGGACAGGGTTCATTCATGATGAATACTATCATCGAGCCACTTGATGGTGAATTTGACATTGATGATGGTATCTATTTCAAAGTAGAAACACAACCAGTTAAAAGTGTAAGTACATTCCACCAATGGATTTGGGAAGCTGTCAATGGGCAGACAAAACAAGAGCCTATTGACAAACAAACTTGTGTCAGAATTGTCTATACCAGACAATATCATATTGATCTGCCTATTTACTATGTTATTGAAGGGCAAACTCCATATTTAGCTCATAAGGCCAAAGGATGGATTCAAAGTGACCCTAGAGAATTCATTAAATGGTTTAATAAAAAAGCTGACAATGAAGGTCAACTAAAGCGAATTGTCCGTTATTTAAAAGCTTGGAGTGATTATAGAAAAGGTGATTTACCTAGTGGATTAATTTTCTCAATTCTAGCAGCTAATAATATTGTTTTTGATGAACGAGATGACGTAGCTTTTTATCAAACTCTACTTAATATCAAGAGAAACCTAGAATGGAATTTTGTATGCTATCGCCCGACAACTCCTGCTTATGAAAATCTGTTAGAAGATTACAGCAAAACTAAGAAAAATTACTTTTTAGGACAGCTTAGTAGTTTTATTGAATCTGCTAAAACAGCTTTGGATGATAATACAAGCCAAAGGGATGCTTGCAAAGCTTGGCAACGGCACTTTGGCAAAGATAGATTTCCGTTTGAATCTGAAGAATTTATTGAAGATTACTATCAACTTGATCTTCGATATAAGTTAACAATAGATTGCCGAGTTACACAAGCAGGCTTTAGAACTTATTCATTAAAGCAAATGTTTTCAAAAAAATTACCTTTGCTACCTAATAAAAAATTGGAATTTTATATTGTTGATTTTAATGCACCAGAGCCATTTAAAGTAAAATGGAAGGTTCGTAATGTTGGAAATGAAGCAATAAGAAGACGACAAATTCGAGGACAAATTGTGAAGGATAGTGGAAATTACAGAATAAATGAATCAAGTAATTTTCATGGCTCCCATTTTGTAGAATGTTATCTTATCAAAAATAATTTTTGTGTAGCACGAGCTAGAATTGATGTGCCAATAAAATTACCAGAGTAGTGAGTATAATTTCTATTACAGACTATATTTTAAGCTTTAGTTTTTGTTGCAATAATGATGGATTTTGGTCTTGCAATTGACGAGCAAATTCTTCATCAGCAACGATTTGTTGCCGAATTTCTTCTCGATGATCGTGATAATAAGCTAAAGCTGCATAAACATCAGCTAGGCTAATACTAGGATGATGATGAAGAATTTCATCTGGTGACAGTCCCATTTGTTCATGCCAGATGACAATATCTTGAACTCTAATGCGGTGTCCGGCAATTCTCGGCTTTCCTCCACACACACCAGGAGTAATTTCAGTGTGTTCTTTAATGATGGGGATAAACATAATATTTTTTAGATGAGATTTATTTTATATCATTGTATTTTATCCAATAGTATTAACTGTTTCTAAATATTCAGTGTGATGTTTACGATAAGCCAGTATGTGTCTACGCATCTTTACCGCAACTAACCCATCATTCTAAAAAATTTTGGACAATTGCAATTGAAATGAAGTATTGATGCTATTTTGGTGGTGCGCCAGGGTAAATATAACGGGTAATTGGCTAAATATTAGACTCTCAACAAGGTTGATGGTGTTGCAGTGGTCGGAATAGTTATCGTTTCTCATAGTAAACAATTGGCTCTGGGTGTGCAGGAACTCGCTGCACAAATGGTTCAGGGCAAAGTTGCCATTGCGGTGGCGGCGGGGATTGAAGATGCGGAAAATCCACTCGGTACGGATGCGCTGAAAATTTATGAGGCGATCGCATCTGTATTTAGCGATGATGGTGTATTAGTGCTGATGGATCTGGGTAGCGCAGTCATGAATGCAGAAATGGCTGTGGAATTCTTACCAGAAGCCCATCAAAAACAAGTATATCTCTGTGAAGCGCCACTAGTAGAAGGTGCGATCGCTGCCGCTGTTGCAGCCGCCATAGGTAAGAATATTCAGCAGGTAATGGCGGAAGCTAGGGGAGCATTAAGCGCCAAAGCCACACAATTGGGTATTACTATCGCAGCAGATGTTAATAGCCACATCCAACCAACCAAAAGCACCGCTTATCCTAGTAGAGAAATTCGGCTGACTGTGAGTAATCGCTTAGGCTTACACGCGCGTCCGGCGGCGCAGTTTGTCGCCACCGCCGCTAAATTTCAATCTCAAATTCAGGTGCAGAATTTAACGAGAAATAGCCCAGTTGTCCGGGGTGACAGTATTAACCAAGTCACAACTTTAGGTGTGCGTCAAGGACATGAACTGTTAATTACTGCAACTGGTGTTGATGCGGATGCAGCACTAGCAGCATTACAAACGTTATTTGCGAATAACTTTGGTGAAGATAATACGGCTGTTGTGTCTCCACCAACAATACAGCAACAAGCAACTCCAGCAACACATGGTGAACTTTCAGGAATTGCGGCTTCTCCGGGAGTGGCGATCGCACCTGTAATTCATTATCAACCTGCTCCGGTAACTGTGACACAGTATCATGTAGATGACCCGGAGCTAGAATGGCAACGTTTACAGTCAGCAATTCACACAGCGCAACAAGAAATTCAGACTATTTTTTCCCAAGCATCTTTGCAAATAGGTGACACCGAAGCGGCAATTTTTGATGCTCATTTACTATTTTTAGAAGACCCCGTATTGCTAGAAACTGTGCAGCAACGCATTATGGAACATCACCTCAATGCAGAAGCCGCTTGGCAAGCTGTAGTTGAGGAAGTTGCAACTTCTTACCGCACCCTGGAAGATGCGTATTTGCGAGAACGAGTGGAAGATGTTGTCGATATAGGACAAAGGGTACTACGACTGTTGGCGGGAAATGCTGCTACTAGCTTGTATCTAGCTGAACCAGCGATTATAGTCGCCACAGACTTGACACCATCAGATACAGCCGCATTAGATCCCCGCAAGGTACTTGGTATTTGTACAGTATCAGGAAGTGCCACATCTCACAGTGCGATTATTGCACGGACATTGGGAATTCCTGCTGTTTTGGGCGTGAATCCCGAAGTGCTGCGCTTGGAAGATGGTACATTGATGGGGCTGGATGGTGAAAGCGGTAAAGCTTGGGTAGAACCAGAAGCAGATATTCTCACGATATTGGAAACTAAACGGGAAGCTTGGCAAACTGCTAAACAAGAAGCACTCACCAAGGCGCATCAACCAGCAATCACCCGTGATGGCAAACAGATAAATATCCTCGCCAATATTGGTAGCATTGCAGATGTACAAGCGGCGGTAGCTGGTGGTGCTGAAGGTGTGGGATTATTGCGGACTGAGTTTTTGTATTTAGATAGAACTACCGATCCAACCGAAGAAGAACAACTGACAGTGTATCAAGCGATCGCCCAAGTTTTAGACAACCGTCCCTTAATTATTCGCACTTTGGATGTCGGTGGTGACAAACCATTACCTTATTTGCGAGTCGGACTTCACGAAGCCAACCCCTTCCTTGGCTGGCGAGGGATACGTTTTTGTTTAGATCATCCAGAATTATTTAAAACTCAGTTGCGGGCAATTTTACGCGCCAGTGCAGAACATAATATTAAGGTGATGTTTCCGATGATTGCGACTGTCACAGAAGTACGTGCAGCTAAAGCAATCTTAGGTGAAGTACAAACCGAACTGCGACAAGCGGGTATAGCCTTTGATGAAAATCTGCCAGTGGGTGTCATGATTGAAGTTCCCGCAGCCGTCGCCATAGCTGATCAATTAGCGGCGGAAGTCAGCTTTTTCAGTATCGGGACTAATGATCTTAGTCAGTACGTCATGGCAGGCGATCGCAATAACCCCAGAGTAGCTTATTTAGCCGATGCCCTACACCCTGCCGTATTGCGAATGATCCAACAAACTGTACAGGCTGCCCACGCCGCCGGAATTTGGGTAGGATTATGTGGAGAACTAGCAGCAGAACCAACGGCAGCGGGGATTTTATTAGGTTTGGGGTTAGATGAATTGAGCGTCAATCCCCAAGCTATCGGGATAATTAAACAGGCGATCGCCAAATTAACTGTAACTCAAGCCGAGGCGATCGTAGTAACAGCCTTACAATTAGATTCGGCAAATGACGTTAGAGCTTTAGTGCAATAATATTTAAAAATTGAACAAAAACTCCGCGTAACTTTGTCTTGAAAAGTTTGCTCAACGGGGGAACCCCCGCGCGCAGAGTATCGCTGCGTTTACCTCAGCGATACTCTGCGTTTAAATTGTTGTTAGCTTTTTAACTATTTTCCTGTTGTTCTAACAAAGTAACCAAATCAGATATTGTAGAAAAATCAACAAATTCTTCTCCCAATACTTCCAATTGTTCAGTAGATAATCCTCGCATACGCTCAACAATTGATGAGTCTATCTCACCAAAACGTCGAGTTAACAGACGCATGAAAAACCGGAAGGCTTCTTCTTGTTTTCCCTGTTGTTGTCCCTTCTGTAAAATATCCTGATAAATGACTGACTCTTGCATAACATCCTCGCTTAAAAATTGACGAATCAATCCCTTTTCAAATTTCAATCCAGCTAAAATCTCGGTGTAGGCTACAATATCTTGCCTAGTATTCATATCAGGAATTCTAGCAAGACTCTGGGCAACCTGCGATAGCAACTGTTGAGGTGAAGTTGTGCGTGTTAATGGTGCTAAGGGTAATAATGCAGGGTTATCGAAAAATATTGCTGAGTCTTGCTCCCACATTCGTAGAACTCGATAATGGTGAGTGGTTGTCTCATTTACATATTCTTCGGTAAAAGCAACTTCGTTATTTGTTTCTTGCAAAAAAATTACCACCTGAGTTACAGGCACATTATATTGACGTATTAACCGCACCGAATAATCTAGCATTCTGAATGGAAGTGGAGGATTTGATATAGTACGGGTTTGAAATTCGATATGCAAAATTCGATTGGCGGTTTGCAGAAAGGTCACAGAATCAGCACGAATTGGTTCTAAACTTAATTCTGTTTTTAATACTTTAACTTTTGTCGGTTCTTCAGCAAGTAACCAATTAACAAATTCTACTGGATATTTTTCAGCTAATACTTTACAAATGTTGTCAAAGCTCATAATTTACACCGCAGCAATTAATAAAACTTGCACTTCTTTTCCTCGTGAAATTAATGTTTGACCTACTGGTAAAACTGCTAAGGTATTGCTTTGAGCTAAGTTAATTAAATTACCAGAATTGTGAGTACCGCCAGCTTTGTGAAATTCGTAAACACCGTTAACTAAATTTAAACGACCCCAAATATAAGTTTCGCGTTTGCCATTGGCGCGTAATTCATCATGCGATCGCACCTTTAAAAATTTTGGCTCCCAACCTTCAGCAAGTCCAGCGAGTTTTTTAATCGCTGGTTGTACAAACCGCCAAAAAGTTACTAAAGCAGAAACAGGATTTCCTGGTAAACCAAAATAAATTGCTGAATTTTGATTAGAAAAATTCGCCACAGTTAAAGGTTTCCCCGGAGTCATTTCTACAGAACGAATATGAATTTTTGCGCCTAAAGTTTCGAGAATTTTTTCAACATAATCATATTCGCCTACAGAAACCCCACCCGAAGAAAGCACAATATCAGCATTAGCTATGGCGTAAGCAATTGTTTCTTGTAAAGCAACTGGATTGTCTTTAACAATGCCTAATAATATAGGTTCTGCACCACTTTCTTTTACCAAAGTTGCCAAGGCATAATTATTAGAATCGACAATTTGGCCTGGTTGTAGTGGTGTATCTGGTGTGACTAATTCGTCGCCAGTGGAAAAAATTGCTACTTTTGGACGGCGATAAACTTTGACTTGGGGACACTGGGCTGCTGCTAATACTGCTATTTCCGCCGCCTTTAATTGAATTCCGGCGGGTAACAGTTGTGTTCCAGCTTGATAATAAGATGCTTTGTGTCGGACAAATTCTTTTGGTTGTGGTGCAGCTTGAATAAACACGCGATTTTCCTCGCGGCTTGTCCTTTCTTGCATCACTACAGTATCCGCACCTGCTGGAATTACCGCACCAGTAAAAATTCGCGCTGCTTGTCCTGGTTGAATTGTGATTTTAGGTTGATATCCTGCGGGAATTTCCTCAACAATTTCTAAGATAGCTGGTTTTTCAGCATTAGCTTGCTGTACATCTGCATAACGGACTGCATAGCCATCCATTGCGGAGTTATCCCAATGGGGAAAATCTAGCTGGC
Source organism: Nostoc sp. PCC 7107 (assembly GCF_000316625.1). GTDB lineage: Bacteria > Cyanobacteriota > Cyanobacteriia > Cyanobacteriales > Nostocaceae > Nostoc_B. The sequence goes on along the minus strand of NC_019676.1, from coordinate 280,383 downwards.
TGGTGATAGGGTGTGCCAGAATGCGATCGCCTGCTGCCAATAAATCTACAATTTCTATATCCTGCTGATCATCTAACGGTTGCACCAAATTTAAAATAATTGCTTCTGCATCCGTAACTGGTAACATTGCTATTGCCTCAAGTTATTTACGTAATTATTCTTCTTAAGAAAACTACTATTTATCTGTTTGAGTAATTAGTAAATCTCCTAGATTTTATAAAGTAAATTTAAAATGGATTTCTGACACAGCACAATTACTGATATCAATTATTTTAAGAGTAAATACGCAAGCTGTATATTAGTATTATAAGTTATAAGTATTACTATTGTTCTCTAAATATAATCTAAAAGGCATTAGTGATGACTTCTTTCAGTGGCTTAATGCAGACAATACAAGATACTACAGGTATTTTTGTTGACATCAAAAAAACAGCAATCGCAGGAATAATATTTTTTTTCTCTATACTTTTGTTGAGCTTTTATATTTTTTCTGGTCATTGGTTTACTACTAAGAGTGAGACAAAAATACAAACAGTTATTCTTGGTGGATTAAAAGAAATAAGTGACTTTAACGTTGTGAAAATGCAAAGTAAAGCTACTGTAGTTGAACAAGAAAAAAATGTAGTTTTTTCTATTCCTTTAGGGCAGACAAAAGTTATTTATGAAGGAGTAGGTACGATTCGTGTAGGAATGGATATGAAGCTACTTGATGTTAAAGAATTGGATGAAAGTAATCATTTAGTACATATTATCTTACCTCCACCATACATCACGGAGACTACTCTAGATGTTGAATCTTCACGTCTTTTAGATCATCATCGTGATGGAGTTAGTTTTAAATCAAAAATTGAACTGCAAGACCAAGCACAAAGAGATGCTCTTAAAACCATTAGAGTGGAAGCTTGTGAAAATGGCATCATAGATACTGCTAATAAAAACGCAAAAGAACAAGCAGAAAAATTACTTTATGCAGCAGGCTATAAAAAAATTATCATAGATACTCAATCAGCTAAATCTGGTAATTGTCCTATTTTCTAAAGATTTACCTCCATATAAATGGAGTATTAGAAACATTAAGGATTTCATAAAATAAACTATAAAACCCAACATTATCAAAGGATATGTTGGGTTTTATTATAAATACCTTAGTAAGCTATTTTTTGTGTAAGCTAGTATTTAAAGCGATACACTGCTGCTATAGTTCAATCTTCATTTGGTGTCTTGAAAATTTGATAATTAATGATTGTTTCTCCCGTAATTTCTGCATAAAGTACATCAGGATCAAAATCTGCCCCATTTTCCCAGTAAATAGTTCCCAACTCAGAATTTATTTTCACTTGATGGAAATAGTTAATATCTTTTAGTGGTGCAAAAATCCCTGTAAAAGAAATCAATTTACTAATATCAATAATTCCTTGTTTATTATCTTCAAATTTGATGTACAGTTGATAACCTTCTTTTGGTTGGACTGCAATAATATCTTTTAGCATGGCTTATTCCAAGGGTTCAATTTTTTCTAGCGGACTATTGAGTCTAGCTTTTTCCCAGTTATCCATCAATTCTGCTGTATGTAAATTCGCCCATTCCAGTACAAGTGCTAATACTCTGGAAGATAGTTTACCTTCTAATATAGATAAAGTTTCAATATCAATAATCGCTTTTTGTTGATTATAACGAACATGGAAATGTGGCGGTGGATGGTCGTTATAATACATGGTAATAATAATTCCTAGAAAACGGCTAATTTCTGGCATTAGAACAATAGTAAGATGAAGTTTTATGTTTACAGGATTTACCCAAAAAACTCTCAAACTCTCATTTCTCTGTGACCTCTGTGTCTGGAGTGGTTAGATTTTCCGTAGCCTCTGCATAAGTCCTGATTTAGTTGGCGTGATTTTGGGCTTTTGCAGCAAAGCAAACACCCCAGACATCACCTTAATATTAAAAATAGAAGCATAGATTATTTCCTAACCCCTAAATAAAAAATCTATTTTATATGACTATCGAAAGGATTCCGCAAAAACACTATCCCAAAGCTGAGATTTGGCGGCGCGGTATGGCTTTGGGGCTGGATTTCTTGGGTGCTTGGTTAATCAGTTCGCTATTTGGTAGTAATAGTTTCGGTATTCAATTGGTTCAAATTTTAGTTTTTATCTTTTGTTGGCTGATTTTGCGGGTAGTGGTGGTATTTAACAATCGAGGGCAAAGTTTAGGACGCTGGGCTTTTGACTTGAAAATCTTAGAAGTGGAAAATGGCCAAGTCGTGGGGAGAATTCCCCAGTTGCTGGCACTGGTGAAGCGAGAAGCTATAATTGGCTTTGGTACTTTGTTGGTCTCGATCGCCCTCGGCAACATTCGAGCTAATCCCACTGCTATACTCCTATTGCTTCCTCTGGCAATAGACTGTGGTGCAGCTTTCTCTGATACCCAGTTGCGGCAAGCTTTACATGACCGTTACGCTAGAACGTTCATAGTTTCGTCGCGGCGGGGGTACTCGCTTGATTTAAAAATTAAGCGTTTAGTTGATACTTTGCAACGAAATGTGCGAAGATAGTCATTTGTGTAAATTTCTCTTCAGGCTTTACTGTTTGTAAGATTATGGCTAAGAGTAAAGGTGCTCGCATTATCGTGACACTAGAATGTACCGAATGTCGTAGTAATCCAGACAAGCGTTCTCCTGGTGTGTCCCGGTATACCACCATGAAGAACCGTCGTAATACGACTAACCGTTTAGAACTGAGCAAGTTCTGTACCCACTGCAACAAACATACCGTTCACAAGGAAATCAAGTAAAGATGAGTTACTATCGCCGTCGTTTGTCTCCCATTAAGCCAGGAGAACCAATCGATTACAAAGATGTTGATTTATTGCGGAAGTTTATTACCGAACGGGGCAAAATATTACCTCGGCGGATTACTGGGCTGACTTGTCAGCAACAGCGAGAGTTAACATTAGCAATTAAACGATCGCGGATTGTGGCATTGTTGCCATTTATCAACGCTGAAGGCTAAATCAATTTTAAAATTAGGAGCCACTGCGTTGCGCGGGTTCCCCGCGTTATAGCAAGTGGCGTGATTTTAGATTTTGGATTAACAAGAAAAGCTTTGTCTTTCTAAGTCCAAAATCTCAAATCTGAATAATACAGTGTAAAATTGATTCCTACATAAAATTTCTAGGATTCCAGATTTAATAGTATCTATTAAATCCAAAACCTAAAATCTAAAATCTAAAATTATAAGAGTGCGAGAGTTGTGGAGAAGGGGACGCTAGTTGAATTTAGGGTTCAAGGCGATCGCCGTCTGGGTGTAGTAGATCGCCCAGATGGTAAGACCCGTTGGTTTGTGGTAGATGAACGTGGTCAATCCCACAGCCTCGCGCCGAGACAAATTACTTATACAGTTAACGGACAAACGTACAAGTCCTCGGAAATCGCTAAATTTCTGGAGGAAGTCAAGCCATATTTAGACCCATCTAGCTTAGAAGTGGCATGGGAATTATTGGTGGAAGATGGGGAAACCGTCACACCATCGCAAATGGCAAATCTGCTGTTTTCGGCATCAGAGCCAGCCCCTTGTTATGCAGCCCATTGCTTGTTATCAGATGACAAACTCTACTTCAAGCAAAAAGCTGATGCTTATGAACCACGCACAACGGCTCAGGTAGCAGAACGTAAGCACCAAATAGAAGTAGAAACCCTCAAAGCCAAGGGACAGCAGGAATTTTTAGTCCGGGTAGAGGAGGCGCTCAAAGGTGAGGCGGTAGAATGGCAAAGACACGATCGCCATCGCCTAGAAGCGTTAGAAAAATACGCAGCTTTAATGGCAAATATTGTGCGGGAGGGAGTAAAATATGATGCCCTAGCCAGGGCTTACCCTCCTCCAGCACCAGTCTTAGAAACGATGAATATGCTGGGGCGGCCTGCAACCCCCCAAGGAGCTTTTCAATTATTAATAGACCTGGGCTGGTGGAGTCCATATGAGAACTTGTTCCTGCGTCGTTCGTCAATTCCAGTTCAGTTTCCTAGCAAGGTATTAGAAGTGGCGCAACAGCGTTTGGATTCCCCAACAACAGACTTAGATGTAAATCGCCTAGATTTGACCCATCTGAAAGTTTACACAATTGATGATGAAAGTACGACTGAGATAGATGATGGTCTGAGTTGGGAATCACTAAACGATGGTAGGGAAAGATTGTGGGTACATATTGCTGACCCAACACGCTGGTTAGAGCCAGAAGATGACTTAGATTTAGAAGCCAGAAAGCGGGGAAGTACCGTTTATTTACCGACAGGGATGGTTCCCATGTTCCCGGAAATCTTGGCGACTGGGCCAATGAGTCTGGTACAGGGGAGAATTTGTTGCGCCCTGAGTTTTGGGATTATTTTAGATAGCACCGGAGCAGTAGAAGATTACAGCATTCATGCCAGCTTAATTAAACCAACTTATCGCCTCACCTACGAAGATGTGGATGAGATGGTGCAAATAGGCGTACAAGCAGAACCAGAAATCGAAGCGATCGCTAATTGGGCAAAAAAACGCAAATCTTGGCGTTACAACCAAGGAGCCATCAGCATTAATATGCCAGAGGCGATGATTAAAGTCAAAGGCGATGAGATCAGCATTGATATTTTAGATGATTCCTCATCGCGGCAACTGGTGGCAGAAATGATGATTCTTGCTGGTGAAGTAGCTGCCCGTTACGGTAAAACTCATAACATACCCTTACCCTTCCGCGGTCAGCCACAGCCAGAATTACCGCCAGAAGAAGAATTAATTCAGCTACCAGCAGGGTTTGTCCGTGCTTGTGCGATGCGGCGGTGTATGCCCAAAAGTGAAATGAGTATTACCCCGTTACGCCACGCAGGTTTGGGTTTAGATACCTATACTCAAGCAACTTCTCCCATCCGCCGCTACAGTGATTTGCTCACCCATTTTCAACTCAAAGCCCACTTGCGGGGAGAAGTGCTGCCATTTTCCGCTGACCAACTCAAAGAAGTAATGATGACTGTCTCTACCATTACCCAAGAAGTAACGATGGTGGAACGCCAAACTAATAGATATTGGGCATTAGAATATCTCCGCCGTCATCCAGAACAAGTTTGGTCAGTCACAGTTTTAATGTGGCTGCGAGAGGACAGTAACTTAGCACTGATTCTATTAGAAGATTTGGGCTTGCAGTTACCAATGATTTTTAAACGTTCTGCGAAATTAGGCGAACAGTTATTAGTAAAAGTGAGCATCGCCGATCCGCAAAAAGACATGATCCAATTCCAAGAAATCATGTATCAAGAAGCTCAATCTGCCGCAAATTAATTCCCATTTACAAAGAAGGAAATAAGCTCTTTATTCACGGCGAGGAGTACGATTTATGAAAACCATTACACTCGCAGAAAATCTTACTGAGATCCACTCAGTATTTGAGCAAGCCAATGATGAAGATGTAATTATACAGTTGGCTGACGGGCGGCATTTTATGTTAAGTGCAATTGATGATTTCGATATTGAAATCGCGCAAACACGTCGAAATCAGAAATTAATGGCGTTGCTATATCAACGAGCCAGACAAACGCAGACTATTCCACTTGATAAAGTCAAACGCCAACTTGGTCTGAGTTAGCACCAGTAACCCAACACTAAGAAATATACGAAAAAATTCGGTATAATATGCCAATTAAGGATGTAAAAAAGAAGTTTTCCATATATGGCGATTCTCATACTGGTGAGGTACAGCCAGAAAAAATTAACCACTCATTCTTAGCGCTCTTGGCGTACTTGGCGGTTCGTTTAATGTTCTGTGCATCTTCATGCAGAATTGGTATTAGATCGAAGGCTTCTGCTTGCTTTGATCGACCATAAGATCAGGAGGTATAGTGTGACTAAACTTAAGACTTTACTGATTATTAGTATCTGGTTGGGATTTTTGGCAACATATCTTTTTCAAGCAGAGAAGCTAAAACTTCCTGGATATAAGGATGGATTCGGAAAAAGAATTTTCACTTTTCCTCTTTATTCTCTAACCTTATTTACATTATTTTTTGCTCTTAGCGTTGCTTTTCTTTCAGATTCAGTAACGTTGAATATGTTCAATGAATTAGGAATTCACAACACTGGAATTGCAGATGCAAATGTACAAAACGCTAGTATTATTTTTACAGTGATGTTAGGTACTCCAATTGCATTGTTATATAGAAAGTTGCTAAACGTGAGAGAAGCAATTGAGAAAGAAGATGATGTTAAACCATATTTTATTAGAGCAGGTTTCATAGTTGCATTTATTGCAGCTATTTTTTCTACAACATACGTACTCTTATCTTAGAAAAGTAGGTTGGGGAGCCACTGCGTTGCGCGGGTTCCCCGCGTTGTAGCAAGTGGCGTTGGAGCAACAGCGAAACCCAACAAAATCTTGACCAATCATTCCTTGATGGTACAAAAAAGCGGATTTATCCGTAGAACCAATCGGAAATCCAAAATCTAAAATCGGATGACTGTGGCGAAGGTGTACAATACCATTTATCTTAATTTAAATCTAAAAATTGATACATAATCGAGCAAAATTGAGTTTGAGCAAAATCAAAAAGCTATAATTTTCTCCAGGGCGGAGAGGTCAACTGGTGATGTCAAACCTTGAGCAAATTGAAGCAGCAATTCTTTCACTGCCATCGGATGAGTTTGAGCGGTTAAGGTTATGGTTTTTCAACCTAGATTATGAACGCTGGGATGCACAGATAGAGCAAGATATTGAAGATGGTAAATTAGAGGCGTTTGCTCAGGAGGCAATTGCTGAGTTTGAAGCGGGACACTGCCGAGAAATCTAATGCACTACACAACCCAACGTTTCTGGCAATGCTACAACGTTTTACCAGAAAGTGTGCAACGAACGGCAGACGAGTGCTACGAGTTACTTAAGGTTGATCCGTCTCATCCATCATTGCATTTCAAGAAACTAGGAAATAAGTATTGGTCAGTTCGAGCGGGGTTAAGTTATCGAGCTTTGGGGGTTGAAGTCGAGAACGGTATTTCCTGGTTTTGGATTGGGACACACGCGGAGTACGACAAGTTAGTTGGCAAACTGTAGCTTAACATAACAATTCTGGTGCGGCGGATTGACCAAAAACCTTATGTGTCAAGCTTGAGGTAAGCAAAATGAAGTTCGTAGCAATCAAATCAATACGCGGTATTTTTGCGATGAAATTAGCAGGCGATCGCTATCTCGAAAAAGTAAATTTATGCTAGTCTTAACACCTAAATCTTACGTAGAGTACCGCAATGATGCTTATTGGGTAGAAGGAACTCGGATTTCTCTTGACTCAATTGTTTATACTTTCCGACAAGGGTTATCACCTGAAAGTATTGTTCAGTCTTTTCCGTTGCTAACACTTGAACAAGTTTATGGAGCGATCGCGTTTTATCTAGCAAATTGTACTGAAATCGACGCTTACTTAGCAGCAGAAGAAGCAGCATTTGATTCTATGCCTCAACCTCTTCAAGCCAGTGATCCTGATTTGCATAACAAACTCGTAGCGGCTAAAGTAGCAAGGCAGCAGCTATAAGAGAAATAGAACAGCGTGAAGTGCTTGATTTTGCATTGATGCAGCGATATTTTTATGCAATAACATTCCTCACAATTAGTTGCTTTACAATGGATGCAAATCTAGCAACTGCACAGTAGGCAATGAACACTACAGATAATGCCCCAATAGATGATGGTTCGTCGGCAGATTTGGTATCTGTAACAGAGTTGCAGAACCAGCTTAATGACTTACTCAAACAACTATCACCTGAGCGACTACAGGTGCTTGCTGATTTTGCAGCTTATTTGGCAAATGCTGAAAGTGAAACTGCGACCCAAGAACTTTTGGCAATTCCTGGATTACTAGAGCGAGTTAAGCAAAATCAAGCAACCCCTAAAGCCGAGTACACCAGTTGGAGAACCCTTCGTTCCGATGTATGAAGTTCTTCTCCATCCCGATGCCCAAAAGGTTTACGTTAATGCCGACAAAGCTCTAGCGAAGAAAATTGCCCGATGTTTGCAGCAGTTAGAGCAAACTCCCCAGTCACACCCCAACATCAAAGCGCTCAAAGGAGATTATGCAGGCTACTATCGCTACCGTATTGGGGACTACAGGGTAATCTATTCTGTAGACGATGAACTGGTTCAGGTATTAGTTATAGCGATCGCCCATCGTAGTGAAGCGTATGAACCATAGGGACAAGCTGACAACAGGTCTGGAGCGAAGTAAAAAAGCCGCATAACAAACCCCTTGCAGCGGACAGAAGCTACTTTTCTGACCGCAAAGCTAATAATTCTTGGGGAGAAGCTAATAGTTTAATTTTGGTATAAGTAATTTGTCGTTGTTGATTCAAAATAAATAGCCAGATTACATTCACACCACACCAAGAGGTTTGGGCTTTACCTGTAACCTGAACTTGAATTTGGTTATTTTCTAAATTATCAGTAATCCCTTGTTGGGGATAGGCTTTAATACCTTGGGCTTCTTGTTGTAAATAAGCTGCGATCGCATCTGTGCCGACAATACCAGATTCAAAGGGTGCATACATCACACCATCCTCGGCAAACAGTGAAGCTGTGTGTTGAAATTGACCAGCATTTAAAGTAGCAAAATAATTTAAGATAGAAGGCTCTGAAATTCCTGCAATTTTAATTGCCTCTACAGATTCAGCAGTTTTCATAAAAATACCAGATATTAAACTTACTGGAAATTATTTTGAATCTAAAAGTCAAGATAAAAAAGCAGCTGTCGAGGTAAGTTATTAATTTAGGCTATTTCTTAAGAAATAACTTGTTCCCAGATAAAAATCCGGGAACAGTTTTTGGTAAATCATTGAGGTTGGGAGGATCTAGCAATAGTTGGAGGTTCAGATTACTTTTTGTGACTTTCTCTCTTACTCTCTAATGTTGCATCATTTATTTACAAACTGCAAATAAAATTTACAAATAGGTTGGAAGGTAAATTTTCTATGGCAGATTTGACTGTATAGTGTATAATCAAGGATCTAAAATGTGGGCAGAATTTAGCTCGAAAACATGAATCAGAGTTCTGTAACCAGCAGTAGGGCAGTAAAAGAACAAGCTTTAGATTTAGGCTTTCACAAAGTTGGAATTGCTGCTGTAGATGAGGTAGATCATACAGAAGTTCAGAGACTGCAAGCATGGATAGCGCTGGGTTATCACGCTGATATGGAATGGATGGATAACCCGAAGCGGCAAAATATTCGTTTAGTTATGCCAGAGGCGCGATCGCTTGTGTGTGTGGCGCTGAATTACTACACCCCACATCAGCGCCCAGAAGGGGAAGAATACGCCAAAATCTCCCGCTATAGTTGGGGGCGAGATTACCACAAGGTAATACACAAAAAACTTAAGCAGCTGACGACTTGGCTAGAATCACTAGGTGAAGGCGTGAAAGCGAGATACTATGCAGATACTGGCCCCTTACAAGATAAAATCTGGGCGCAAAAAGCGGGAATTGGTTGGATTGCCAAAAATGGGAATGTGATTACTAGAGAGTATGGCTCTTGGGTATTTTTAGGCGAAGTTGTGACAAATTTAGAGCTAGAATGCGATCGCCCCCATACACCACATTGCGGTAGCTGTACTCGTTGTTTAACTGCTTGTCCCACTGGTGCAATTACCCAACCCTTCATAGTCGATGCTAATCGCTGTATTGCCTATCATACAATTGAAAATCGGGGGGAAAAATTACCAGAAGCGATCGCACCCCACTTACAAGGCTGGGTTGCAGGTTGTGATATTTGCCAAGATGTCTGTCCTTGGAATCAACGATTTGCCAAGACAACTGACGTGGCAGATTTTCAACCTTATCCTGGGAATATTGCGCCCAAGCTGATAGAATTAGCGAAAATCTCAGATGAGGAGTGGGATCAACAATTTCCGGCATCAGCGTTGCGGCGGATTAAGCCAGAAATGTTAAGACGGAATGCCCGTGCTAATCTTGACGCATCCCAGCAAAATAATGACTCAGAAAGTAATTGTTTTTGATTTTGATGGCACAATTGCAGATACAGTAGATGCTCTTATAGGTATTGCCAATCGTTTAGCTACAGAGTTTGGCTATAAACAAATCACTCTTGAACAACTCGCTTACTTAAGGAATTTAACTTCTAGAGAAATTATTAAATATTCAGGTGTTTCTCTACTAAAAATTCCCTTTCTACTCAAAAAAGTTAAATCAGAACTAAAAAATAAAATTCACGAATTTCAGCCAATTCCAGGTATTCAAGAAGCACTCACAGAACTGAAAAATCAAGGTTATAAATTAGGGATTATCACATCTAACTCTCAGGAAAACGTTACAGCTTTTCTGAAAAATCACGATTTAGATAACCTCTTTGATTTTATTTATTCAGGAGTAACCATTTTTGGCAAAACTACAATTATCAATAACGTACTAAAACAAAAACAACTGTCAACTCAAGCAGTTATTTATGTTGGTGATGAAACTAGAGATATAGAAGCTTCCAGAAAGGCTAATATTAAAGTAGTTGCAGTCACTTGGGGATTTAATTCTCCAGAAGTATTAGCAAAGCAAAAGCCTGACTTCTTGATTCACCATCCAAGTGAACTGCTAGATGTTGTACAAAATTGTTGATCACAGGTCAATATGGCAAGTTTATTACAACCCAAAAATAATGAAGTATGAAACATGAATAAGAAAAATTCATACTTCATACTTCCATTGACTATTTTTTAGGTCGACCCTTTTCGATAGCTTGTTTGACTAAATCATCGCTAACATTTGAGACACCTTCGTTACGAGAACCACCAACTTCTTTGGCTAACTCTAAATAATCATCAGGATTACCTGTAGATTGTGCTTCAGTAGTTTTATCTTCTGCTTTAGGAACTTCAAATTTAGGCGCGGTTGCTGTTTCAGCCGCTGCGGCTCCTTCTGGAGTACGATCTATTTCACTGACGCTAAACTGCTGTGCGGCAGCGTAATCTGCATCAAAATCTACTTTTTGTAGTTTTTCTTCACCACTAGCCATGTTTTCTGCGGCTAGTTGTGCATCGTGGGTAGTAGCTTCACTGGGATTTGGTTTTATTGTATCAGCCATAATTTAAGACTTGTGTAATTTTTATTAAATGTTGAGGCGATTGTAGCAAGATAAATTGCTGAATTACTGCCATCTAAGGAGAGATTGTTACCTCTATTAAAAGACGGATATAAGTTTTAATTACAAATTAAAATAAGTCTTTCTCTAGGAGGGAGATCATAATTATCAAAATTTGTTAACTCTTAGTTTGATATGTTAATCTAAGGGTGATAAATTATGACTGCAAGTTACGATAAAAGCGCTCCTCAAGCATTAAGTAATGAAACCCAAAATGTTGTGCAAGCCTTTAATAAGTTAGATACTGATGCTAAATTAGCATGGTTTTATTTTGTTTATGAAAACATGGGTGATTCCATTACTCCGGCGGCTCCAGCGGCGGCAGAACCTGAACTAGCACCACTTTTATTAAATGACTATTTGCAACTTTCTGAGGAAGAACAACTAAATGTTATGCGGGACATAGTTAACCGCAAAGACACAGAATATTCTCGCGCCTATGGTGCATTAAAAGAAAATAACCAATTGTTAGTTTGGTATGTTTGGGCTGTAGCTATGGGTGACTCTGTAGTTGATTTTCCCGATGATTATGAACCAGGTAAGGTAATTAATGATTTGCTATCTCAAATTGAAGGATTAGATTTTGAAGCGCAAATGTCAGTTTTTAGAACCATTGCTGGCGAAATGGGTTACAGTGACGTGAAGCCAATTGAAACACAAGCGGAAACTGGCAAAACTTCAAGTCTTTAACCATTCGAGAGAAACAAGATCCCCGACTTCTTGGAGAAGTCGGGGATCTGGAGAAAAATAATGTTTTGCTCAAACAGCCAATTGAGTCAAATCGCTTGGTGTCAGATGAGAGTGTATGACTTCACCATCACGGAACCAAACGATGCGTTGGGTTTGACGAGCTACTTCTGGTTCGTGAGTAACCATGACAACGGTGATACCACTGGTGTTTAATTCAGTGAAAATATCTAAGACTTCTTGAGTGGTGCGAGAGTCAAGTGCGCCTGTGGGTTCATCTGCAAGGAGAACCACGGGACGGTTGACAATTGCACGGGCGATCGCTACTCTTTGTTGTTGTCCGCCTGAGAGTTGATTTGGTTTATTGTTGAGGCGTTTTTCTAAGCCAACCCGTGTGAGGGCGACAACGGCGCGATCGCATCTTTCTGTCGGGTTAACATTAGCATAAGCCATTGGTAACATGACGTTTTCTAAGGCGGTGAGTTGGGGTAAAAGATGAAATTGTTGAAAGACAAACCCCAGCTTTTTATTGCGGATATGCGCCAAAGCTTTATCATCCATTTGGGCAACATCGACGTTATCTAAATAATAATGTCCATCTGTGGGACGATCTAAACAGCCGATAATATTCATAGCTGTAGATTTACCTGAACCAGAAGGCCCCATAATTGAACAATACTCGCCTTCGTTGATAGTTAAGTTGACATTATTCAGGGCTTTGACTTCAGTTTCGCCACTACCGTAGACTTTAAAGATTTTTTCTAAACGAATGATTGCTGATTTTGGTACAGGGCTAGGAACTAGAGAATCGGTAATTGAGATAGTTGTCATAAATATTTAGTTATCACTTTTTTTATCTGCTACTTCTAGGATAGTCTTTGTGTTTAGTTAACAGTGCTTAAACACGCCTGTGTATTTATTCTCTCCCTGCGTATATGTATAAAAGATTAATCAAAACATTAGAGACGCGAAGTTTCGCGTCTCTAGGAATTTACTTTTAACATAAAATCAAAATATAGTTTAATACAAATTAAGTGTTAAATTAATAGGATTAAAACAATAGTTAAATACTTCTTTTGTAAGTTCTACGCCACTTTTCTAGTTGATCAATCGCTATTGATTTAGTAATTACATTCATCCCATTACCTCGCCATTCAACATCTGCATCTGTAGTGAAAACGCCACATTCTAATTGATTCAGCTTAATATCCCAATATTCACTAAATCGATTTTTCAAAGTAATGACTTGTTCAAATACTTTGTTACGGTGCTTATTGCGTCTTTTTCTTTCAGTGGCACCAGTTGCTTCTGTATCAATAAATTTAGTTTCGATGAGCAACAGATTTCCTTGTAATGTTAGATAGACAAAATCACATTTTCCTAAATCAGTGTAATCGGCAATTGGCGACTTTTCAAATAACAGTAATTCACAACATTCAGGAAACAAACTTTTGATATTTAAAAATAAATAAGCTTGTAAAAGTAGTTCCTTATCGTAAGGAAAAACTATTACCCCTTCAAAAAACTGTTTGATGTCTTCGTGGGTTTGTGGTTGAATTTTTTTACAATAAGAAACAAATCTATGTAAGTCATTTGCAATCATCCAGCTTTAGCTCCTTCACTTAGCAATATCTAACTCCTTATGGCATAAAAAAATACCATTATCTCCAAGAAAACATCATCCGCATAAGTCACTAAAAAAACAAGTTAACTACAGTATTACTAAGGCAATATACTGTTGACGAAGCAGTATTTTAGATATTAGGAAGTTTATGTGGTTTAAATTCAGATAATTTTTATTACCCGATTTATTTAGTAATATCTGATCAACTACTAGTCAATTGTTTTACATGAGCCAGGAATCTAGCATTTTGTAGTGCTAAAACTGTTGAGCGTGAATCTTGCACCCAAAATTGTCGTCCAAACCGGACAAGTTGACGAGAGTTTCCAGTCTGGACAATTCCAATTACAGGGACTTTGGCATTTTCTTTATCCCCTGACAGTTCTTTCAGAATATTTCTTAATTTATGGCGTTCTTCAATTGTGATTGCTTGCTGAGGAGTCAACTCTACCATGACCAGTTTTACTGTTTCGACTGGTTCAGCATCTTCCACAATTAATTGCACTTGTTCATCTCTTCTATCGACTTTACCCCAAATAATTAATCTGGCATCAACTTCTAGGGAATTACTGACTCGTTCATAAGTTTTAGGAAAGACGACTGCTTCTAATTGTGCAGTTAAATCTTCTATCTGCAAAATTGCCATCTGATCGCCTTTTTTGGTCATGACTTTTTTGACGTTATTTAACATCACAACTGCACAAAGTAATGTGTCTTCTTTCTGCTCATTCAGTTGTGATAAGTTAATTGGCGCTAAAATAGAAGATGAATTTTTAATAGATTTTAGTGGATGATCTGAGACATAAAACCCTAGTATTTCTTTTTCCATCTGCAACTTTTTCTGTGGCGGAAAATCGGGTACAGATTGGGCTTTAGGTACAGAATCAAAGACGTTATTAGCTGTTTTGGTAGTAGGAGCAAACCCGCCTAATAAATCAAATAAATTACCTTGACCACTAGCTTTATCTTTAGCACGGGATTGCGCCCAATCATAAACAAGCTCTAGGTCTTTAATTAATTGGTGGCGATTGAGGTCTATTTTGTCAAAAGCTCCACAATAAATCAGCGATTCTAAAGTCCGACGGTTAACTGCACGTAAATCAACGCGATCGCAAAAATCAGACAGTGATTTAAATTCGCCTTGCTGCTCACGGGCTTCTAAAATACAGGCGATCGCGTTTTGTCCCACATTGCGTACCGCGGAAAATCCAAATAAAATCTTGCCCCCTACGGGTGTAAAATCTACACCAGAGCGATTAATATCCGGCGGCTCTATTTGAATATTCATACTCAAACAAGTAGAAATATATTTCTGTACCTTGTCTGTATCCCCACTGTTAGCAGTTAACAGGGCGGCCATATACTCTAATGGATAATTCGCTTTTAAATATGCAGTTTGATACGTCACATATCCATAAGCCGTCGAGTGCGATTTATTAAAGCAATTAGATGCTATTAAACGATTTTCAATGACAAAGTTATGGTCTTGCGCTACTCCAATATCATAGACATTTGCTTGACCAATATATTTACGAGTAATTATTTTGACCATCTTCCTTTCTCCTACAACAAAATTAATAAAATTGCATAATATTACTTCAATTAGCAATCAATAGCTAGACTTAAAAGTTTACTCGCCTAAGTTGCATTACTATCCTCTTACACGACAATAACTGAAATTTATAGCTAAGTTAATAGTCCAAATTTTATAATTTGCAAACATGCGGTTATCAAGTATGTATTTGCTGTTTTGGGAAAGTATGAAGTATCAAGTCTGAAGTATGAAATAAATAGCCCGTCAAACTGAAGTCTGAGGCTACACTAACAAAACTCACACTGGCGGATTTGCCGATAATCGCGTATTTCTCCAGTTCAGACTTCAGATTTCACACTTCATACTTTCCTAATAGCCTGCAATATGTACTAAAATCAATGACTTGAGTTACCAAGAGAGCAGTCATGGCATCCATACGCGAGTTGCACGAACAGCTAATTAAAAAAGAACGTTCTGCCGTTGAAATTACCCAAGAAGCTTTGGACAAAATTCAAGCATTAGAGCCGAAATTGCACAGTTTCCTGCATATAACGGCACAACAGGCGTTAGATCAAGCTCGTGTTGTAGATGCCAAAATCGCTGCTGGTGAAGCAATTAGCCCCCTAGCAGGGATTCCTATTGGCATCAAAGATAATATGTGTACCAAAGGAATTCCCACCACCTGCGCTTCCCGGATTTTGGAAAATTTTGTGCCACCTTATGAGTCAACCGTGACACAAAAACTTCTGGATGCTGGGGCGGTGATGGTTGGCAAAACCAATTTAGATGAGTTTGCGATGGGTAGTTCCACAGAAAATTCTGCCTACCAAGTCACAGCAAATCCGTGGGATTTAACAAGGGTTCCTGGTGGTTCTTCTGGAGGTTCAGCCGCAGCCGTCGCCGGGGGAGAATGTGTTGTTTCCCTTGGTTCTGATACTGGTGGTTCCATTCGCCAACCCGCATCTTTTTGTGGTGTAGTCGGGATGAAACCCACCTACGGGCTAGTTTCTCGTTATGGTTTGGTGGCTTACGCTTCATCGTTGGATCAAATTGGCCCTTTTGGACGCTCTGTTGAAGATACAGCAATTTTGCTCAGAGCGATCGCAGGTTATGATGCCAAAGACTCCACCAGCCTAAAAGTAGAAATTCCTGACTATGCTGCTACCCTAAAACCAGACCTCAAAGCTAGACGAAAAATCCGCATTGGGGTGATTACAGAGACTTTTGGTCAAGGTTTAGACTCAGTTGTGGAGGCGGCTGTTACTAAAGCCATCGATCAATTACAAATGTTGGGAGCAGAAATTCACATAATTTCTTGTCCGCGTTTCCGCTATGGCTTACCTAGCTACTATATAATTGCCCCATCGGAAGCATCAGCTAACCTCGCTCGTTACGATGGCGTGAAATATGGTTTGCGTACTCCGGATGCAGATAATTTGCTGTCTATGTACACTCGTACCCGCGCGAGTGGTTTCGGCACAGAAGTCAAACGCCGGATTATGATTGGCACTTATGCCTTATCTGCTGGGTATTATGATGCTTACTATCTCAAAGCTCAAAAAGTCCGCACCCTCATAAAGCAAGACTTTGAAAATGCGTTTAAAAAAGTTGATGTGTTAGTTACTCCTACTGCACCCACTACGGCATTTAAAGCTGGGGAAAAAACCACAGATCCCTTGAGTATGTACTTAAATGACTTAATGACGATTCCCGTCAATCTTGCTGGTTTACCTGGGATAAATGTACCCTGTGGTTTTGATGACAATGGTTTACCCATTGGCTTGCAAGTAATTGGTAATGTCCTCAGAGAAGACCAAATTCTTCAAGTAGCTTACGCT
Source organism: Nostoc sp. PCC 7107 (assembly GCF_000316625.1). Classification (GTDB taxonomy): domain Bacteria; phylum Cyanobacteriota; class Cyanobacteriia; order Cyanobacteriales; family Nostocaceae; genus Nostoc_B. The sequence goes on along the minus strand of NC_019676.1, from coordinate 263,550 downwards.
TATGAACAATCAACTACTTGGCATCTACGTCAACCAGAAATATAGTGCTGAGTACTTGAGGAAAATGACCATTGACTATTGACTGTTTACTTCTGGAGTGAATGTGACTTCTTTGATTTTACCCAGAGTTCCTAGGGGTGTTGCTGGCTGATTGTTTACAGAAACCAAGACAAAACCCGCATTCCCCGAACGAACAGTCAACTGTTTTTTTGCTGTCCAGGTTTTACGCACTCCCTTTTTTAAGTTGCCCACAAATTCAGTTTTGCCGTCTACTTTGACTTCTAACCACGATTTACCTTGAACTTCTAAGGTGACGGCTACAGCTTGATTCAGGCTGTCTTTAGGCGATGCGATCGCAGGTAATGGAGTTGGGGTATTTTGAGCAGATATTGAGGTTGCTTCCTGATTGACAGATAATGATGCAGGTGTAGATAATTCTGTGGTTGTTGGTTTTTTGGGTGTTCCAAAGTTGAATTTTTTTACTAGAGATTCTGCCGAAAATTGGGGATTAAGTACATACATAAGCCCAGCAGCCGCAACTAATAACAAGACTACGTAAGGAATAAACAAGGGTAAGGAAAATTTTGAATTCTTTTCTAAGTTTTGACTAAACTTTTTATCAAGTGCTAGAGGATTAACTTCAGTTGGAAAAGTTTTGGCTAAAGCAACACCATCTAATCCGATAACATCTGCATAACGACGGATAAATCCTTGAATATAAACAGGTTCAGGTAATTCATCGAATTTACCAGCATCTAAAGCCTTTAAGCAAGCAAGTCGAATATTTGTCTTTAGTGCTACTTCTTCGAGTTGGATAGATTTTTCTTGTCTGACTTGTCTTAAAGTATTACTTATTTCTTGCAACTGTTCTTTTTGATTTTCTTGTAAGAGGCTCACGACCTTCTCCTAAACTTGACTCATGTTTACTATTTAACAGAGGAATTACTAAATTAACACCTACTTTTTTGACTATTTTAATTCTAATTGGAAAACAATATATTAAACTTTTAAGTTATTTATTTGCTTGTGAAGATACTTAATCAGTCCGCAGATTTATCTGGAGGTCAATCAATTTTGGATTTTAGATTAACTGCACCCATGTACACAAACAGGACTTACGCACAGGCTACGGAAAATCGAACCACAGAGACGCAGAGGTCACGGAGAAATGAGAGTTTGAGAGGTGTTTTGCGTAAGTCCTAACAAAGTGTTCCTGTAGGCTAGAGATGCAGCTTGGGGATTTGAGATTTATTCCCCCCACAAGGGGATGGAGCATGAACCCAAAATTTTTCATCCAAAATCCCAAATTTAAAATCTAAAATTCGGAGGGTCAATCTAAAATTGTTTTTGCCTCTATACGAAAAAAGCAAAAACTGCTATACAAGTATTTTTTAAAGCATAAAATTGCCCACATGAAAATCCGCAAGCAGCAATTGTTATTGTTATTAGGGTTTAGGCGGCTACTTGTTGTTGGAATAATTGTAGCGATCGCTTACTGTAGCATTTGTATATTTCTATTTGTCCAGCAACCTAAGTTCATCTTTTTTCCCTCCCGTGTCATCGAAAAGACACCAGAGTTATTCAATCTGCCTTATCAAGAAGTTTGGCTACCTGTAAAAACTAACTTGGGAAAGGTGGAAAAAATTCACGGTTGGTGGATTAAAGCTAATCAGCCTGATGCCAAGGTGTTGTTATATCTGCACGGAAATGGCCTGAATATTGGCGCAAATATAGCTCATACCAATCGATTTTATCAACTAGGATTTTCGGTGCTGCTGATTGATTATCGCGGATATGGTCGCAGTCAAGGCGATTTTCCTAATGAAATGAGGGTATATCAAGATGCGGCGACAGCATGGGAATATCTCACCCAGCAACAGCAGATTCCACCCCAGGACATTTTTATTTATGGTCATTCTTTAGGCGGTGCGATCGCCATTGATTTAGCAGTTAAACACCCCCAAGCGGCGGGATTAATCGTCGAAAGCTCCTTTACATCGCTCCGTGAGATGGTGTCGACTCGGAAATGGTTTTCCATATTCCCTATTGATTTCATCCTGACACAGCGCTTTGAATCGATCAAAAAAGTATCACAGTTACAAATGCCCGTTTTATTTATTCACGGAACTGCTGATTCTACTGTTCCGTCTTGGATGAGTCAAAAACTATATGATGCTGCATCTGAACCAAAGCAATTAATTTTAGTTCCCGATGCAGATCATAACAATACAGCTGTCGCCTCTGGTGGCAAATATCTGCAATGGGTACAGTCATTTACTCAAAAAGTTCAATTACGTAATAATTCTCATTTTTAACTCTTAATAAACCCAGAGGTGTCAATCAATTTTGGATTTACGATTTTGGATTGGCGTTAGCGAAGCGAGTATTTTGGATTAATTCCGCCATGAAGGGGTGGGGCTTGTACCGAAAATTCCCCATCCAAAATCTCAAATTTTTCGGTCAGGGATGAGTAATAATTTTTCAGTATGATTACTGATTTTTAAATTCCTCCCTTTACACCCCGAACTCTTAACATCATCACAACCAAAAATCAGCTAGTTTCATACATAAATATCCGGATGTAATATTTCCATCTGAGGAAAATTTATACAGATATATTGCGGTATGAGGAGCAACTTCTATCATGGCTACGACACCTGCATACTTATTCAAAATTTTGGGAAATCCTGCTATGGAAATTTCTCAAGACGAACTGCGATCGCTCTTGGGTGAAATTGAGGCAGAACTTCATCGCAGTAAAATTTATCGTCAAGCTATAGCTACATTTCAAAAGTTACTTGATTCTTCAGAAGAAGCTAAAGCTTTGTTGAAAGCTGTAGGTAGAGAAGCGATTGGTTTAGCATTTCAGCAATTTGCTAATCATGCCAAAATTTCCGATAGCAACCAACAGACAGATACAGAATTAGCACACTCTAGTGATGTCACAACTAACCTGACTACTAATCATCTAACAGATTCATCATCAACATCTTTGGTAATTGAAGATGTCGGCAATCCCTTGATAAATAATGCAGACAGTTCAGCTAATAAACATCATTTCCCAACACTAATGAAATGGCTAAAACCCAATCAAAAAACTGCTCACGCTGAACTAGCCAAGCAAAAGTTAGCAGAACAACATTTAGCAATCATGGGTCAAATTGGTCAACAACTACGTCAAGCCCGTGAAGCCAAAGGTTTTCGTTTGCGGGACTTGAGTATCTTGACTCACCTACCAATCCATCAAATGGAAGCAGTAGAAAACGGCGACTTAAATTCATTACCAGAGGATATTTTAGTGAGAGGTTTTATCCGAGTGATGGGTAACGCTTTAGGGCTAAATGGCACAAGTTTAGCGAATACTTTACCTATGGTTAACACCGTACCATCCGTTATACCTTCTTGGTCTCAGCCTAAACATAATTCCCCAAAATTGGGTTTAGAACTACGACCTATACATTTATATTTAGGCTATACAGCACTGGTGGCTGGAACCGTGGGAGGATTATCTGTCGTGTCTCAGTCAGGAAAAATTGACACAACTATCAATCCAGATGTCACTCCGTCTTCGCCGATTTCCCAATCAACTCAAAATCCGGAAACAAATACTAAACCAGGTATCAAGTCCACTCGTACTGGAATTAGTGTAGGCTCAGATATTGCCCCTCCTGAAGCACTGTAGTAAAAGTATGAAGGGTGAAGTATGAAGTCTGAAATTTGAGCTTTCATACTTTAAAGTTCAAATTTTGAGAAACTATGACCACAGACCCTTATGCTTGGATAGAACAATCATTAGCAACAATTCAGCGGGCGGACTGGTATCGTTCAGTACAGGTATTAAGCGATCGCCCTGGTGCAACCGTGGTTTTGGCGGGGCAAGAGGTAATTAATTTTGCCAGTAACGATTATTTAGGATTGGCTGGAAATGAAAGGTTGATAGCTGCTGCGACAACTGCTATTCATGAATTTGGTACTGGTAGCACTGGTTCTCGATTACTTAGTGGACATCGAGAATTACACCGAAAATTAGAAAAGGCGATCGCATCGCTCAAACAAACAGAAGATGCGATTGTCTTTAGTTCAGGATATCTGGCCAACTTAGGAGCGATCGCATCTATCGTTGGTAAACGCGATTTGATTCTTTCTGACCAATACAATCATTCCAGTCTGAAAAATGGGGCAGTTCTCAGCGGTGCAGCAATCATTGAATATCCCCACTGTGATGTTGTGGCTTTAAAAACTCAACTCAGCCAACAGCGACAAAACTACCGTCGCTGTTTAATAATTACCGATAGCGTCTTCAGTATGGATGGCGACTTATGCCCTTTAACAAACCTGTTAGAAATAGCAGCAGAATTTAACTGTATGCTGCTAGTTGATGAAGCTCATGCCACTGGGGTAATAGGCAAAACTGGCGCTGGCTGTGTGGAACATTTTGGCTGTACTGGAAAACTGTTAATTCAAATTGGGACTTTGAGCAAAGCTTTAGGTAGTTTAGGCGGTTATGTCGCTGGAAGTGCCAATCTGATTGATTTTTTACGCAATCGCGCCCCGACTTGGATTTACACCACCGGACTTTCACCTGCGGATACAGCAGCAGCTTTAGCCGCAATTCAAGTTGTTCAGCAAGAACCTCAACGGCGAATTCAATTATGGCGTAATGTAGATTACCTGAAAAATTTAATGCAACAGCAGCTACCTCACCTCAAATTACTGCCTACAGAATCACCCATTCTCTGTTTTCAATTACCCAGTCCAGGCGATGCACTCCGAGTTGGTCAACACCTTCAAGATGCAGGCATTTTCGCCCCGGCAATTCGTCCGCCCACCGTACCGACTAGTCGCATTAGAATTTCTGTGATGGCTACTCATACAACAGCGCAGATAGAAAAGTTAGTCGCTGTATTAAGAAATACTGATTAACTCATAATGTTTGATCATACTAAATATGGGAACCTGGTTTGATTAACGAAATTATTTGTGTATTCAAGGAACAGAAAAACGGAAAAAATATCTAGAAATAGGATTGATTTTTTAGCGAATAGCCATCAGGTAACAGCCGACAACTAAAAATCAATGCTAAACTTATTGCTGTTAAAGCAAAATTTGGCATTTTATAGCAAGCCATTATCTAATGCCGATGAACAAACCTCACTAAAGGAATTGGCAACGTTACCCAGATCCTTGGCTATTCAATATTATCTGCCTTTCCTAGTAGCTAAGAAATTAAATAGGACTGCTATATGCTTTAAGATAAATATATAAGAATTAGTTTGTTGAAAATTAATAACTGACTATTAATAAAATTTTGTAATATTACAACTTTACTGAGACACACATACAATATTTTTGATAAATTGACTACTGGCAAAAGATACTTTTTTATCTGAATAAAGGATCTATCTGAAGATAAGTTCCAAAAATTTGTAAACTAGCTTAGGGTAGGTATAGCTCTCGCCACAAATATTTGGTTGTTTGCAAGTTTCTTCATGCCCTACATTCCTTATTCGCAGTTACTCCGTTATGGCTTTGTGGTGGTAATTGTCGCCACAGCCTTAGTAATCATGCTATTACTTGACCCTCTATTAGATATGAAGGGAACGCCATTCCTGCTATTTTTTAGTGCTGTAATGATGAGTGCTTGGTACGGTGGTTTGAAAGCAGGACTTTTGGCAACCTTTTTATCAGTAATAGTCAGCGATTACTTTTTTCTTTCCGAGCATTACGCCCTCAGCTTAAGCCTATCCAATGGTGTAAAGATACTGTTATTTGCAGTACAGGGATTACTATTTAGTTTTCTGTGTGAGGAATTAAGGCACGCTAAACGCAAAGCGGAAATTAATCTCCAGAAATTTAAAATCAGCGAGGAGCGATTTCGTGTAGCCCTGAGTAATTCAGATATTGTTGTTTTTCAGCAAGATCGAAATTTTCGTTATCAGTGGGTTCATAATCTTCAGGGTATAGACAAAGCTGAGGCATTACTGGGTAAAACCGATGATGAACTTTTTCCAGTTGCCATAGCACAGCAATTAACAGCCATCAAACGGAGGGCTATAGAACAGGATATTTCAGCGCGTGAAGAAGTTTGTGTAATCCTACGGGGAAAAGTCCTTTATTACGACTTACTTGTAGAACCCCTTACAGGGATAGACGGAGGCGTAACTTGTGTAGGCGTAAATATTACGGAACGCAAGCAAACAGAACTAGAAAAAGCAAAATTACAAAGCCAACTTCAGCAAGCCCTTCAGCAAAAAGATGAATCTTTAGCTTTACTAAATGCTTGGTTAATGAGTTCACCAATGGCACTGGCCTTTCTGGATACAGAACTGCGCTATGTTTATGCTAATGAAGCTTTAGCAGCAATTAACGGTGTACCACAAAATCAACATATTGGCCGCACACTCCCAGAAGTACTACCAGAGTGGGCATCGCAACTAGAGCCGATTTTCCAGGAATTAATGATCACCAAACAGCCATTACTTAACCAGGAAATCAGCGGTGAAACTTATCCATCTGGGGTGTATCGTTATGGTTTGGTGAGTTACTATCCGGTTAGTTTACCGGATGGACAATTGCTAGGAGTGGGAATCACTGGTGTTGATATTACACCTGTAAAAAAAGCTGAACAAGCATTGCGAGAAAGCGAAGCCAAGTTTCGCAGTGTGGTTGAGTCCAATATGATTGGAATTGGCTTCTGGGAAGGTGATGGCAGAATCACAGATGCTAATGAAGCTTTGTTGAAGATGTTAGGTTACAGCCGCCAAGAATTAGTAGAGAAAAAACTTGATTGGCGAAATTTAACACCTGTTGAGTATCGAAGACTGGATGAACAAGCACTGACGCAATTTCAAGAAAATTCCTTTTGCACTCCTTATGAAAAAGAATATATCCGCAAAGATGGCAGTCGCTTTCAAGTTTTAGTCGGTGGTAGCTGCTATGAAGGGACTCTAGAGCGAGGCGCTTTTTTTGTGATTGATATTACAGAGCGCAAGCAAGCAGAAGATAAACTGCGTTACATCGCGGAAATTAGTAGTTTACTCTCTACATCCTTAGATTATGAGGAAACTTTACAGCAAATTGCTAAAATCTCTGTCCCCCAACTAGCTGACTGGTGTATTGTGGATATTCTGGAGGAAGATGGCTCAATTCGCCGTTTACCTGTGGTTTATACAGATCCCTTTCAGGCAAAATTAGCTCAAAAACTTCAGGAATATGTGCCGAATGCTCAAGGTACACATCTAATCGCTAGAGTACTGCAAACAGCTATTCCCAAATTAATTGCTGAAGTATCTGATTCTGTGTTGATAGCAGCTACACAGAACGAGGAACATTTAGAAATTGTCCGGCAGATGGGGCTAAAGTCAGTAATAGTTGTGCCATTAATCGCCCATCAGCGAGTGCTGGGCTGTATTAGCTTTGCGATCGCCCACCGTTGCTATGATCAAGCTGACTTAAATTTGGCAATAGATATCGCCTATCGCGCCGCCTTAGCCGTAGAAAATGCCCAGCTGTATCGAGATAATCATCAAGCTTTAATCAACTATGCCGAATCTCTATTGCTTTTAGATGCTTTGTTAGCCGGCGCACCTGTGGCTGTCTGCTTTTTAGATCGCGAATTGCGCTATGTCAGAATTAATCAGGTATTAGCTGACATTAATGGTTTCCCCATCGAAGCACATTTAGGACGCAAATTTGGCGATATTTTCTCCAGTATGGCAACTCAGTTTGAAGCTCAGTTACAGCAAGTGCTAGAAACAGGCGAACCCTTACTAAATGTAGAAATTAGCGGGGAGATGCCAGGAAAACCAGGAGTTTATGGTTATTGGTTGGGTAACTATTACCCAGTTCGCAATGCCTTAGATGAAACTGTGGGCATTGGGATTATGCTGTCGGATGTCACAGCCACCAAAGTTGCCGAAGTTGCTTTGCGTGAAAGTGAATCTAGATTCCGGGCTATGTTCAATCAAGCCGCAGTGGGGATTGCTTTGGTCGCTTTAAATGGCAAATTCTTGCAAGTGAATCCGGCGTTGTGTGACATTACCGGGTACAGCCAAGAAGAATTAATCCAGATGAGCTTTCAAGATATTACCCACCCTGATGACTTGGCAATTGATTGGGAACAAGCTGGGAGAGTGTTAACTAAAGAAATTAGTGGTTATTCTTTAGAGAAACGTTACATCCGCAAAGATGGTTCAGTGGTTTGGGTGAATCTGACTTCTTCCGCAGTTTGGGATATTCATGGACAAGCGAAATATGCAGTCGGCATTATTGAAGATATTAGCGAACGACAAGCCGCACTACGCGATCGCCAACAAGCAGAACTAGCCCAAACTTTTTTAGTAGAGGCCAGTAGCTTACTAGCTGCCTCCCTAGATTGTCAAGTCACTCTCAATAATGTCGCTAGTTTACTAGTTCCTACCCTAGCCGATTGGTGTGTGGTTGATGTGCTGGGAGAAAATGATGTCATTGAACAAATAGCCATGATCTCTGCCAATCTGGTTCAGAAGGAAAGATTAACAGAACTCCGACGACGTTATCCCCCCAGGTACGAAAACAACAGCCCGTTTCGAGAAACATTGCTAAACAAACAATCAGTCTTTTATCCCGAACTGCCAGATCAGATTCTGGCACAGATGGCTGAAGACGAGGAGCATTTAAAATTACTCCAAAGCCTGGGGATGAATTCTCTGATGATTATTCCCCTGCATTTACGTGGTAAAGTATTTGGCGTAATTTCTTTGGTGAGAACTGCATCTAGTTCTGCTTACAATTCAGCAGACTTGGCATTAGCCGAAGATTTGGCTCATCGTGCTGCCACAGCCATTGATAACGCTAGGCTTTACCAAAAAACTCAGCAGGCAAAACAAGCCGCAGAATTAGCTGTCAGCCGGACTGTACGTTTACAAAAAATCACCGCCGCCCTTTCCGAAGCCATCACACCGCAACAGGTGGCTGATGTTGTCGTCAACCAGGGAATTGCCGCCTTGGGTGCTAGTGCTGGTTCTGTCAGCTTGTTGGCAGAAAAAGGCAGTTGTCTCAAAGTTGTTCAAGCCACTGGCTATCCTTCTTCAGTGCTGGATGCTTGGAAAAGTTTTTCTGTGACGGCGGCTGTACCTTTAGCGGCAGCAGTCAGAACGGGAACGCCAATTTTTATCGAAAGTCCGGCAGCCTTCGCCGCAAATTATCCTCACTTAGCAGAACTGCCATCAGTCACAGGAAATTCTGCCTTTGCTTGTATTCCCTTGATTTTAGAAAAACAAGTAATTGGGGCATTAGGGTTGAGCTTTAGTCATACCCAAATTTTTTCTGAAGCAGATCAAGGATTTATGTTGACATTGGGGCAACAATGCGCTCAGGCGATCGCTCGCGCTCAACTCTACGAAGCCGAACGTCACGCCCGTTCAGAAGCCGAAACCGCCAACCGCATCAAAGATGAATTTCTGGCGGTGCTTTCTCATGAATTGCGAACTCCCCTCAACCCAATTTTGGGCTGGGCAAAACTACTCCGCACCCGCAAAAACGACGAAGCCACAATTGTTCGGGCGTTAGAAACCATTGAGCGCAACGCCAAGTTACAAGCCCAATTGATCGAAGATTTATTAGATGTGTCGCGGATTTTGCGGGGTAAATTGAGTCTGCATATCCGCACCGTAGATTTAAATAGCACAATGACTGCCGCCTTAGAAACAGTGCGTTTAGCCGCTGAAGCCAAGTCAATTCAACTGCAAACAGTACTGCCCCAGCATAAAGTCGAAGTTATGGGTGATGGCGATCGCTTGCAACAAATTGTTTGGAATTTAGTATCTAATGCGGTCAAGTTTACCCCGGCTGAGGGACGGGTAGAAGTGCGTTTAGCGCAAGTTGGGATGGAAGCGCAAATTCAAGTCATTGATAACGGGAAGGGAATCACACCGGAATTTTTACCCTACGTCTTTGAATACTTCCGCCAAGCCGATGGCAAAACCACCAGAGTATTTGGCGGGCTAGGATTAGGACTGGCAATTGTCCGTCATTTAGTAGAACTCCACGGTGGTACAGTCTTCGCAGACAGCCCAGGTGAAGAACAAGGGGCAATTTTTACAGTCCGACTCCCCCTGCATAAAAGTACTGAATCTGTCAGTACGGCAAACTCAGTACAGATGGATTTGGCAACTCAAGATTCATTACTGGCGGGAGTGCGAATTTTGTTTGTTGATGATCAAGCTGATGTGTTGGAATTTTTCAGTTTTGCCTTAGAACAGTATGGGGCGGAAGTCACAGCAGTAGCCTCCGCAGCAGAAGCATTAGAAGCACTTGTGAAATTGCAGCCAGATATTTTATTAAGTGATATTGGAATGCCCATCATGGACGGTTATATGTTGCTGCGTCAAGTGAGACAATTACCACCAGACAAAGGCGGCGAAATTCCCGCGATCGCCCTAACAGCTTATGCTGGTGAAATCGACTACAAACAAGCCATGGCCGCAGGCTTTCAACGACATATCCCTAAACCCGTTGATCCCCTTGACTTAGCAATGGCGATCGTTCAACTAATTAGTCAAAAATAACCCCTAGGCGATGCCTATGGCAGCAAGCAACGCGCTTCATCCTCACCTGCTTTCTTTATGACCAGTCTTTCATCAAAAATCATATCATCCTCTGACTCTCATAATTTATCACCCTAGAGAGAATAGGTTTAATTTAATAATAATGATAAACTTTTTCGATAAATTACATAGTTTTATAACTTACCTATCTAGGTATACTACCGGAGAGTGCTGATTTATCAAGCATTTATCCCAGCTTTACAAGCTCAGTCATAAACTTGACTATTCCAGAAGGTTAAGAGAGACTAACTAATGACAGATGTACTGACTTATTAAACTAATAAATTTTGTAAATTTTCTGAGATATTTATATTGAGAGATGGAACATTAGTTAAAAATGGCAAGTTTGTGTCTACTTAACAATGTTCCCTAGACAGGCTTTTTAGCATTGTGCTAAGGGGCAAAGTCTAAGCTTACTATCGTGGTTGGCCAAGAGAATGGAGACATTAGAATTCATAATTTATCCAGACGGTCGCGTACAAGAGAAAGTCACTGGCATTGTGGGTGCTTCTTGTGCTGAGGTAACAGCGGCAATTGAAGCACAACTGGGGCAAGTACTTAATCAAGAGCCAACCTCAGAATTTTTCGCCAATCAAATACAAGAATCCAATCTGGCGAATACACAAGCTACTTACAGCGAATGGTAAGTTTTCCAGCAGTTTATTGTCGTTGATTTACAACCACCATGTCACACTTTAGCCAAATTAAGACTCAAATCCGTAACCTTGATTCCTTAAAAGATGCGCTAACTGAATTGGGCATCGACTGGAAACCCGGCCCCCGTGAGGTACGTGGTTATCGTGGTCAAACCCATCCTGCGGAAGTGACCATCGAGCAGGAAAATGGCTATGACATCGGCTTTAGATGGAATGGCAAAGAATACGAACTAGTTGCTGACTTGCAATATTGGCAACAAAATCTGTCTGTAGATGGTTTCTTGCGCCAAGTAACCCAGCGTTATGCTTATCAAACAGTTGTTAAAGAAACTGCGCTGGCTGGCTTTCAAGTTGCTGAACAACAGAAAAATGCCGACGGTTCTATTCGCTTAGTAGTACAACGCTGGAGTGCGTAATGGCTGATTTTCTGCCTTCGCCAGAAGAACAGGAAGATAATCGTTCCGGTTTGGAACCAGAATTAGGCGGTTTTTTGCGGGATAACCAAGAACGTTCTGGTTTGGAACCGGAATTGGGTGGAGTGTTGCGGCAAAAAGGTGTTTATGTTGACGAAATCACCTGTATTGGCTGTAAACACTGTGCCCATGTAGCACGAAATACTTTTTACATTGAACCAGATTACGGGCGATCGCGCGTAATTCGTCAAGATGGGGACGCGGAAGAAATTATCCAAGAAGCAATTGACACCTGTCCCGTTGATTGCATCCATTGGGTAGATTACACAGAACTCAGAAACTTAGAAGATGAGCGTAAGTATCAAGTAATTCCTGTTGTCGGTTATCCGGTAGAATTGGCAGTTGCTACTTCTGCAAAACGAAAGCAAAAGCAAAAACTCAAACACAAAAAATCCCGTTATTAAAATAAACAAATTAAATAACTTTACAGAAGGACTGGTTAATCTAGTCCTTTTATTTTTAATTACTTGACCATTAGAGAGAGATAAAGTAGCGAGTAAATCAATGACTATACAGATACAATTGAAACCAGAAATTGAAGCGCGTCTGATTGCTCAAGCTGTTAAACATGGTTTATCGGTAGAAGCTTATCTTGAATCTTTAATTGAAGACAGCTTAATTAGTCAGGAAGAAATGTCTTTTTATCAAGTATCAAATCAGGAAGAATGGGAAAATATTGTCAGAGATTTAATAGATAATCCAGTCTTTACTTTAGCGCCACCACTTTCAAATGCAGCGATTAGTCGAGAATGTATTTACACCAGAGAAGATGAGATTTTATGAGCTATCTGGTAGATACTAATATTTTGCTGCGTTTAGTGCAGAAGAGCAGCCCAATGCACGTTGATACTCAAAGGGCAATTTTTCTACTCAAGCAGCAAGGCGAATTATTATATATAATTCCACAAAATATTATTGAATTTTGGGCTGTTTGCACAAGGCCAATTAATAGTAATGGGTTAGGAATATCTATCTCTGAAGCAGTAAAAACATCTGAGCAATTAAAGAAGATATTTATATTGCAGCTTGATACACCAGGAATTTTTGGTGAGTGGGAATCTCTAATTGTTCAATACCAAGTTATGGGTAAAAAGGTACATGATACACGTTTAGTAGCGGCGATGGCGACTCACAAAATTACACATTTACTGACGTTTAATGTTGATGATTTTCAGCGGTTCTCCGAGATTATAGTTGTTGATCCGCGTACTCTGACATCGTAGTATTAATCGCTTTTTTCACGTAGACGCGCAAGCGGCTTCCCGTAGGGTACCACAGAGACGCAGAGAACACATAGGAGCGATCGCAAAACCAAATTTTAGAAGCGTTTTAGCCTTTTTTACCCCTAAACTAGTTCATTTGAACTATAATATAAAAATTAGCCTTTAAGAAGGAGAAACTACAATATGTTTAATAGTGTAAGACCTAATCATTATGCGTTAGCTTTAGCTTATCAAAAGGCTCAAGATAGCGCAAAATTAACTAAAATTCAAATAGTTTGGGAAAAGGGCTTTAATAATCCAAATTACGATCCAAGAATCTGGCGAATAGATCAATTTGGAAGATTAATAAATCGATATGAGTATGGGAATCGTCAATCTACTTATGGTTGGGAAATTGACCACATAATACCGAAATCTTGGGGAGGTAGTGATCATATTTCTAACTTACGTCCGTTACATTGGTATATCAATATAATTAGATGAATTATGTTCATCTGTGTATATTTGGTTTAAATCTGCTAAGAATTATCACAAAAGAATGTTTTGCAAAAAACTTGCCTTTAAAGTTGAGAATTTAAAGACAAGTTGATTTTCTAATTCTTTACTTCGCGCTCTCTGCGCCTCTGTGGTTCGTTAAAGTTGCTTCACTTCCGAAACCAACTTCGCCACCATATCTTTCGCGCTACCAAATAACATTGTGGTTTTCTCTTTGTAGAACAACTCATTATCTACACCAGCAAAACCCGCACTCATCCCACGCTTGATGACAATTGTTTGCTTTGCCCGATCTACTTCCAAAATTGGCATTCCGTAAATTGGGCTACTGGTATCGCTACGCGCCGCTGGATTTACCACATCATTCGCGCCAATTACCAAAGCTACATCCGCTTGCTCAAATTGGGGATTGATATCATCCATGTCATACAACTGGGTGTAAGGCACATTCGCCTCTGCCAATAACACGTTCATGTGTCCGGGCATTCTCCCCGCAACAGGGTGAATGGCATACTTCACATCTACACCCATACGTTCTAATTGATCTGCCAATTCCCTTACGCTGTGTTGCGCTTGAGCAACTGCCATACCGTAACCAGGCACAATTACCACGTTCCGGGCATAACCCAACATCATCGCCCCTTCTTCGGGATCAATGCTGCGGACGGTTTGATCTGTTGCACCAGCCGCCGCCGCACCACCAGCCGCACTACCTGAACCAAAAGCACTGAATAGGACGCTGAACAGAGAACGGTTCATGGCTTTACACATGATTTCTGTCAGGATGAGGCCAGAAGCTCCCACCAATGCGCCAGCGATAATTAACATATTGTTCATTACCACAAACCCCGCGGCGGATGCAGCTACACCCGACAAGGAGTTCAACAGCGAAATTACCACGGGCATATCGCCACCACCAATAGGGATGACGAACATCACACCCAATACCAAAGAAACCCCAACTACTGCCAAGAATATAGGTAGGCTATCGGGCGTGACAATTAAGTAAGCACTACCAGCTAGATAAGCACCTAACAGCAACAAGTTAAATGGCTGCTGGAAAGGAAATGTAATGGGGGAACCGCTAATTAAACCTTGTAATTTGGCGAAGGCGAGAAAACTACCTGTGAACGTAACACCCCCAATCAACACATCCAACAACATAGAAATGTTGACATCTAGAGGGATGGGTTGGGAGTGTTCTAGTAATCGCCAAAATTCCGCCACAGCGACTAACGCTGAAGCTGCACCGCCCAAACCGTTGAGTAAACCCACCATTTGGGGCATTTCGGTCATTTGGACTTTATAGGCTGCGATCGCACCAATGCCTGAACCAATGGCCAAGCCTAACAAAATCATTTCATAATTCAGTACGTGCTGATCCAGCATTGTCGCCACAATTGCCAACAGCATCCCCACAGCCGCAATCACATTGCCATTCCGGGCGGTGGCGGGTGAACCCAGCTTTTTCAAACCGAAAATGAATAAGGATGCAGCGACTAAGTACGTCAGCTGAATTCCAGTTGGTAAAAAGTCGCTCACGCCTTAATCTCCTTTTTTTTGAACATTTGCAGCATTCTGTCGGTGACGAGGAAACCGCCCACAACGTTGACTGTGGCGAGGATTACTGCAATCAAACCCAGAATTACCGAAACACTTGTTTCTCTGGCACCAGCAGCTACTATCGCCCCCAGTACCGCAATGCCAGAAATCGCATTTGAACCGGACATTAAGGGTGTATGTAGGGTTGGTGGGACTTTGTTAATGACTTCAAAGCCGATAAAAGATGCCAAAACAAATACAAACAAAGCAGCAAGTAATGCTTCTGTCATGAAATAAAAACTCCTTGGTGAAAGGAACCGCCGATGAACTCCGTACTCTTCATCTGCGTTTATCGGCGGTTAATATTCTGCTTAATTAACTGCGGTTTGTTGAGTGTTGATAGCTTGCAGTGCATCTTTAACACGTTGATTACGAATCTCGCCTGCGTGGGTAATGCAAGCTGCATCAACGATGTCGTCTGCAAAGTTAATCTGCAAAGTTTTATCTTTGATTAACAGCTGCATCAAAGATGTCACGTTCTTGGCATACAGTTGGCTGGCGTGAACTGGCATAGATGAGGGAAGATTAATCGGGCCAATAATGGTTATGCCATTCCAGACAATATCTTTACCGGGATCGGTGCAAGCACAGTTCCCACCTTGTTCTGCTGCTAAATCGACAATCACCGAACCTGGTTTCATCTGTGCCACCATTTCTTCTGTGACTAGCAGTGGGGCTTTTCTTCCTGGTACTTGGGCGGTAGTAATGACGATATCAGCATTTTTGACGTGTTCAGTCACCACTTCTTGAGTCCGCTGTTTGCTGGCTTCGGAGATTTCTTTGGCATAACCACCAGCTGCTGTGGTTTCTTCTTCGAGTTTGACTTCGACGAATTTTGCCCCTAAGCTTTGGACTTCTTCTTTGACGGCGGGACGAATATCAAAGGCTTCGACAATTGCGCCTAAACGCCTGGCGGTGGCGATCGCTTGCAATCCTGCCACACCTGCACCCATAATAAATACTTTCGCTGGGGCGATGGTGCCGGCTGCGGTTGTCAGCATGGGGAAATATTTTGGTAATGCGGCGGCGGCGATTAAGACTGCTTTGTAACCTGCTAGTGAAGCTTGTGAGGACAAAGCATCCATACTTTGCGCTCTGGTGCTGCGGGGGATCAATTCCATGCTCAAAGCTGTAACTTTGCGGTTGGCTAACTGCTGCGCCACCACCGGATTTCCTAAAGGATTGAGAAAGCTAATTAAAACAGAGCCTTCTCGTAATAAATCAATTTCTGAGCGTCCATCTTCTCTTTCTTGTGGTGGACTAACTTTTAATAAAATATCTGCTTCGTTCCATAATTGAGCAGTATCAGTGATTATTTGAGCGCCTGCTGCTTGATATGCAGAATCACTAAAAAAGGAACGTTCTCCTGCACCTTTTTCTACCCAGACTTCTAAACCTTGTTTAACTAATCGGGCAACAGTGTCAGGATTTAATCCTACACGACGTTCACAAACTTCTATTTCTTTAGCAACTGCTATTCTCATGAAATCTCCTAGAGATAAATACTTACATCTCTGCAAAACCTGTGTCCCCCCGTAAGGGATGTCTCCTACTCCTACCTAGTGAAGCTGCCATTATTGCTAGAGATCGCTTGAATTTGTAGATTGAATCTTGAACTTTATCTTTCCTACTTTTAGTTCTCAGGCTAAAGCCGGATTTTACCCCTGGTATAGGTCACACTTGCTGATCGTGACCGATAGGTTTACATATTGCTAATGCTATGTTGATTCCCCAGTTTACATCTTTGTCTTTAGGTTCTTTTCCAGATTGAAAAATTTTGCCTTACTTACATAGTGGAATCTTCGTAAAAGTTTTAAAGCTTAATAATTTGATGATTTTTTAAAGATTACTATTTCATTGATACCAACTTATTTTTATTAATTTAGCCCAATCTCCAGAGCGATCGCTAATTTTATAGCTCAATTTTTATAACAAAGCTCTCAAAATTTAGATACACTTGTACATATTTAGCAACATATACGTTTTTGAAAGTGCTGTAAAGCCCTGCGGGCATGGCTGCGCTTAGAGCGGTAGCGGGGCGTTTAGCCAGTGCTGAGTTGAAAGTGCTGAGTAAACAGACTAGTATCTATTTCCAATAGAAACTGCCATAGGAGGCTGATGGCACTTTTTATTGGAACTAGTCGTCCATTGTCAAGAATTCAGTAGTAAAGTTTAGTTACGAATACTCAACTAAAGTATTTACATCAACCAGCTATATCTGCTAGAGGAGCCTAACTATGCAACGTTTACATTTTGGCAATTGGATTCGGCGCAAACCACAAGTAGCGATTCTTTCGGCTTTAGCAGTAACTAGCTGCCTAGTCACAGGATTGACAACTCAAGTCTTTGCACAAAGTTTACCTGGATTAACCCTATTCAGCGGCGTGAAAGCTGAAAACCAGCTGCCTTTCCGGTTAGATTTTGGTGGACAAACAAACAGTACTGATAGATACATCCTGAGAATTCCCCAGCAAAAAATGAAATTGGCAGTGGCTCAATTTGCCATTACCTATCCAAATTACTACAAAGGAAGTTTTGATCCCAAAAAAATAGAAGTGCGCGTCAAAGGCAAGAAAGTGCCTCTTTCGGAAGTTAAATGGGATAAGGAAGGTCGAATCATCGAAATATTTCCCCAAGAACCAGTCCCCGCAGGTCGCAGTGTTGAATTAGTTTTATCTAATGTTCAGAACCCTTCCTTCGGTGGAATTTACTATTTCAACTGTCAGGTTCTCTCACCTGGCGATACCCCACTACTGCGTTATGTAGGGTCTTGGATTTTAAGTATCAGCTAAGTCATGAGTCACTGGTCAATAGTCACTTGTTAGCTGTTGTATTCTTAGCTTCCCAACTTTCTGCTTTTTAACTATAGACTCTGGACTATTGACCATACACAATAGTAAGATTATAGATTGTGACTTTTTATAAGAATCGCCTTAGAGGACAACAGTATGAAAAGAACCCTGGGCGGCACATGCCGTAAGAGAAAAAGAACCTCCGGTTTTCGTGCCAGAATGCGTACACCAGACGGAAGAAACGTGATTAAAGCTAGAAGAAAAAGAGGACGTTATCGTCTGAGCGTTTAGAGCGTTTTCAGCAACTAGAGGGGCTGTGGCTTTGCCCAAGGCGAATCGATTAAAATCTCGCAAAGATTTTCAGGCAGTTTTCCGAGAAGGAACTCGGCGACAAAGTTCTCATTTCACCTTGAGAGCTTTACGGCCGAGACATTCTCCAGAACCTTCTGGGGATACTGCCAGCACAACTAAACTGGCAACTGAAGTCAAAAAAGTTGTTAGCACACAAATTGGCATATCAATCAGCACGAAAGTCAGTAAAAAAGCTGTCGTGCGTAACCGAATTAAACGTCAAATGGCAGCAGCTTTGCATCAGTTGTTGCCAAAATTATCTCCAGGATGGCGGTTGGTATTTGTGGTAAAGCCCACAGCAGCAGAATCTAAGTGCGGAAGCCAACAATTTCTGCAAGAATTAGAGCAGTTGTTGGCACAAGCTGAGGTATTGAATGGGCATTCGTGAAGAAGTTTATTATGAAGGCGGCCCTCACCTTGGGGACTTAATTCTCAACTTGTTGATTGGACTAACTGTTGTAGGTATCCCTTTAACAGTTGGAGCGATTGTCAGAGCATTATGGCTGCGTTACCGTATTACAGATCGCCGAATTTCTTTGAACGGTGGTTGGATGGGGCGCGATCGCACTGACATCATTTACTCAGAAATTGTCAAAATCGTCAAAGTTCCTCGTGGCGTTGGTATTTGGGGCGATATGGTAGTCACTCTCAGAAATGGCAGTCGTTTGGAAATGCGGGCAGTTCCGAACTTCCGCGAAGTATATGACTACATCAATGAAAGAATCGCTGCTAAAAACCCCACATACACTGGTGCTAAATAAAAAATAGGGAGTCGGGAGTCGGGAGTCGGGAACAGACAAAGCAATAGTTGCTTTGTATAAAATAAAAAATTCAAAACTTCCCACTTATCAAAAACTACCTACTCACCACTCCCCAAATTTCTTAATGTGCGGCTATCCGTAGCGAGAGATAGTCGCAGCCGAATCACGATTTAGATAAATTAGATTCAGTTAAATTTACAGTACCTCAGGTTGAATTCAGAATAATGGATTTTGGTATCGGCTTCCTCTCAAACAACGTCATGTTGCCAATCATAGACTTTTTCTACGGCATTTTGCCGAGCTATGGATTGGCGATCGTTGCCTTGACATTGATAGTCCGCTTTGCGCTTTATCCCCTGAGTGCTGGCTCAATCCGCAATATGCGGCGGATGAAAATAGTGCAGCCTCTCATGCAAAAGCGGATGCAAGAAATCAAAGAGCGCCATAAAGACGACCCGCAAAAGCAGCAAGAAGAAATGATGAACGTCCAAAAGGAGTTCGGCAACCCCTTAGCAGGATGTTTGCCATTGCTGTTGCAAATGCCTGTGTTGTTAGCGCTGTTTGCCACTTTACGGGGATCACCTTTTGCAGGTGTGAATTACTCCGTTAACCTACAAATCTTGCCATCTGAACAAATAGAAAGAATTCAACCACAAGCCTTTGCTACTGCCCCACAAAACATTTACGTGGCTGATGGGGAACACCATAAAGTAACTGCTATCCTCCCTAGCGGTAACAAACTAGCAGTGGGAGAAAAAACAAAAATACAATATCAGACTTTAGAAGGCAAACCTTTTGATGTTTTATTGACAGAACATCCAGAAACAAAGCTAACTCCAGAATGGAAAATCATTAAGGGGGAAGAAAGAATCAAAGTTGATGCTCAAGGTAACATCGAAGCCTTACAACCAGGAGATGTGACACTTCAAGGCACAATTCCCGGACTAGCAGCGGACAAAGGATTTTTGTTCATCGATGCCTTGGGTAGAGTTGGCGCAGTTGATCCCGACGGTATAATCCATTGGGATATTGTCGCTATGGTGATCTTCTTTGGTATCAGTCTCTACGTTAGCCAAATCCTCTCAGGGCAGAACTCCAGCGGTGGCAACCCACAACAGGATACAGTCAACAAAATCACCCCAGTGATCTTTTCGGGAATGTTTTTGTTCTTTCCCTTACCTGCTGGGGTACTGATGTATATGGTGATTGGTAATATTTTCCAAACTCTGCAAACTTATATTCTTTCCCGTGAACCCTTATCAGAGGAACTGCAAAAAATTGTAGCCATCCAAGAGAAAGAAACAGTAGCAGAACAAAAATCGTTACCTTTTGAACCAAAAAGTTCTAAGAAAAAGGCTACAGGTTGATAGATGAGTAACAGTTCCATGCAGCGAGGTCAGCAGTGGTTAAAATCACTGCTGGAACTTACAGGGGTCTCTGCGGAGATTCGGGGTGATATAGAAGTAGCCCAACCTCAAGATGAGGATACCCCAGAACCAGATAATTACTGGTTAACAATTGAAGAAACCAACTTAACACCAACGCAAATCCGAGTTTTCATCGGTGCTGATGGTTCTGTGCTGGATGCAATTCAGTATCTAGCTAATTCTGTCCTTAACCTGAACCAACCACAGGAAGAACAAGCATCCTACACCATTGAGTTGAATGGTTATCGGTTAAAAAGACAAGCGGAAATTCGCGCTTTGGCTGAAGCAGCCGCAGACGAAGTGCGGACTTTTGGCAGAGAAGTGGAAATTAAATCCCTCAGTTCAGCTGAACGGCGGCAAATCCACACCTTCCTCAAGGAATTTTCTGAGTTAGAAACCTTCAGCCGCGGTAAAGAGCCACATCGTCATTTGGTTGTACGTCCGGCTGTAGAACTATAAAAGCTCACCCAGTCAGCAATTTCAACTGTTCTAAGAGCTAAAATTAAAGATGTATTATCAGCAGAATTGCTGATTGGCAACATAACTGTTAGTGAGGATGTCTCACAAATCCTATGGACGCAATTTTTATTCCGCAGCTCACCAAAGCCCCGGAGCGGACAGAGGAAATTCAGGTTCAAGAGTTTCTGCCGGGACTAGAAACGTTGACACCAGTTCGGGGTCGTGTGCGTGTGCAGCATCACGGCAATTACCTAGAAGTGTCCGGTCAGGCAGAAACTATTATTACTTGTATATGTAACCGCTGTTTGCAACAGTACAATCGTCGGTTAGCGCTGAACACCAAAGAAATTATTTGGTTGGATGAAGCCGCCAATCAACCACAAGACTTGCCCCTAGAACGGGAAATAGCGATGGAAGACTTGGTAGAAACTCTGTCACTCAATGGATATTTTTATCCTAGTGAATGGCTATATGAACAAATGTGTTTAGAAATGCCTCAGCGACAGTTGTGTGACTTGAATTGTCCAGGTATTTTGAAAAGTGTTGATATGAGTTCAGAAAAGCCTGCTGATAACCGCTGGGCTGGTTTGGAAGCATTGAAAAAGCAACTTCCTGGTTAGTGTTTCATCTATTGGTGAATGCAGGAATTTTGTTGATTAATTTCCGGCTTAGTTAAGTTTTGCGATCGCCTGAGCAAATGCCTAAAAACGCTGTAAGAGAAAATTTTGGGTGATCGCACTCTTAAACATAGAGTTTTGACGAAGAAGATTTACTTAAGTTACACAGATATTTGTTGCATTAATCTCTAACTATTGTTAGAGTGACAAATCTTAAGTCTCAAATACTATGGGTTAACAGAATGCCTGTAAAAATAAGCTCTCTTACTTCCAGGAGTATAAGTACACTCGCCTACTCTTTCGCCAGTCACAACAAAATTCAATTTTTCATTCTATTTTGATCACACCTAGCAAAATGGCAAGATCTCTATTATGAATTTAGTTATTTTCTGGGTTTAGTCTAGAGATAGTTGGGTAAAAAATTATCTTAGTGTCTCAGAACACTTTCTGTATCACAATTTTCTGCCAATCTATATAATATCGATAGAAATAAGCATCTCGTCTCTGCAAGTTTTTCTACCGAACTCCATATATTTATTTAGGAGGCGTAAATTATTTATTACCCAACATTTAGGTAGTACTAAACTAGGACTTAACTATACTCTTCATTGACTAGCCAAACAAAGGCGTAAAGGACATTAAAGAGTATTAAAGCTTTTGATCCATCATAGGTTAGGCTACAAATAGCTGGTAAACACGATATCCGTAACTTTTCTGTGGTTGCCTAGTACTAAATCTGGATACTCTTAAGGCGAATCGCTGTAAGTTATGATCTCTACTCACAGAAGTATATGAAGAAACAATAATTTTTGAATTTCTGTCTGATAAATTAAACTTGCAAACTGAATAGTTTGATACGGCAAACTTAACAGTTATCTCATACCCTAAGCTAGGTAGTTAATTAACTACTGCAAATATTATCCGGGAATTGTAATGAATAGCTTACAATACCAGTGGGTGAGAAAATCTAAAAAAAATATAAAAGTGACTAAAATGACTGTGGTGTCTGGAGGAAAAACGTGTTTCTGAGACTAGCGCATCAGCATCGACAATTTGTTCAAGACTTGGTCATGAACCTGCAAGCCTTGGCTATTGTATTAGAACGACGCGGTTATCCTGCGTCTTGTTATACCTGTGGCGACCAAATGAATAGTGCTTCATTTATGGTGAGCCTAGGAAATAACCACCTGATTAGATTTTTGGTATCAGATTATGGGATTACTTGGACAGAAATGCGGGATGACCGCGAATTAATGAAGTTAGAAGGAGCAGAAGCAATTAACCAGTTACAGGAACTAGCAAATCTTGTGAAGCAATCTGCACCAGCTTATGCGAGTGGTAAAGCCTTAGCCAAAAAGAGTTAAGGATTTCTGGATCTGATGGGTTATTTTCTAACAAACTCCAAGAATAAATTGCTCATTCACAATGGCTCACTGGTAATTGGTAATTGGTAATTGTGGCAGGGTTTTTCATCCCCCATTACCTATTCACCATTACCTTCAATAAGATTAATTAATGACTAGATTGTGAAATGTTTTGTGTCCGTGAACTAAGATAGAAAAAATTTTTCAGAGCTTGTGCATCTGCGATAGTGAGGATAAATCACTGTCATTTAGGAAAAAATGGCGAATTTACCAAGCAAGTACTATTGGTGATGTCATTGTTTTGTGTGACATTTAAGATCATTGAATTTTTGGTTGCTGTGTCTGTGATGTGAGCATCAAGCAACTAATGTATCTCTTGAGAAATGATAATGAGAATTATGCCATGCGATCGCAAGATAATTTTGGCGATTTTGTGGCATAGATGTCTACTTTTTGTGATATCCCAGATGTGGAAAACTATAATTTTTCACAAACTGGAAAATGTCTGAATCACAACCAAGCCCAGCACTACCACCAACCGATGCTATCGAAATTACAGATAGCCGTGCTTTTGAAAGTTGGTTTGAATATCCCATCAGAGTGCAACCCCATCATACCGACTATGCAGGTATTGTCTGGCATGGGACTTATCTGACTTGGATGGAAGAAGCAAGAGTAGAGTGTTTACGTTCTATTGGGATTGAATTTGCTGATTTAGTTGCACTAGGCTGTGATTTACCTGTGGTAGAACTTTCAGTACGCTATCACCGTTCAATTCAATTGGGTATGCAGGCTGTAGTTAAAACTCGGATGACTGAAGTGACTGGTGTTCGGATTAACTGGGATTATGCAATTGTTTCAGTTGATGGACAGCAATTGTATGTCACGGCTAAAGTAACCTTGGTAGCATTAGATCGAGAAAGAGGTAAGATTATGCGTCAGCTACCTGTAAGCGTTAAGGATGCGCTGGCTAGAATTTCTGCGTTACATGGTAATTAATTAAGAATTCAGCAGTTAGTTAGAACTCTTGATTAAATAGGAACAGGGAACGGGTAACAGGGAAATACCCATACTTAAAATTAGGAAACCATTTACATGGGTGGGTTTTCCTACTTGAATAAACAGGCGTGAGCTTGTGTCTAATATTCGGATGGGTTTTCAAAACTGTTCCCTGTACCCCAAGAACATGGTCAGACTTGTTGCTTGAAATCTGATTACTTATTAACGCGAATCTGCGAAAGAGTTTGAGTAAACTGAATTATCTGATGCCAAATATCCTGTGGTGTAATGCCAAAACCCACTTGTAATAAAACAATAATTGCAGCAATAGTTAAGGCATTGCTCACAGTTGTTTTGACAATTTTCCACAATATTGTAAATACAATCCAAGCAATAATTAAAGTAGGAATCATTATAATTTTAAATTCGTAATTGGGAAAGATTATAAAACTATTGTTTGGTAATAATACCTGAAATTGAAACATGAATTCATGACAGGTGCTATTCTTTAGAAAAAATTTATAAAAACAAGATTCCCGACTTCATCTGATAAGTCGGGAATCTGAGTCTCTGAATTTTTACAAATCAAATAGGATTGCTATATCTGAGTTTTTATGGCAAAGAAATCATCTTTGGGGAAGTTACTAAATTTTTAGTTGCTGTTAAAACTTCTTGTCTTGCCCATTGATCTGCTGCCAAAATGTCATCTAAAGAAGGATTTTTACAGTTATCATTTTGATGGCGATCGCATACCCATTCAATGCACCGAGGAATATCTAAAAAGCTAATTTTCTCTGCTAAAAATAAAGCTACAGCTTGCTCATTGGCAGCATTTAAAACAGCCGGCATGGAGCCACCTGCTTTACCTGCGCTATATGCTAACTGCATACAAGGGTACTTTTGATGATCTGGTTCACGGAAGGTGAAACTGCCAGCTTTGACTAAATCGAGACGTTCCCAATCAGTGTAAATGCGATCAGGCCAAGATAAAGCATATAACAGGGGTAAACGCATATCCGGCCAGCCTAATTGGGCTAACACAGAGGTGTCTTGTAACTCAATTAATGAGTGAATGATGCTTTGAGGATGGATGACAATTTCAATCTTGTCGTAATCTAAGCCAAACAAAAAGTGAGCTTCAATTACTTCCAATCCTTTATTCATCAAAGTAGCCGAGTCTACCGTAATTTTTTTGCCCATTGACCAATTTGGGTGTTTGAGGGCATCGGCGACTGTGACTTCTGGTAACTTTTCTACAGGCCAATCACGGAAAGCACCACCAGAGGCTGTAAGTAAAATCTTCCGCAAGCCGTCTTGAGGAACCCCTTGCAGGCATTGAAATATGGCTGAGTGTTCAGAATCAGCAGGTAAGAGTTTTACCCCATGTTTTTCCACTAAGGGGAGAACTACAGGGCCGCCAGCAATTAAGGTTTCTTTATTGGCGAGGGCAATATCTTTACCTGCTTCAATGGCGGCGATAGTTGGTAATAAACCAGCACAACCAACAATACCTGTAACAACAGTCTCGGCATCGCCATAGCGGGCAACTTCAATTACTCCAGCCTTACCAGCCAGTAAAATCGGCTGGGGATCGAGGTCTTGGATCGCTGCTTGGAGTGCGGGTAATTTATCTTCAGCAGCGATCGCTGCTATACTCGGCCGAAACTGCCGAATTTGCTCCGCCAACATCTCCACATTATTCCCTGCTGCCAATCCCACAATCCGAAACTTATCTGGGTACTGAGCGACAATATCTAAAGTCTGAGTACCAATTGAGCCAGTGGAACCAAGAAGAGTAATAGCTTTCACAATTGCTTAAGGATTTACAGATAACTCCCACTATAAATTGCTTGGGACTCAGATATAACAGCGATCGCCACAATCATTCATCAAAAGTTCTGAGGGTTGCGAAAAAGTGTGAAAATATTGGCATTATTGCTCAGACACCAAATTTCTGAATGGATAAAAATTTTTATCTCCAGTATGCTGCCGTTGAGGATCAACATTGGTGGTTTGTCGGTCGCCGCCGAATTGTAGAGGAATTGATTCGTCAACTCAAACTTCCGAAAAATGCCAAAATTCTAGAGGCTGGCTGTGCCACTGGTGGTAACTTAAGTATGTTAGCTCGTTACGGTGAAGTTGCCGCAATGGAGTTAGATGAAACTGCTTGTCTATTGGCTAACGAACGGCGAATCACCACAGTACAACAAGGTAGCTTACCTGATAAAATTCCGTTTACTAGCCAGTATGACTTAATAGTGATCTTAGATGTTTTAGAGCATATTGATGATGATTTAGCTGCTTTAGAAGCATTGTCTAACAGATTAAACCCAAATAGTTGCTTATTAATTACAGTGCCTGCTTATCAATTTTTATGGAGTTACCATGATGAGATTAATCATCATAAACGTCGCTATACATTGAAAAGATTAAAAAGAGTTGTGAAACAAGCTGGTTATGATGTCTGCTATGGTAGCTATTTTAATACTTGGTTGTTTCCCTTGGTTGCTGGAGTACGTTTATTAAAAAACATCCTCAAACTTGACAAAAAAGTGGATGCTAGTGGTGATTTAAATTTACCCGCGAAACCTATCAATAAATTTTTAACTTTTTTATTTGCCAGTGAACGTTTTTTAATGAAGCGATTCCGTCTACCTTTTGGGGTATCTATTGTGCTAATGGCACAGAAAAATTAATCGATATAAAAATTTTCAGTAAAAAATCATTGAAAAATATTATGAGATCGTCATTAACTCGTCCTGTAACTTGGATGATTGTTATAAGTACTATAATTTTATTTGCATCTAGCAGTTTACGGCACGAATTGTTTCAATCTAACTCTTTCGATTTAGGAATTTTTGACCAAGCAGCATATTTAATCAGTCAAGGAAAACCACCGATTTCTACGATCATGGGTTATCACATTCTTGGCGATCATGCAGCTTGGATTTGGTATCCCTTATCTTTACTGTATAAAATTTATCCTAGTGTTTACTGGCTATTCGCTGTACAAGCAATTGCATTAGCTTTAGGTGCTTTACCTACATGGATGTTAGCGCGTCAAGCTGGTTTAAAAGACAGTCAAGCGATCGCAATGGCTGCTGTGTATTTGTTATACCCTTTAGTATTTAATGTTAATTTGTTTGATTTCCACCCAGAAGTAATTGCTTTACCGCTAATATTAGCAGCAGTTTTAGCAGCACGTCTCAATCAAATCGGGTGGTTTTGCTTAGAGATATGTCTGATATTAGGGTGTAAAGCTGTACTTTCATTCACAGTTGCGGCGATGGGTTTTTGGTTATTTTTGTTTGAAAAGCGGCGTTTACATGGTGCGATCGCCATTTTTTTTGGAGTAGCTTGGTTTTTAATTGCAACTCAATTAATTATTCCTAATTTTAGCGGTGCAGAAGCAGCAGCAGTCGGACGTTATAGCTATTTAGGTAACTCAGTTTTAGAAATTGCTAAAAATATAATTTCTCAACCAGGATTGATTTTAGGAAAAGTATTTGTATTAAGCAATTTAGAATATTTATTACTGCTATTAGCACCTGTAATTTGGGGTTTTTCATTTGTAGGGATGAAACCTCTAGTAGCTGCTATGCCTTGCTTGGCACTTAACTTAATTGCCGATTATCAACCACAAAAAGATTTAGTTCACCAGTATTCTTTACCAGCTTTACCATTTATTTTGTTAGTTTTAATTTCTAGCTTGGCCGCTGGAAAAGGATTAATCCAACATAAACGAGCAATTATTATCTGGTCATTGATAGCATTTTTGAGTTTAGCAAGATATACGCATTTTTTTGGTAAATATTTTCAGCACCTTGATACTTGGCAAGCTACACGAGAAGCGATCGCTTTAGTGACAACTCAAGGGAGTGTGATAACTACAGAAAAAATTGCTTCACATTTAACTCATAGAGAATTAATTCAAACAACCTCAGCTAATGAGGCAAATATTGATAACTTAAATACTTTTAATTATGTATTACTAAATCTCCGTCATCCTGGCTGGAGAAATTTTACAGATGCGAATATTAGTATAGTAAATCAACTAAAAAAATCTGCAATATTTGATTTAAAGTATCAACGTGGCGATGTTTACTTATTTATTAAAAAATAATTTTTAGAAAAGTTAATGTTTATGAAAAAACACTATAAATTTGATCCTCTATGGTTTATGATTGTTACAAGTAGCGTAATTTTATTTATATGTAGCAGCTTACGACATTTGTTATTTCAATCTACTGCCTTGGATTTAGGAATGTTTGACCAAGGCACTTATTTAATTAGTCAAGGTATACCACCTATTTCTTCTTTTACTAATTATCACATTCTTGGTGATCATGCTGCTTGGATTTGGTATCCGTTGGCTTTACTTTACAAAATTTATCCCAGCGTTTATTGGTTATTTGCTGTACAAGCAATTGCATTAGCCTTGGGTGCATTACCTGCATATCAATTAGCCCGCCAAGCTAAATTAAACGAAAATCAAGGGCTAACTATTGCTGCTATTTACCTACTGTATCCTTTAGTATTTAATGTCAATTTGTTTGATTTTCATCCAGAAGTTATAGCTGTACCAGCACTTTTATGGTCAGTTTTCGCTATGAGAAATCAAAAAATTGGATGGTTTTGTCTGAGTATTTTCTTAGTTTTGGGATGTAAAGCAGTTTTAGGATTAACAGTTATAGGACTGGGTATTTGGTTACTGTTTTTTGAACGACGTTTATATGGAGCGATCGCAATTATTAGTGGTGTTGCTTGGTATGCGATCGCTAACAAAATTATTATTCCTCTAATTGGTGGCGATGCAGCTTCAATAGACCGTTATCTTTTTCGCTATCAATACTTGGGTAACTCTTTTACGGAATTAATTAATAATTTATTTTTTCAACCAGGATTAGTTTTGCCGAAACTTTGTTCTTGGGATAATTTAGCATATTTAATATTATTATTTATCCCTATTATTTGGGGTATTTCTTGGCAAGGAATAGCACCTTTAATTGGCGCATTACCTTGTGTTATGCTGAACTTACTGGCTGACTATCAACCACAAAAAGATTTAATTCATCAATATTCTGTTCCAGCTTTGCCATTTATAATATTATCTGTGATTGCGAGTTTATCGTTAGGTAAAGGATTGCTCCAAAATAGACGTATAATTATTTTATGGTCAATTGTTGCATTTTTGAGTTTGGCAAAGTTTACTTATTTTGGTGGTAAATATCTAAAATCTTTGGATACTTGGCAAGCTACAAAAGAGGCAATTGTTCAAATTCAGCCAAATAAAAGTGTCCTAACTACAGATGAAATCGCGCCTCATTTAACTCATAGAAAATTAATTAAGTTGATAGCTACTCCAGCGGCACAAATTAATTTAAAGGTCTTCGATTATGTATTGCTGAATCTGCGTCATCCTGGTTTATCAAGTAACCCAGAGTTTGATCAAGATTTAGTTAAATTACTCAACAATAGTCAAGATTTTAAGCTGCAATATCAGCGTGATGATGTTTTGTTATTTCAAAAGTCTAATTTATAGTTTATTTGATGGTGCAATTAAATTAAATCCTTCAGCAGTACCAAGATTTTGACCATCAACTAAAGTAATCTTTTTTAAAGTGGTGTCGTCTATAAGTAAATAAGCTGACTGAGATAACCTTGTTTCTAATTCCCTAGAATTTTGAGGTATAACTTTGCAATCACAGTAGAAATTTAAGCTAGGACGGCTATAAGCAAATGATGTGTAAATTGTTGTTCCTGGTAAAACATGGTTGCGAATTAAGGTTGCAACTGGTTTAACTGGGAATGCTTCATTTAATTCCCAAATCCAAGATTGCGAACTCATCAATAGTAATAAGACTAAATACATACCAGAAAACAACACAGGAATAAATCTGCGATCGCAATTATAAATTAACCATGCAACAACACTCATACTGATTGTTAAAACAAGACTCATGACTATTAGTACAGGCTCTTCTTGTGCAAGAATAAAGTAAACAATACCGCCTAAACCTGCGATCGCCATAATAACTATAAATACTAACCAAATCCTAGAATTAAATGCCTGTTTCTGCCAAACTTCGCTGAGTTTTGCCCCAATTGCCAATGCTAAAAATGGGTACAAAGGCATAACATACCACGGCAGCTTTGTAGTTATTAAAGAAATAGCTACAAAGTAAACAGTTGTACCAACTAAAACTAAAGTACCCCAGCTAGAATCCCGTTTTTTCCAAGCTAGATAAAATCCTCCTGGCCAAAATAACAACCAGGGAAAAGCGTATTTCAATAACTCAAGTAAATAATACCAAGGAGCGCCTGTATTACCTTCAACAGGTTGGGCTATGCGGTCAAAGGTTTGTGCTTGTAAATTTATCTGTAAGAAATTACTACCATAATATTGCCATTGAGCAATATACCACGCGATCGCCGGCGCAATTCCCAACAAAATTCCTGTCCATAAATAGGGGTTACGGAACACTGCTAATTGCGACGATACCAAAATGAATAATCCAGCGATACCCCCCAGCAACAAAACTAGCATTCCTTTAGTCAGAGTAATTAATCCCAGACAAAATCCCACACCTAAAGCCCAAGGTTTTTGCTGACGTGACTTTAATAAGCAAAATAACAATAGTAAGAAAAAAGTAATGCTTGTACCATCTAACATTGCCAAGCGTCCATGACGCACTACAGGCAAAGTTGTTAAGTAAACTAAAGCCGCAAACAAAGCTGATAAACTATCGTTAAACAGCAAACCCCCCACTAAATAAAGTAAAGGCACTCCCAAAGCGGTTAACACAGCAGCAGGTAAGCGTGTTGTCCATTCATTCACACCTCCCAAAGAGTAAGACCAAGCAATTAACAAGTGCATCAGAGGCGGCTTATTATGATAAGGTTCACCTGATAAAGTTGGATACAGCCAATGCAGAGAACCAAAGGATGCACGCCAAATTTCACGGGCGACTTGCGCCACTGTACCTTCATCCCAGTCTCGTAAGGGGGAGTTTCCCAAACATATCAGCCACAGAAGTAAAGAACACAGTAGCAAGCTAAATAGCCATTCTTTTTCTCGGAATGGGCGCATATATACATTTAGTTTAATTATTTAATCGTGTGTTTATTGATGACAATAACTAGATATAATCTCAATTACTTTAGAAGGACTTTTATATAAAAAACTACATCAATAATTTTATAGTATATGTTTGTCTGAATCTTGCCTTAACTTGCAGCATTGATTTCATAATCTGATAAAAACAGTGATTCAACCAATATACTCTTTAGTAATTCCCATTTATAACGAAGAAGAAAATATTACGGAAATGTATCGTCGTCTGCATCATGTGGCAGAGCAGTTAGACGGTGAAGTTGAGTTAATTTTAGTAGATGATGGTAGCCGCGATCGTTCTTTGAGTATGATTCGTGAACTGCGCCATCTCGATAGTCGAGTACGTTACCTCAGTTTTGCGCGGAATTTTGGACATCAAATTGCTGTTACAGCTGGGCTAAATTTTGTCCAAGGCAAATGTGCAATTATCATGGATGCGGATCTGCAAGATCCCCCAGAATTAATCTTCCAGATGCTAGAGAAATGGCAACAAGGCTATGAAGTAGTGTATGCTCAACGTCTATCGCGTAAACAAGAAAGTTCGCTAAAACGCTTTACTGCTTATGCTTTTTATCGTATTCTCCGACGGTTATCTCATGTTGATATACCGACAGATACGGGAGATTTTTGTTTACTAGATCGGCAAGTTGTGGATATTCTCAATGCTATGCCCGAACGGAACCGTTATATTCGCGGCTTACGCGCTTGGGTGGGTTTTCGCCAAACTGCGGTACTTTTTGAACGGGAACCGCGTTTTGCGGGCAAAGTTAAGTATACCTTTGGTAAGTCCTGGGCTTTGGCTATTGATGGCATTATTTCTTTTTCCACAGTGCCATTAAAGTTAGCTACTTATATAGGGATGGTAGCAGCTGCGATCGCCCTGTTGATGATCATCCTAGTACTATACTGGCGCTTATTTGACCATGCTAGTCCTTTAATCGGCTACAGCTTGATTACAATTGCTATATTTTTTCTCGGTTCTGTGCAGTTAATTTGTATAGGAATTTTAGGTGAGTATATTGGGCGAATTTATGAAGAAGTTAAAGCCCGCCCTATATATACTGTCAAAGAAACTGGTGGGTTGATTAAAATTTCCGAAATGCAGTCTAGATCGTGACTTGGAATCAAGCTAAGAAATAGTTATAAAATTGCAATTTTGCTGCCAGAAAGTACAATTCAATGACCCCACAAGAATTTAGTTTACTAATTGTATCAGTCCTGATCAGTTCAGCAGGACAATTTTTTTTGAAAATAGGTGCCAACAAATTAGGTAAGGTTCATCTAGGGAACGCAATTAATCACATTCTCAGTATTATCACCATACCAGAACTTTTAATCGGATTAACTTGCTATGGCATAGGTGCTATGTTTTACATTCTCCTACTCACGCGAGTTAATCTCAGTGTTGCTGGCCCATCTATATCTATTGGGTATATTTTTTCTGTCTTGCTAGGATATTGGATATTGAAAGAACCTATCACTCTAATGCGTTTGTTTGGTTTGGGCTTTATTGTAGTGGGAGTAATATTAGTAGTTTGGCGGAAATAATAGCAAGCTAGTTTGCATTCAAGCTGCATATTCAAGGAGTGGGGACTGTCATTATTCATTAGTCTTTTGTCAATACAAATGACCAAGGATGACCTTCACCAGTGGTTCAGTAATTTGGACGTATTTTAGTTTATACCAGTATCTAACTCACAATTTCCTTTGGTTGCAAACCAACTTGCCAGCGCAGGAGTAAGGCAGAAACAGCCATTAAGCAACCCCAAACTATTGGCAACCAAACAATTGCCCAGTCATCACCAGGTAGTTTTATCTTGAATCCTTCACTTAGCCAGTAAATACCAAATCCCATTAGTAGCATAGCAGCTGTAAATTTCATTGGTTTGATAGGTACTTGATTAAGTGGCGTGCGGAATAAAAATGCTACTACAACTAAACCAAATGCTGCTGCGGAAGCACCACCAGCAGCTTCTAGCCATTTACCACCAGTAGCACCCAAGGTGACAACAGCGATCGCTACCTCTACACTATCTAATAATGCTCCTTTAAAAGTTGTCGCGATCGCAAACCAGTTCCAGCCTAATTGATTACCTGTATTTGCCAATTCTGTTTCTAGGTCGTCTTCTTCATCTTTACGCTTTTTGGGAATGCCTGCATAATACTTGACAATTGAGCGCGTCCATTTTTGTCCAAAGGCTAACAAGAAAACTCCCGCGACAATTCTAAGTATGTCTACAGGGATGATTGTCAAACTTGTACCGAGAATTAAGGAAGCAAGTAGAGTCAAACCAATACCACTACCCGCACCCACAAAAGCATTACGCCACCCTGCTAATTTACCTACAATCAGTACAAGTCCGAGGATTTCGACTAATTCAATTAAAGAGCCGACAAAACTAGCCAGAAAAATTTCCCAATTCATTTGTTTTAATTCCTGAAAAGTGTTTCTTAGCCATTAAAAATCAAGAATTACTCATATTAATTAAAATAAACTACTAAAGAGTATATAAAATGACGACTTAGTTTTATTTAATAATGAGAAACTAACTTTTGTAGATTACTACTATATAGAGCCATGAAAAGCATAAAAAAACAATCTGTTAATCAAAAATTTTATTTTTTCTTAAAAATAAAGAAATATTTTTTAGTAGTAGAATATACGATATCAAATAAAATACAGCATACTTTACGGGGGATAGCGCAGGTAAACTACCCACGCTTAATATCATAATCAACCACAGATAAAAATAATATTGTGGAGCATGAAGGTAAAATTTTCCGGCTTCTAAGCATAAGAAGTATCGATTTACCAGATATTTTGTCAGTGCCTAAGTACTAATACTAGAGTGAGCGATCGCTTCCTGATAGATTTGCTGATACTGTAACCCAAACTGTATAAGGAAAATTCAAATATGAACTTCTGTAAAACTGAACTAAATTTTCAGGATTAAAGGAAAGTATTTGAGTATCTAAATTTTAGATAAAAGTGTGCTATAAATTACCGTCAGAACCATACATAATGGTTCGACCCTTGAAGGAGTTATGAAGTGGAACAAAATAAATCGTTACTTTGGCCGCAAGGTATCTTGATTGCTTTGCTTGCCTTGGGTGCTACATTAAGCATTGCTGTCATAATGCTTCTGAGACCAAATGCTTCTGAAGCACAAAGCAATCAGCGTATCAATATAAATAATAATTTAGTTGCTAAAGTTGGTACACAAAAGCGTATTGAGGGCTTAAAAGCTGCAATGCTGACAAGTTGGCAACAAGAAGCACAAGCTAAAGGCCTTGGTTATACTTTAGCTAAACGCTTTCAAGGGGCAGTAATTAAAGAGGCTAAACTTAGCCCAAATCAAAAAGTAATCGCACTTACCTTTGATGATGGCCCTTGGCCGGAAAGTACGGCTCAAGTACTAGAAATTCTCAAACAGAATAATATCAAAGCAACATTTTTCGTTGTTGGTCAAAACGTCAAAAATTATCCAGACTTACTCAAGCGGGTAAGTACTGAAGGCCATGTCATTGCTAACCACACTTGGCATCACTGGTATCATTTCATGAATCAACAGGCAGCGGCCTATGAAATTGAGCATACAACAGACATGATTTATCAGATTACAGGTGTCAAAACAAATTTGTTTCGCCCACCTGGAGGAATCATGCACAATGGCGTAGCAACATACGCTAAAAATGCCAAGTATGCCATTGTAATGTGGTCGTCTGATTCGATTGACTATTCCCAGCCTACCGTACCAAAGTTGATTGATAATGTCTTTCGACTAGCTAAACCAGGGGGTATTGTCCTGATGCACGATGGTGGTGGAAACCGTTCCCGCACAGTACAAGCTTTACCAGAGATTATTAATAGATTTCGCAAGCAAGGATACCGTTTTGTGACTATTCCAGAACTTTTAGAAATGGAAGACAAAGCACAAAGTGTAATTGCCAAGAAAAAGTAATAGATAAGTT
Source organism: Nostoc sp. PCC 7107 (assembly GCF_000316625.1). Classification (GTDB taxonomy): domain Bacteria; phylum Cyanobacteriota; class Cyanobacteriia; order Cyanobacteriales; family Nostocaceae; genus Nostoc_B. The sequence continues at coordinate 228,659 of NC_019676.1, read as the reverse complement.
ATTAATTACTTATTATTAATATGTAATTTGGTTAAAGTATTGAACAATGTTTATGTGGTCGTAAGGGAGTGAGCTAGAGTCAACAATGAAAGATGAATTGATAGCTCTTTTATAGAATGCGATCGCACTTCTACTGAGTATTCATTGACTGCTGTTACTATACTTCACCAGTTGCGATCGGCAAAATTATACTTGAAATCACTGAAATCATATCTTTCACTATTCTCAGTAATCGTCAGGTGGGCAATATCCGCAACGTAAAACTCAAGTATGAAGCAAATTTTCAGCATTGCCCACCTGATTTTAATTGCCATAAAGCAGATATTGAAAGAAGTAAACGAAGATAATTAAGTTTTTTTATCGTTTTAATTGCTCTCGCCATTCATCTAAACTAATATATTTATTCTCAATCAAATCGAGAACTTCTATCACACCACTGTCATTAAACACCCGGAACCAATAAATTGTTGAATCATAGTCTGATTGATTTTCAAATATCCGAATTGTATAGTAAGGTTCATTGAGGGCAGGAGAAGCGTCAACTATCGCACCTAATTTGATAGTGCCTTTAGAAAGCCGTTCAATTTCTCTTGCTTTGCGCTGTACTTGTGGCAACTTCCACACTAAATTTAAAGCCGTTTTTTCATCAATTTTGTTAGTCAATTCAGCAACTTTCACAATATTAGCTGGATTTAACTCAGATAATGTTTGTGCAGTAATTAACCCCGGTTTAACATCATAGTTGGAATTTTGAGAAAGAGCTACTTGGCATCCCACACTCATCAATAAAGAAGACATTATCGGTAAGTAAATGAATATTTTCATGGAGCAATCCTTGAGTGTTATGCTGTCGTTAACTTTATGTCATACATACACTAGGGTAACAGTCATCACCCTATATTTGAGATGATTAATCATTTCTTCTTATTGGTATTAGTAATTATACTGAGTTTGCATATATCAAATCCCCGAATTATTTGATAAGTCGGGGATCTTGCACTTTACTAATAATTCATAACTGCAAAATAATTAATTTAACGGGATTTTTGCCTGTATAAATACTTGCTCAACTGTAAATTCTAACCCTGGAAACAGCGCATCCTTGAGTATTTCATCTCCCATATATGTTTGCGGTGCCGCATCTGGGAAAAACACAGTAATACTTCTGGCTTTGCTATCTACTACCCATACTCGCAGCACTTTCGCATCTAAATAATCTTTGGCTTTAGCCATCATTTGACCAAAGGTTTGCCCTGGTGAAATAATCTCAATCACCAAATCTGGCGGAACAGAACATACTCCTTCTTCTTCCCAGTCCGAAGGCAAACGTTCATTCGAGATGTATAAAATATCAGGTACAGGAACCCAATCTCTTCCTTTACGAGTTAAAGACACAGCTAATTCTGGACATACTTCTCCATTAGCCCCACATAATTGTTCAATCAAGTTGAGCAGGACGCGAGTCAGTTTAGAGTGAAATTTTTTCGGTGACATTTTAGGAATAGCTCGGCCATCCACAAGTTCATAGGTAGTATCTCCCTCACCTGGAGGAAGATGTAAAAACTCTTGTAAAGTTAATTGATTTTTGGTTTGAAGAATCATGGCGCAAACTAGTTTTTAGCTAGTTTAATTGTAATTAACCTGAGTTCGGGATTAGCTTAAACCCTAATTTTATCGTTCTTGGTAAGAAGAATTAAAAAACTTGTGGGTTTGCCCAGCGATATAAAAATCTTGTTGTACACCGACCTATATAGGTTAATTAGCTAATCTATTACATTCCTTGTAGTACTTGCTGGATGACATCTGCTGGTACTTGGTCGGTGACTGTGACTACACCAATTTGAGTTGGTAACACAAACCGCACTTTACCTGCTTTGACTTTTTTATCTAGTTGCAGTGCATCAATAATTGCGGCAATATCTACACCCGCAGGTAATTTTGTCGGTAAACCTGCTTTTTGAACGATCGCATTTTGTCGGTCAGTTTCAGCTTGTTGCCACATACCTAAATTGACAGCAATTTGCCCAGCCGCTACCATACCGATCGCAACAGCTTCGCCATGATTCACTACTCGATAACCTGTTAAACTTTCGATCGCATGACCAATAGTGTGTCCATAATTGAGAATTGCCCGTAGTCCACCTTCTTTCTCATCTTTGCCGACAACATCGGCTTTGGCTTGGCAAGAACGAGTTAAGATTTCATTCAACAGTTCCGGTTTCATATAACGGAGTTGGTTGAGATGTTTGCTGGCTTCCAACTGGGTAAACAATTCCCCATCCCAAATCACACCATACTTGATAACTTCGGCCATACCTGCACGAAACTCGCGCATAGGTAGAGTTTTTAATACTTCTGGGTCAATTAAGACTAAACGCGGCTGATGAAATGCGCCAATTAAGTTTTTGCCGTTGGGATGATTTACGCCTGTTTTACCGCCGATAGCAGAGTCTACCATTGCTAACAGAGTGGTGGGTACTTGGACAACGTTAATTCCCCGCAGCCAAGTTGCAGCGGCAAAACCTGTCATATCACCAATTACGCCTCCCCCCAAGGCTACCATTGTCGAGGAACGTTCCAGGCGGTTTTCTAAGGCGACATCGTAGAGTTTTTGGATGGAATTGAGGGTTTTGTAGCGTTCCCCGGCTGGTAAGCAATAACTCGCTACGTTAAATCCTGCGGATTTTAGTGATGCGATCGCTCTTTCGCCATAATGCTTGAAAATAGATGGATTAGAAACTAACACTACTTTCTGCCCTAGCTGGAGATTAGCCAGACTTTGACCAAGCTGATCTAAACTGGCAGGTGCGATCGCAATCTCATAAGACTGCTGCGGTAAATTAACGTTAATGGTAGAAGTCATTGCCCAACCCTAAAAAGCGCCGTGGGCTTGTATTTTAACGCAATCTGGGTCTGAAATATGAAGTTTGAAATTGCATTCTTTAGCCTGTTGACCATTGACCATTGACCCGTGACTAATGGTTCAATAGATTTAGTGAAGTATTGTGGAGAAGCATCAAAATGTTTGCAATAGTTGCTTACGTCGGTTTTTTAGCTTTATTTACAGCGATCGCAGCTGGTCTTTTGTTCGGTCTACGTGCTGCTAAAATCCTCTAAAAATTAAGGGTATAGGGGTGTAAGGGTATAAGTAAGGCAAAATTCTCCACCCTTACACCCTATTTACTTATCCCACCGCCGCAGGACTAGCCACCTGATTTGCTCTTTGGATAGGTGGACGCATTTCTAACCCCAGCAAATTCAACATTTCCTGGTCAGCATCATAATCTGGGCAAGGAGTGGTGACAGTGAGCATTTTGTTATCGTCACTGGAAAAGATAGAATTAGCTCCTGCCATAAAGCAGAAAGCTTGCTCAACTTGAGAAAGTCTGGCACGACCAGCGCTCAACCGCACATCAGAAGTTGGCATAACAATACGTGCTGTAGCAATCATCCGCACAACATCCCAAATGGGGACATCTGGTTGATTTTCTAAGGGTGTACCTTCCACTTGAGACAGAATATTAATTGGAACTGACTCTGGATGAGGATTGAGGTTTGCCAGGGTGTGCAACATCGATACTCTGTCTTGAGCAGTTTCACCTAAGCCTAGAATACCGCCAGAGCAAACAGTCACATTAGTTTGGCGGACATTCTCAATTGTATTCAGGCGATCGCTATAAGTCCTGGTGGTAATAATTGTGCTGTAATAATCTTCTGAAGTATCTAAATTGTGGTTGTAAGCATACAACCCGGCTGTTTCTAATCGCTTTGCTTGGTCGGCTGTCAACATTCCCAGAGTACAGCAGACTTCTAAACCCATATCGGTCACTTCTTTGACCATTTCCAGCACTGTTTCAAACTGAGAGTTATCTCGTACTTCTCGCCAAGCAGCACCCATACAAACACGACTGACACCTTTTTGTTTAGCTGTTTGGGCAATATTCACCACTGTATCTTTATCCAGAAGTGCTTGTGGTTTCACTTCTGTTTTATAACGAGAAGATTGAGCGCAATAGCCACAATCTTCAGGACAACCTCCGGTTTTAATGGAGATAAGTTTACATACCTGTATTTTTTTAGGGTCATGATATTGGCGATGCACACTAGCAGCTTGATAAATAAGCTCTAGCAACGGCATATCATAAATCTTCTGAATCTCTGCTTCCTGCCAATCGTAGCGTATTCCCACCGACATTCAATAAATCCTTCTTGTTGACTGGATTGATTAATATCTGTCTTGTTGCTGGATCTGTTGAAGTACTGCTTTCAATCCTAGGGCTGTAGACATTAGACATCAGCTTATCAAGATTTTGCTGGGATGGCAGACTAATCTTATCAGGAATTATTCCATTTCACGTTAATGATCATACAGATAAATCCTGTAGAGATGTGGCAGTATTATACAAAGATGTGGTATCAAACAACTGTGATGGACTGCTATCAGGACGGTCATGTGTTCAAAGATGATTTGCGATAATTTTTAATTCTTCTTTGATAGATAAAGGTTGATATCCTAACCCAAAAGCTTGAGAACTATCTAAAGAAACATCTGCTGGTCTTGGTGCTGACATTTTTACATCTTTTTGGCGACAGCTTTTTATGCCTGTGGATGGTAGTTTGAATACTTCTACCAATAACTGTCCAAAGTCATAGCGTGAAATCCGTTCTTTCCCGCCTAGGTGAATGATTCCGTTCACTTTCTCTACAGCTAATAATAATCCTTTCGCGGTTGTTGTCCCGCTGGCTGGTGTACGATATTCATCAATAAATAAATTTAATTCTTTTTCTTCTTTTAAAGTTTGAATAAATGGTTGAATAAAGCTCTGGGCTGTAGGTGTTGCACTACCAAATAACAAAGGCATTCGACAGACTGCGGTCAAAGGATATCGCTCTAACATACCCATTTCAGCCATGACTTTTTGCTCACCATAAATATTGATGGGACATACAGGGACAGCTTCATTATAAGGAGCATTTAAGCCATTGAAAACTTGATCTGTTGATGTAAACACGCAAGGAATAGCATAATCTGCACATAGTCCAGCTATATTGCAAGATACTGTGACATTAATTAAGTGTGATTCTTGAGGATAAATTTGACAAAAATTTGGTTGTGAGTGGGCGGCTGTATGAATAACTGCGGCTGGATTAATCTCGTTAAATAGTTGTTTTAATTCTTGAAAGTCTGTTAAGTTGACTTTTAGTATTTTGATTCCTGGAATTTCTATAAAATGTGAGTTATAAGTACTATAAACTTCCCATTCTTGTTTTGCTAGTTGGCAAAGATGCCATCCTAAAAAACCACTTGCTCCGGTAATCAGTAACTTTCTCATATATTATTTTTGCTCACTGCGAGCAAAGCAATGCAGAGATTAGATTTAGTTAATCCAAATCATACCCTGTAACTTGCAGCAGAGCGCATATTGTCACTTACATAGTAGGGAATAGGCAACAGTAAATAAGAAACAGGCAGGAAAAGTATTTATTGTCTATGTTTGAGATGATTTATTTTACTTATCTATCGGGCAGCTACTACACTTCATAGCTATCACAAACAGCTATTGAATTAATTTTTTAAATCTTTGATCGCTACGTACTTTTTTAAAGTCTGGATCGGTTTTCGCTAATTGTTGGTATTTTCCTGGAACTAGACGTATGGCAGCTTTTAAGTTTGTAATTGCTAATTCTACTTTGTTTTGCAAGGCATAAGTACAAGCTCGATTGTAATAAATTTCTGGCTTGTCTGCTTTGATAGCGATCGCCTGATCATAAGATGCTAATGCCTCCTGATAACGTTGCAGTTTTGTCAACGCTATCCCGCGGTTAATCCAGGCTTCTTGTTTATTTGGTTTAATGGCGATCGCTCGATCATAAGCTGCAATTGCGCCTGCATAACTTTGTAAGGATGCTAAAGCATTACCTCGGTTATACCAAGCTTCATCTTTATCAGCTTTGATAGCGATCGCTTGATCATAAGACGCTAATGCTTCTGTGTGTTTTTGCAGTTTTGTCAAAGCTATGCCTCGGTTTATCCAAGCATCTGCACTATCTGGTTTAAAGGCGATCGCTTTATCATAAACCGCTATGGCATCTTGATAGTGTTGTGCATCTAATAATTTATTGCCTTGATCAAATAAATTTTCTGCTTTTTGACTCGTCTTTGCTTCTGTCAGCAACTGAGAAACGTTAATTTCTTGTACCACTTGCTGAGTATTTTTTATTGATGATTGTGCTTTGCTATCGCAGCCAGATGTGAAGCAAATAATCAAGCTAGAGGCAGCCAAGCAGCGCCAAAAGACCATGCTATACCTACAGAACTCTAAATTTGATGTTAAGTCATTTTGATATTTATTAATAGTATCATAAAGGACTGTTATTTTTTAATTAATCTGCTGATCTGTGTAATTGCTAAATTTTGCTGCTCAGTAACCCAGCTAGATTAAATACATGTTTAGTCTTTGCGGGGTAGGACTTTTAGCCTATATTCGGCTTAATGAATTTAGTTATAAGTCAAAAAACCATAGCAGTTCTAATTATTTCAGCAATGACAATCGATAAGCTCAGAACCCCGACTTCTGGTTGTCCATGAATAATTTATGACTATATATTAAATATCTGCCAATAAATATGAAACTCTAAAATCGAATAAAATTAGTGTCTATGATTTGTTTAGATTAATTGACAAGAAAATATAAATAAATGATTGATATATTAAAAAATATAGTGTTAAAAATATAAGCAAAAATTTTGGATATTTTAGCAGATATTTTAAAAATTAAACTTGACAAACTAGCTGATAAAAAGATATTGATGACAATCATAAAAATATCTTAATAGGAAATATTTTTATGATAATTAATGAATATTTGGGCTAAATTTGATTGATAAAAATCTATCGTTATTATGATCTCATGCCAGCGCAAAGGCATCTAAATAGGTCTGTTAACCAGCAAAAGCTAGTATGGTTAGCTTTTTCATCACTTTTTACAAGCTAGGTTAAGTTTTTGCAGAAAGTGAAAATGTGGGCAAAGTATGAATCACAAATTACTATTGACTCAATATCTCAGTTCACCCGTTTAGGTGAAGGCAAGTAAAATTACTCAAGACTAATATTAAGGAACGTTAATTTATATTTTTCATAATTCTACATAAATAGAAAATTCCGATAATTTTTAGTCTGATAGCTTGTATAGACCAACTCAACAGCCCAAAAGTACTCGTAAGACCGTAATTATGAACACCTACATCGAAGTTCCCGTTATTGGCAAAGTTTATCACCCATTTCGCTGGCTGATTGGGTTGATAGCCACGGGTGCTGTTGTGGTTGGTGTTACTACTACCGCCAACATGGTTAATCGATCAGCCAGCGAACAAGATATTACACAACTAACGGTGCCGGTAGAAGCTAAAAATGTGACTTTGAAAATTACTGCCAGTGGTAAGGTTGTACCTGTACAAAGTGTGAATATTAGTCCGAAAAATCCTGGGGTACTGGCAGAATTATATGTGGAACAAGGCGATCGCGTAGAGCAAAATCAAATTATCGCCAGAATGGATGTAGGGGATTTGCAAGCGCAAATTCTTCAATACCGCGCCAACTTAGCCCAGTCCCAAGCCCAATTAGATCAGGCTTTAGCAGGAACTCGTCCCCAAGAAATTACCCAAGCAAAAGCCCGGTTGTCTCAAGCCCAAGCGCAGTTAGCCCAAGCCCGTGCAGGTAATCGTCCCCAAGAAATTGCTCAGGCACAAGCTCAAGTAGATGCAGCCCAAGCAAGGGTAAACTACACCGCTGAACAAGTCAAACGTTATCAATATCTTTACCAACAAGGTGCGGAGAAAAAGCAATTATTAGACCAAGCAGTCAGCGAAGATAAATCTGCTAAAGCTAATTTAGAAGAAGCTCGTCGGCGGTTGTCTTTAATGCAAAGTGGCTCCCGTAGCGAAGAAATTGATATGAAGGAAGCCGCTGTAACTGAGGCACAAGCCGCCTTAGTTTTATTACAAGATGGGACACGCAAAGAAGAAATTGCTCAACGCCAAGCCGCAGTCAAAGCCGCACAAGCGCAGTTAGTCGCAGCAAACGTCAAAATGCAAGAAACAGTGATTCGCGCCCCCTTTGCAGGAATTGTCACTCAGAAATACGCTAACATCGGCGCATTTGTCACACCCACTACCTCGGCTTCTAGCAGTGCTTCGGCGACTTCTAGTTCCATTGTGGCTGTTGCTAAAGGTTTAGAAGTATTAGCCCAAATCCCCGAAGCTGATATTGGCAGAGTTAAACCAGGACAAGAAGTAGAAATTGTGGCTGATGCTTATCCTGACCAAATATTTAAAGGTCGTGTCCGCTTGATTGCACCAGAAGCAGTAGTGGAACAAGGTGTGACATCATTTCAGGTGCGGGTGGAGTTAGAGACAGGTACAGATAAACTGCGTTCTGGCTTAAATGTTGACTTGACTTTTTTAGGCGATCGCGTCAGCAATACTTTAGTATTACCAACTGTGGCCATTGTCACCGAAAAAGGTAAAACTGGTGTCCTGGTTCCCGACGGGAAAAATCAGCCGCAATTTCGGGAAGTGACAACAGGAGCGCAAATTCAAGACCAAACTCAAGTTTTATCGGGTGTGCAACCAGGCGATCGCGTGTTTGTTGACTTACCCAAGGACTATAAAATCAAGAAGGCGCAGGAAGCACAAAACCAATGAACTTCTTAGAAAGCGTACAAATGGCAGGTAAAACTCTGCTGTCGAATAAGCTGCGTAGCGCTCTCACAATGCTGGGTATCGTGATTGGTAATGCTTCGGTCATTGCCATGATTGGCATTGGGGAAGGTGGACAGAAATTCGTTTCTAATGAGTTAGAATCTTTAGGGCCGAATGTATTGTTTGTGATTCCGGGGAATCAAGAAACTGAACGTGTTTCCAGAGATGTGCCGAAAACTTTAGTATTGGAAGATGCCAATGCGATCGCGACTCAAGTACCAACTATCGCCGAGGTGACTGCTGAGTTAAATAGCAGACAAGTTGTAACTTACGCTAACAAAAACACTGATGTCAACATTATCGGCACAACGCCCAGCTTTTTAAATGTGCGCGACTTTGAAACTGACAAAGGGCGGTTTTTTTCGGAAGTCGATATGAAACGTAGTAACCAAGTGGTGGTACTGGGTGCAAAGTTAGCTGAACGACTTTTTGGTAATAGCAACCCTGTGGGACAGCAGTTACGCATCAGCAATACCAGCTTTCGCGTGATTGGGGTGTTAGTTGGTAAAGGTTCCAGCCTAGGCGTTGATTATGATGATGCGGCTTTGATCCCGGTCATTACAATGGCAAATCGCATTGTTGGGCGGACTTCACCTTATGGATTAGAGTTAACTTACATCGTCGCTTCAGCAAAAAACGCCGATAGTGTAGATGCAGCAGTTTTTCAAATCACCAACTTACTGCGCCAACGCCACAAAATTATCGGCGAAGATGACTTCACTATCCGCACCCAAAAAGATGCACTGCAAACTGTCGGTCAAATCACAGGTGCATTAACAATTATGCTGGCGGCGATCGCTGGCATTTCGCTTTTTGTTGGCGGTATCGGTATCATGAATATCATGCTAGTTTCTGTCACCGAACGCACCCAAGAAATCGGACTGCGAAAAGCGATCGGTGCAACCGAACAAGATATATTGTTACAGTTCATGATTGAAGCGATAATTGTTTCCGCCATTGGTGGTGTAGTTGGGACTGCTGTTGGTGTCAGCGGAATTATGATAGTCGCCACCTTAACACCATTAGAAGCAAGTATCTCTCCTGTAACTATTGCTACCGCTGTAGGGATTTCCGGTGCGATCGGTTTATTCTTCGGTGTTGTTCCCGCCCGCCGTGCTGCTAAACTTGACCCAATTGTGGCATTGCGAAGTGCTTAGTAGAGTAAGAATCTTTTACTGTCTAAGTTTGACTACCTTGGCGTTTACCTCAGCGCTACTTTGCGTGAAGTAAAACAATTGACAGTCAAGGCAAAAATTTAGAACTAGCGATCGCTGATTATCAAACAATACAGTTCAGATAACCCCATTTTTTGTTTTCCTGTTGCCTGTTACCTGCTATCTTATGGCAATGTAGATATTAAGAACAGGAAAAAATCTACACCACGGGAAATACTGATGAATCGTTCAAAAATAGTCGCTATTATTACAGGTGCAATTTCTATCTTGCTGGCTATTGCTTATTTAATTATTGTCCAAATCCTCGATTATCGAGATATGCAGCCTGCTCCTATTAGTCAAATTAACTCAACACCACTAGTGATGACTGACACTACACAATACATTTCAGTTGATCAAATGCTAAGTCGGGTAGAGTGATATCCTCGGCGTAAGCCTTCTTGAAGATTAACCCAACAAAGCTGATATCTTGCACCAGCTATTTTATGGCAATTAAAGTCAATTGGGCAATGCTTTTAATTCAGTCGGACATTGCCTACTCTAAGTTGCTTGAGAATCACTGTGTATGTGCTACCAAAGATAAAAGTTCTTGTGTTGTGAGACTGCGTTTTTTCTGCATTGATTGTTGCCTAACTGCATTTAACACAGATTGAGTTTCTTCATGATTCAGAATAATGCCATGTTGTTGCAGCAGATTAGATAATAAATGCCGACCAGAATGTTTACCAATAACTAAACGCCGTTCGCGGCCAATTTCTTCTGGGGCAAATGGTTCGTAGGTGTGGGGGTTTTGTAACACTCCATGAGCATGAATACCTGATTCGTGGGCAAAGGTATTTTCGCCGACAATTGCCTTCCAAGGTGGTAAACCATAACCTGATGCTGTGGCTACAAGTTGAGATATTTCTAATAAACGCCGCGTGTCTATACTTAAATCCATCTTTGATAGATGTTTAAGCGCCATCACAACTTCTTCTAAAGCTGCATTTCCTGCCCTTTCACCTAACCCATTGACTGTAGTGTTTACAGATAATGCACCTGCTTTTATACCTGCTAGGGCATTAGCTGTCGCTAGACCAAAATCATTGTGAGTGTGCATTTCTACAGGTATAGACAAGGATGTGAGCAATTTTTTCACCTTGTCGTAAGTTGTGAATGGGTCGAGAATGCCCACGGTGTCACAAAAGCGAAACCGCGATGCACCCCATTCTTGGGCATAAAGTACTGTATCTAGAAGAAATTGTTCATCGGCGCGAGAAGAATCTTCTCCTCCCACCGAGACAAACAATCCTTGATCTAAGGCAAAGCTCAGACTATCTTTGAGTTTTTGCCATACTAATTGCCATTTTCCCTGGAATTTTGCCCCAATTTGAATTGCAGAGACAGGAATAGATATATGCACTCGCTTTAAACCACAAGCGATAGAAGCTTGAATATCGGCAATAACGGCACGGTTCCAACCTAACAGATGAGCTTGCAAACCTAAATCAACAATTGTAGCGATCGCTTGTTGTTCTGCTTCACCCATCGCCGCAATACCAATTTCCATTTCTGGAACACCGATTGCATCCAGAAATTTGGCGATCGCAATTTTCTCCTCTAAGTTAAAAGCAACACCCGCTGCTTGCTCGCCATCACGTAACGTTGTGTCATTGATGACAACCTGATCCATTGCTGAAACTTCTCCAAAAAAAGAGATTTATCTTCTTAGCCTGAGCTTAAATAGGCATAAGGAGAATTTGACAAAGATTTTTGCAAAAGTAAAGAGGTCTCCAATAAATACATATATGGCTGTTATTAGCATCAGAATTTTCTGCTCATATTTATTCCGCAGTTAAAGTTATATCTGACAATATTTCGGTTGTTTCTGACAGTGTTTCATGATTGTGAATTGTACCATTTCCAAAAAAGCGTGACACTAAAGGTAAAGCAATAAAAATGACTGCTAAAACTAATAAAAATGTAGAAATTCCAAAAAGTTGATTTTGCTGTATTTCTAACACTCCGCGTAAAATTACCTCCCGTAACGCAGAAACTATCGTAATTTCAACTGCGGCTCCTACTGATATCTGCTGGGTTTGTAAGTAATCAATCAGTAGACGAAACAACTCAACAAGAATCAAAATAAACAAGATATCGGATGTGATTTCTCTTACATCTAAGGGATGCAAAAAGGAGAAGAACATATCTCCTAGCCTAATCAGCATGACGCAGAATAAACCAACACACAGAGAGACAATAATAAAGTCTTGAAATCTTTCCAGGTTATTAACGATGCTCTCTCGCTGAAACCAACTGTTAACTTCTTTAATTACACGTTTTGGCATAATTTATTTCAAGACATTAATTGACCTAATTCCATCATAGGCAATTTAAAAATAAAAAATTTTAGTTAAAACATTTATTTCTTGCGATTTCGTAACATATATTTGAGCTATTTTGTAAAATTATTAACAGCATAAATATAAATTTTATAATCGTATTTTTATTGACAATCAAACAAAATTTTTTTGATAAAATATATTTTTATCTAAGAGTTATAAATTATTCATGAATAATAAGATACCCGACTTGCTCAAGAAATCGGGTATTTTAATTATTTCAATTTTTATAAAATAATCGCAAAATATCCTCGTTAGTCAGGCACAACCACTTTCTCCGCAATATGATGATTGAGCGACCAACGGTGATCAACAGCCACAGATGTCACCTCACAAATTTCTTCTAGCCGTTTTTGCTGGACTGCTGCTTTGCGAAGAGTAATAATGAGTTGATTGACTTGATGTCGCAAATCGGGATTTTGATTGACGGCTAACAAGGTTTGTCTTTCTAAAAGTTGGAGTATCAATTCGTAGTGGATGGGTGATGGTAGAGGAATTTGCTCCATGTGGCTTAAATATTGCAGATGTATAATTTGTCTTAGTTAGAGTTTATCTCTTGCCATGAATTGTTACACAAAAAACAAATATTTAGTTATGAAATGGGTGTATTTAACAGTTAAGCTTTAGGAAAGATAAGTGTAATTACATAAGCTAAAACTCTCTATTTAATACTAAAACTATTTGCTCTGTAAAATCAGAGCAAATAGTTTTAGATGGAATTACTCTTGGGTAAGATCTGGGCGATCGCTAATTCTGGGTCTGGTTGTTTGACTAATGATTCGCCAATTAACACAGCACTTGCACCTGCTTGTTCTACTAAACTCAAATCTTCAGGTGTATGTAAACCTGATTCACTAACAACTAAAATATTTCGTGCTTGTAATTGTTCACCCCTGGCGGCTAAAAGTTGACAAGTCGTCTGCAAATCTACGGTGAAATCTTCAAGATTGCGATTGTTAATGCCAACTAAAGAAACACCATCTAAAGCTAATACCCGATCGAGTTCTTCTAGACTATGAACTTCAATCAATGCTGCCATATTTAAGGCTTTAGCAATTTTGATGAAGTACTGCAAGTCTTGGTCACTCAAAATAGCCGCGATTAATAAAACGGCATCCGCACCCTGAATGCGGGCTAAATACATTTGGTAAGGATAGATAATAAAATCTTTACACAATAAGGGTAAATCGACAGCAGCGCGTACTTTAGCTAAGTTGTCAAAGCTGCCTTGAAAAAATTTCACATCTGTCAAAACAGAAATACAACTAGCACCACCTTGTTGATATGATTTGGCGATCGCTATAGGGTCAAAATCTTCGCGTAAAATGCCTTTACTTGGTGAAGCTTTTTTGACTTCGGCAATTAACGCTGGTTTGGTTTTACCTTGTTTGAGGGCGGCGATAAAATCTCGTGTTGGCGGTGCGGAAAGTGCTTGCTTTTGTAATTCAACCAAAGGCTGCTTTTCCCGCAGTTGGTCAACTTCAACTTCTTTTTGCCAGACAATTTCTTCTAAAATATTGTTTGGTTTGGCATTTGGTACAGCAACCTGATAACGCAAGATGGATACATCTATAGCGGGGCTAGGTGAACGGCGACGGATTTGCATATTTGAGTGCTGAGTGCTGAGTAGTAAGTAAAAAGTAAAAAGGTAAAAGTAAAAAGGTAAAAGTAAAGATTGTTACTTTTTACCTTTTGCCTCCTTCGGAGTTCGCCAGTCGCTCATGGGGGAAACCCCCAAGACCGCGCTGGCTCACTTTTTACTTTTGCCTTTATTGGGCTACTGCCCGTTTATAAGCTTCATCTAGAACTTCCGAGAGGGTTGGGTGGGCGTGAACTAGATGGGCGAGGGTGTGGACAGATTGACGGTTGGCAATGGCGGCGGAGGCTTCGTGAATCAAGTCGGAGGCGTGCATACCGAAGATGTGAACGCCTAAAACTTCACCTGTATCTTGGCGATAGATTACCTTAGCGATACCGTCGGCTTCATTTTCTGCCAATGCTTTGGAGTTGCCTTTGAAGTAACTTTTACTAGTACCAACGGTAAAACCTTCTGTTAGTCCCAATTCTTTAGCGGCGGTTTCAGTTAAGCCGACATAGCTAACTTCTGGGTGAGTGAAGGCGGCGGCGGGGATGCTGCGATAATCGATGGTACGCGATCGCCCAACGATATTTTCTACAGCTACAATACCTTGAGCCGAAGCTGCATGAGCCAACATCATTTTGCCATTGGCATCACCAATTGCCCAAAGATGGGGGACAACTTCGCCTGCACTTAATACTGCCAGGCGATCGTCTACAGGAATAAAATTGCGCCTGTCTAATTCCACACCTACAGATTCCAACCCAAGGTTTTGAGTTGCGGGGATGCGTCCTGTCGCTACTAAGCAAGCATCGACTTCGATAACTTCTAAATCTTCTTTGGTTTTGAAATCTGCGAGTTCAATTACTACCGGCGAACCGGGAATAACTTTTTTGGCGTAGATACCAACTTTGGTTTCAATATCGCGGGGGGTAATTAATACCCGTTCAGCGAGTTTGGCGATATCACGGTCAAAACCTGGCATTAATTGGTCTAAGGCTTCAATCATGGTGATTTCACAGCCCAAAGCCGAATATACATCCGAAAATTCTAAGCCGATGTAACCGCTACCAATAATTGCCACCCAAGGCGGTAGAGATTCCAGTTTGACACCTTGGTCGCTGGTAAAGACAGTTTTGCCGTCTACTTCAATTCCTGGGGGGACAAAGGGAACTGAACCAGGAGAAAGAATAATATCTTTAGCTGTAATTGTTTTGTCACTGCCATCCCCAGCGACAGTGATTTTCTGTGTCCCGGCGATTCTGCCCCAACCCCTGATAATATCTACGCCCAGGCGCTTCAAGCTGTTAGTCAAATCGCCTTGAATTTTTGAGACTAAATTGCCTGCATGATCGGCGATCGCTTGGCGATCAAACTCCACATTCCCAATTTGAATGCCCAATGACTTGAGGTGGTGGGCATTACGTAACTCCCGCACACGTCCTGCTGCTGCCAGCAACGCCTTTGATGGAATACAGCCCCTGTTGACACAGGTTCCGCCCATGTCTGCTGCTTCGATAATCGCTGTTTTCAGACCGCAGCTTACCGCGTGTAGGGCTGCGCCATGTCCGCCTACACCAGCGCCAATAATTACTAAATCATAATCAAATCCATGACTCACGTTAGTTTCCCCGTGTGCTTCGCCTATTTATTCTCAACTTGACTAGCTATCCTGACAACCCATTGAGAGTTGGGAACGGCTAAATCAACTATTATTATTCACGCTAACAAGCCAAGAGATAAATTTATGGACAATTTATGGACAATTTTAGTAAACATTATTCACTTATTTAATTTTATACTGATATGGCTAATTTTTTGGAGAAAGGTATAATAGCTGATTCAGGTTGTCATACCAATTTGGCATTTTGGATTAACAATCTTTACCATTTAACAGTTCCCAAAATCTTGAACTGGAAAATTTATTACAAGTTGGTAGCAAAACTTCTTGTTTTAATTTTGGGAACTTGCTTTTACTTTGATCTATCAACACATTGCATAATTAAACCTAGATAATTAGTATTAGAAAATACTAGTAGTCAAAAGGAGAAAGAAACTACTCTTGACGTAAATATTTTGTCTTTTGCTTTCTTGTACTAGTATCGTAATTGTTGGAAATTTCAGTAACAGCCTGATGGTTATGACTGGGAATTCAAAATCGGTATCAGCCGAAAAGCCAACCTGGATCTAAAATTCATTTACGCATAGGATTTTCGTACGCGATCGCCCGATGTCTATTCCCAAAATCAGTGAATTTACCATCCGTCGTTATGCTAACGCCAAGTCTTACCAACGCGGTGAGGCTTATTTTGAGTCAGGGGCTGTGGATACCATCTCTCGACGCGGTAATCTATTACACGCAGAAGTTGATGGCAGTGAAGGTAGACCCTATCGTGTCAGCCTCAATTTTGAGGGTCATAGTTTAACCTCGGCAAATTGCACCTGTGCCTACAATTTTGATGGATGGTGTAAACACATTGTGGCAACTATGCTTGTTTGTGTGCGCCAGCCGGAAATTATTGAGCATCGTCCGACTTTAGAACAGTTACTAGATCGTCTAGATCATATTCAAACTCAAAGGTTAGTACAAGAATTAGTCGCCGAACATCCTCAACTGATCGATACAATTGATCGTCATGTAATCTGGATGACTAATCCTGCGCCTCAAGGAAAAAAGCTCAAATCTCTGCGCCAGCATTCCATTGATACAAATCCTGTGCGGCGGCAAGTACGGCAAATTATCCACGATGGTGTGCGCTATTTTGAGGATGGTTGCGAAGAAGACCCCATTGCTGAGGAATTACTGAGTTTAGTGCAATCGGCGGTAGATTTGACTGAACGAGGAGAAGGGAATCAAGCGATCGCAGTTTTAGAAGCAATTACTTCTACTTGTATCGAAAATTGGTATGAAGTTGCTGAGTATGGGGCTGACTATGATGAAATTGCCTGGGAATTGAATAATGCTTGGTGTGAAGCCATTCTGACTGCTGAACTAAGCGATGAAGAAAAGGTAGACATCCAGGTAAATTTGGAAGTTTGGCAAGATGAATGGGATGTTGATTTTGGTTTAAGTTTAGATGCTTTACACCAAGGTTGGGATTACCCGCCACTAGTTGAAGTTTTGCAAGGTAAGATTAGCGAAAGGGGCGTATGGGACGCAAAAATTCCCGATTATGCCGATGATTTAGCTTTAATTCGACTAAAAATTCTGGAACGGCAAGAACGTTATCAAGAATACTTGTATCTGGCGGAGGCAGAAGGGCAAACTCGGCAATATTTAACTATGCTAGGCAGACTTGGCAGAGTAGAAGAAGCCTTAGCAGTTGCCCAAACCGAGATGAACTCAATGGAAGAAGCCTTTGCTTTGGGGAAAACCCTGCAAGAACAAGGCGCATTACAACAAGCTTTACATATTGCCCAAATTGGCTTGCATTTAAAAGGAAATTGTCAATATGATTTGGGTCTTTGGACAAGTGATTTAGCCCAGAAGTTGGGAGATCAAACCACAGCTTTGCAAGCAAAAAAGCTGGCTTTTCAGGTACACCCTTCTTTAGAAGAATACCAAAATATTCAAAATTTAGCTGGGGATGAATGGGAAAGGGTCAAACCTGACTTGTTAAAAACTCTTCGTGTTTATAGTGCTTGGGAAACTGCACCAATTAAGGTGGATATTTTCTTACATGAGGGATTAATTGATGAGGCGATCGCGATCGCAAATGAACTCAATATCTATCATACTGATGTTATTCATCGTGTGATGGATGCTGCCATTCCCCATCGTCCTGAGTGGGTAATTACTCATGCTTGTCGCCATGCCGAAGCAATTATGGATGCAGGTAAAGCAGAATATTATGATGCCGCAGTCGATTGGCTAAAGAAAGCACGCGCTGCTTACTTAGCATCAAATCGACAAACTGAATGGTCAAATTATCACACCAAATTAATGGCAATTCACGCCCGCAAACGCAAGTTGATGGGAATGTTGCACGGAAGAGATATGGAGTAATATCAGGTTCGGATAAGTACTTATAATCAGGGTGTAACAGTTGCAGTTCATCCCTGAAGGGGTGAAACTTGTACCGAAAATTCCCCATCCAAAATTTAAAATTTTTCGGTCAGAAGAGAGATAAGCTCATTTTAAATTTAAAGCATCGTGTTGTGAAAGTAATTTTTCTACTTTTGCATCATCAATTCTCGCAGTTAATCTTTTAGCTTCATGTAAATCTCTGGTGGTTTTTGCCAAGGTAAAAGTTGAACCTACAGAAAAAGCTAAACCCATACCCATAAAGCCTTTAATCCAGCTATCGACAGGCAAATTAACAATACCAAAGGTAGTCATAGAAATAGAAATTATGAAAGCAGCCCATGTTTGAATAATCCAAGCTGCACTATCTTTTTGTGAACCTAGTGGTTGCATATTACCGACCTTTGTTTTTATCGATTTATATCAATCGTATTGATTTATATATTTGATTACAACAATGGAATTACCACTTTGCTAACTGGACTGTAAAATATCAAATGAAAAGTCCAGAAACAAAAGAATAACTGGTACATAGTTTTGTACCAGTTAGACAAATGGCATAAACTTGTTGAATTTAATTATTCAGATTCTGAAAACGTTTGTACTTTACCATCAGGACTGAAAACAACCCGCATTCTGATATTTTGCCCAGATTTATTACCAGAAACAAAAGGTTTACCAATGGCTGGTATTCCTGTATTATCAATAAACTCTCTTGCTGGCTTATTTAGTGGTAGAATACGCGCAATAGAACCGTCAACATCCACAGTCAAGCTGTATTCTAATGTTTGGGTCAATCCAGATGGCGGTTGCCAACGCTTCTGAAAAAAACTTCGGGCTTCTGCTATTTGAGTTGTATCAAATATTGTGCTGTTAGTAACTATATTGGAGGGTGCAGAAGTTTTAGGATCATCCCCCAATCTATCAATAAATGGGTTACTATCAGCAGCTGAAGACGGGAGAGAAGAATTAATTTTTTCTCCTAGTTGTTGGTTTGTTGGTGAGTACCCTTGAGGAAAATTATTGCTGCGATTTTCATTTGGTAGGTTAGCCAGAGGCGGGGGAACTGCTGGGATGCTGCTAGTAGATGATAAATTATCAGTTCCAGATAGACGAGATGGGAGACTCCGCCTTTGAGGTAAAGTAATTTCACCCTTGGTAATTGGTTGTGCAGTATTCAAATTAAGATTTGGGTTCAGAGCAATTTGTTGACCAGGAATTGTTGTAGATGAGGTACTTGATGGATTATTCTTGGCACTAATTGCTGTCTGAGGTACGTTCAGAACATTTTTTGAAGATGTTGGCGGTAAACTCAAAGATGTTTGGGAGTTAGCAGAAAGATTAGCACCCGGAGATAAAACAGGTTGTGTTGGCAAACGGGAAGTCGGAAGAGGAAGAGTCGAGTCGATAGGTGGTAGCAATGGCAAATTATCCGAAGGTGTTAGTCCCGGTAACGGTGTATTCAAGTTAGCTGATGACGGCGGTGCTAAAGCTACGTTAGACTCTGTAGAAGTATTTTTGTTGGCTGTTGTTGGTTGATTTTGCCGATAATTGTTAGCGTATTGTAACGTTATTGGCAATAAACCGACACTTAAAACCAAAACTGCGGCTACAGATGCCCAAGCCGGGAAGTGGACAACAGAACTGGTATTATTCAGAGCAGGTAACGCCATGACATCATCTGAGTATTCATCCAAGGCTGAGGCTAAATCAAAAAGCTGCAACAGACTTAATTGAATGAATGGGCTAGATGCTTGACTGGCGAGAGAGCCAAGATGCAGCTTGTGAGTTAAAGAACTGCTTTGTTCTAAATATATTTTGGCTCTGGGGATATCTGATGTGAAAGATTTTAAAGTTTGTGTTGATAGGGAAGATTGGTGAACATCCCTCAACCCTGAATTGTCAGATGTTTTAGTTGAGTCTTGGGGAGCAGAAAAACTCATCCCAAAGCTTTCTGGGGACTGTTGGAGAAATTCTTGCACATAGCTGGTAACGGCATCACACAAAGCTTCAAGTTGGTCGCGATCGCCCCGAATTACAACCCTGCGTTCTTCTGGTAGTCGTGGATCGTCAATGCGTAACTCAAAGCTGAGTTGCTTAATGACAGTTTTCCCCATCCAACGGGACAAAGGAGAGCTTTGCGCCAATACTTCTAGTGTGCAAGTGGGGGGTGTGTAGCGACGAATGACAGAATTTGATACAGGCATGGGAGAAACTGGGAAGGAGACGTTTTCAATATTTTGCGGAGTCGATGAGTGCGAGCCAGAGACGGCGGTGTCCAGCAGGAGCGCTGTAGAATAACAAGTCTACAAGCAGCTTGAGTGCTAGGTGGGTTAGTAATTCCGTTGAGATTTGGTCATCCTCTTCCATCCGCTCTTGGTAAGTGTTGCAAAAAGCATCAATGTAATCTCCAAGTAAAGCAGCCTGATGAGGTTCCCGGTTGTTTTCCGCCATTTGCTCTAGTAACCCAACAGCACGGCGAATTAATTCTTGGTGCTGTTTAGCGAGATAGCAGATGATTAAAACAAGCGATCGCGCTTCTTCAACATCTAGCTTTTTTCGCCCTCCTTGACCTTTGCGTAGAGGATTAGACTGTCGTAGTCGCCATAAAGCTACGCGGTCTGGCACTCTTGACTCTAAATTTAGGTTAACTGCCGCTGAGAGCATTGCTTCAGAACCAATCCCAGTTAAGGTTTCTAGCGCCAACAGTACCAAGTCCAACTGAGTTTTTATATTATCCCATTGGACTGTATTTGGGTTTGGAAGCTTGATTAAGTCCTCCCATTGGGAATTGGGTGTGGCTGGGTCGGCGGCCGAGTGCATAACTTTTAGCATAGGTGATCGGGCTGGTAGGGGCTGGTGCTGTTACCTATTTTGAAACCAGACTCTCAAGGATGACAGTTGGTTTCCCATAATTAAATTTGACTACAAGTTACTCCTAGCTTGCTTGTCTAATTTTGGTAAACAGCAGTTGTCACTGTCTTACTCTACAAGATGAAAATTTATTTTCCATACACTTAGCAGATGAGAAAATTATCTACCCTAGTAAAAATCTTCATAGCTTAACCGCTACCTCAGCAAGTGTAAATCAACATAAATATAAAGTTGTGAAGAATAGTGTAACCATCTGTCCCAGACCGAAGTAGCAAGCACAGCTACAATTCTCCTCTCCAGGGCGAACGCATCTTAATTGCTAATAAAAATCGGAGAGTAAATTCAAATATGTAAAATAAAGCCAAT